>CAIYDT010000206.1 GCA_903924985.1 uncultured Acetobacteraceae bacterium
CCGGCAGCCAAACGATGTCGGTAACACCGTTCGCTTTCATCTGCGCCATCACCGTCTCGGGACTGAGCGAATTCGCCTCGGCCATTGAACAACCTCCCTCTGCCGCGCGGTTTGTCGGCGGCCTCCCGCACAGCTAACATCAGCCTGACGCGAACGACCAGAGGGGAACCAACACCATGAGCCTGACATTCAAAGCCGGCGGCGCGACAATCCACCGGATCATCGAGATGGAGTGCGGCTTCACCCCCGCGCTGGAGTTCCTGCCGGGCCTCACCAAGGACGTGCTGGACGAGAACCGCCACTGGCTGCAACCCGCCGCCATGGATGCCAACGACAATCTGGTGCTGTGCTTCCAGTCCTACGTGGTGCAGATCGGCGGCCACAACATCCTGGTCGATAGCTGCATCGGCAACGACAAGGACCGCGCCGCCCGCCCGCTGTGGCACCACAAGAAGGATACCGCGTTCATGGACGGCCTGAAGCGGGCCGGCCTGACGCCGAACGACATCGACTTCGTCATGTGCACCCATCTGCACGTCGACCACGTCGGCTGGAACACCAAGCTCGAAAATGGCCGCTGGGTCCCGACCTTCCCCAAGGCTCGATATCTCTTCTCCAAGACCGAGCTGGACTTCTGGTTGGCGGAGAATGCCAAGACCACGCTGCCGCCGATCGTCGATAGCGTGATCCCGATCGTGGAGGCCAAGGCCTGCGACGTCGTCACCAGCGACTACCAGTTGAACGATTTGGTAACGCTGCTGCCGACCCCAGGCCACACGATCGACCATTATGCGGTCGCCGTCGGCAAGGGGCGCCACGACGCGGTGTTCACTGGTGATCTGATCCACTCGCCGCTACAGGCGCTGTATACCGACCTGGCGATGCGGGTGGACTACGACGGCAAGCAGGGCGCCGCGACCCGCCGCGCGTTCCTGGAGCAATACTGCGACACCGACACCCAATGCTGCTTCGCGCATTTCCCCTCCCCCTCGCGCGGCTACGTCAAGCGCTGGGGCAACGGGTTCAAGTGCGAGTACATCACGGGGTAAGAAGCCATGGCACTGTCGGTCAGGGAGCTGCATCCCGGTTTCGCGGCGGAGGTCCTGGATCTGGCCCTCGCGCAGCCCCTGCCCGACGCCACGGTGGCCGAACTACAGGACGCGATGGACCGGCACGGCGTGCTGGTCTTTCGCGGCCAGCATCTGGACGATCATTCGCAAATTGCCTTCGCTCGTCGGTTCGGCCCGCCGGAGCGCTACGTGCTGTCGTACCGGCCGGGGATCAAGCTGCGGCTGGGGCAGCCGGAGATGGTGGACGTGTCCAACCTGGACGCCACGACCGGACAACCGCAGGACCGCAACGCCCGCCACCGCATGGTGAACCTGGGCAACCGCCTCTGGCACACCGACAGTTCCTTCAAGCAAGTACGCGGCGCTTTATCGATGCTGTACGCCCATGCGGTGCCGCCGGAAGGCGGGGAGACCGAGTTCGGCGATTGCCGCACCGCCTACGACCGGCTGCCGGCTTCGGTGAAGCAGCAGATCGAGGGGTTGGAGGCGGAGCATTCCCTGATGCACTCCCGCGCCACGCTGGGATTCACCGATTTCTCGCCGGAGGAGCGCGCGGCCTTGCCGCCGGCCGTGCACAAGCTGGTGTCGGTCAATCCACGGACCGGCCGGAAATCGGTCTATGTCGCGTCTCATGCATCCCACGTTCTGGGCATGCCAATCGCCGAGGGCCGCCTGTTGATCGCCGACCTGATCGAGGCCGCGACCAGACCCGACCTCGTCTACCGCCATGCCTGGCGGGTCGGTGATCTGGTTGTATGGGACAACCGCCGCACCCTGCATCGCGGGATGCCGTTCGATGAGTCCTATCCCCGCGACCTTCGGCGGGTGACGACGTCCGACGTCGCTTTCCCTTGGGTCACTTCACCGACGTAATCGCGTTCCGGTTCTGCGCCCAGGCTTCCGCGGTGGCGCCCGGATCGATCGGGCGGGACTTGCCGTAGCTGATGGTTTCCATCCGCGTCGCGGCCACGCCGTGCGCCATCAGGTATGCCTTGTCGGCGTTCGCGCGGCGTTGGCCGAGTGCGAGGTTGTATTCCTCGGTGCCGCGTTCGTCGCAGTTGCCCGCGACCCAGACCTGCACATTCGGGTTCGTCTGGAGCCAGCTCGCCTGACGGTCCAGTGTCCCGCGCGCCTGATCGGTCAGGGTGCTGCGGTCGGTCTCAAAGAAGATCTTGTCCCCGGCCGACTGCACCAGATCTTCCTGGGAGCCTGGGGTGGCGCGCCCGCCAACGCCGCCCGCACCGAGGCCGCCCGCGCCGCCGGCCCCATTGGCACCGCCCGCGCCACTCTTGTTCGCATCGCTATCCGATCCGCACGCTGCCAGCAGCGCCACACCGGCCAGACAGGCCATGGTCCAGGGCTTCATGATGGTCTCCTCGCTCCGAATCGGAGCATGTCTTACGCTGGACAGATTGGTAGCCCGCCGGAGTCGCGCCGCACAAATGCGAATTATGAGGAGCCGATCAGCACGCCTGTCGCGAACACCAGGGCGCCGCCGAACGCAACCTGCATCGCCGCCGACAAAGGCGGTGTGTCCATGTATTTCCAGCGGATCCAGGAGATGACGGCCAACTCCAGCACCACCACGGCCACCGCTACGGCGGTCGCGGTATAGAAGGCCGGGATCAGGAACGGCAGCGTGTGCCCGATGCCGCCCGCCGTGGTCATCAGCCCGCAAATCAGGCCGCGGATCCAGGGCGCGCCACGCCCGGTCAGGCTGCCGTTGTCCGACAGCGCCTCCGCGAAGCCCATCGAAATGCCGGCGCCGAGAGAGGCCGCGAGGCCGATCAGGAAGGCGTCCCACGACCGGCCCGTGGCGAAGGCGGCGGCGAACACCGGCGCCAACGTGGACACCGACCCGTCCATCAGGCCCGCCAGACCCGGCTGGATCACCCTTAACAGGAACGAACGCTTGGCGTGGGCATCCTCATGCGCCCGCACGTCGTCCGGCAGGTTCTTTTCCCGGATGCCCTCCGCCATGTGCTCATGGCGCACTTCCGCGTCGGCCAGGTCGCCCAGCAGCTTACGGATCGACACGTCCTCGCTGCGGCCGGCGGCCTTGCGGTAGAACTGCTGGGTCTCGACCTCCATGCTCTCGGCCATGTCGCGCACGGCGTCGAGTTGCAGCGGCTGGATCTGCCAGATCGGCTTGTGGTGGATGAAGCCGCGAATGTCCTGACGGCGGATCAGGGGGATGTGTTCGCCGAACTTCTCCCGGTACAGATCCAGCAGCATACGCCGGTGCTCGCCTTCTTCGGCCGCCATGTCGGTGAACATCTGGGCGCTGCCGGGGTATTCGGCGCGCAAGCCTTCGGCGATATCCACGTAGATGCGGCCGTCTTCCTCCTCATTGGCGATGGCGAGGGCGAGGACTTCGCGTTCGGTCAGGTCGGAGAAGTTGCGCATGCGCGGTATTTGGCGGTTTGCTGCGCTGCGTCAAGGGTTTCAAGCAACCTGCCGGATTTGACACCGGCCAACTTCCCCCGGACCCTGGGGGCAATGAACGTCCAAACCCGCCACTCCCTCCTGTCCCCATTCCGGGTGCGGGCCTTCCTGATGCAATGGCCAGCCGATCTGCTGACCAATGTGGGGGTCGAGATGGAGATCCTGATCCTCGGCTGGTACGTTCTGGTCGAGACCAAATCCGTCCTGCTGCTGACGGTATTCGGGGCGCTGCGCTACCTCGGCACGCTGATCGCGCCGCTGTTCGGCATGGCGGGCGACAAATTCGGGCACCGCAACGTGCTGTGCGCCATGCGCGGCACGTACGCCCTGCTTGCTACCTGCATGACCGTGCTGGCTTTCGCCGGGCTGCTCGGCACCATCCCGATCTTCATCACCGCAACGCTGGCGGGGCTGGTGCGGCCATCCGACCTGGCCATGCGCAACGCGCTGATCGCCGTCATCATGCCGGGGGATCAGTTGATGGGCGGCATGGGCGTGGCGCGGACAACCGCCGACTTTTCCCGCATTTTCGGCCCGCTGATGGGGGCCGCGCTGATGGCCACCACCGGCATCGGGACGTCCTATCTGGTTATCGCCGCCTGCTACCTCTCCGGGGTTACCCTGACCGGCATGGGCGGCGCCGGTCTGGCGCACCGCCGAGCCGCAGGGGTCGGCAACGCGTCCTTCGTGCAGGAGGTCGTGGAGGGCGTAGGCTTCGTCTGGCGCACCCCCTGCGCGCATGCCGGCATGTGGCTGGCGGTGCTGGTCAATGCCACTGTTCTTCCGCTGACCGGCGGGCTCATGCCATACATTGCTCGGGATGTGTACCATTTGGACCGCATCGGTCTTGGCGTCCTGGCAGCCAGTTTCTCCGTCGGCTCCCTGCTGGGGTCCATCGGCGTCAGCCTGTTCGGGCAGGCCATGCCGGCGGCCCGCACCATGCTGCTGTCGACGCTCATCTGGTCCGTCATGGTGCTGCTGTTCGTGCTGATGCCCAACCCCTACAGCGGCGGCCTCATGCTGGTGGCGTCGGGCATCGGGCAAAGCTTCTGCATGGTGCCTTTGGCGGTGATGCTGCTGAGGGTGTCGGGCGAACAATACCGAGGCCGCGTCATGGGCGTGCGCATGTTCGCCATCTATGGCCTGCCGATGGGCCTGCTGCTGGCGGGCGTGCTGATCGAGCATGTCGGCTTCGCCGCGATGGCTGTGGGCTACTGCGTGTTCGCCTTCGCCGCGACTCTGTCGATCCTGGGATGGTGGCGGCGCGCGGTCTGGCCGCTGGACGCCCAAGGAAACGCGGCGCGTTGATCAAGTCGCTCCTGTCGCCTTTCCGGGTGCGCGGCTTCCTGTTCCAGTGGCCCGCCGACCTCCTCACCAACATCGGCATCGAGATGGAAATGCTGATGCTCGGTTGGTTCATCCTGACCGAGACGAAGTCGGTCGTGCTACTGACCGTGTTCGGGGCGCTGCGTTACCTCGGCACCCTGATCGCGCCGGCGTTCGGCATGGCCGGGGACAAGTGGGGGCACCGCAAGCTGCTGTGCGCGATGCGGGCCAGCTACGCCGTCGCGGCCGCGATTATGACCGTGCTGACCTTCGCCGGGGGTCTTGGCCCGATCCCGATCTTCATCGCCGCGACGTTCGCCGGGCTGGCGCGCCCGTCCGATCTGGCGATGCGGAACGCGCTGATCGCCGCCATCATGCCGCCCGACCGGCTCATGAATGCCATGGGGGCCGCGGGCACCACGTCCGACTGTTCCCGCATCCTGGGCCCATTGGCGGGCGCCGCGATCATCGCCGGGTTGGGCATGGGGCCGGCCTATCTGATCATCGCCGCCTGCTACACCGCGGCCTTGGTCCTGACGGCCATGGGCGGCAAGGACCTCTCGCACCGCCGAGCGGCGGGGGTGGGGGAAGCTTCGTCCATCCACGAAGTCGGGGAGGGCCTGCGCTATGTCTGGCGCACCCCATGCGTGCACGCCGGCATGTGGCTGGCGGTGCTGGTCAACGCCACCGTGATCCCGCTGACCGGCGGTCTCATGCCCTATATCGCACGGGATATTTATCACCTCGACCGGTTCGGGCTGGGGTGCCTGTTGGCGTGTTTTTCGTTCGGTGCCCTTTGTGGGTCGGTCGGTGTCAGCACGATCGGCGCGGCGTTGCCAGCGGCCCGGACGTTCATCCTCGCGGTGCTGTCCTGGTGCACGATGGTGCTGATTTACATCTTCATGCCCGGCCCGCTCGGCGCCGGGGTCATGCTGGTGCTGGCGGGCATCGCGCAGAATTTCTGCCAAATTCCGCTTTATGCCATGCTGCTGCGCGTTGCGGGGGCGCAGTACCGCGGCCGGGTGATGGGCGTGCGCAGTTTGGCGGTCTATGGCCTGCCGGTGGGATTGCTGGTTGCCGGGTGGTTGATCGAGCGTGTCGGCTTCACCGCCATGGCCGTGGGCAGCTGCGTGTTCGGTTTTGTCGCGACCCTGGCCATCGTGCTGTGGTGGTGGCGCGCGCTCTGGCCGCTAACGGCTCAAGGCAATGCGGCGCGCTAAACCGCCGCGTCTACCGCATCCCCCAGACGTTCGACGATGGTGTCGATCTCGGCGGCGGTGACGATGTAGGGCGGTGCGACGATGTAGTGGTCGCCCAGCTTGCCGTCGATCGTGCCGCCCATCGGGTAGCCGGACAGCCCTCGTTGGAAGGCGTGTTGCTTCACCCGCTCGTTCATCTTTAGCGCGGGGTCGAACGGGGTTTTGGAGGCGCGGTCGGCGACCAGCTCGATGGCCCAGAACAGGCCGCGGCCGCGGATGTCGCCTACGTGGCGGTGGTTGCCGAAGCGTTCGGTCAGCGCGGTTTCCAGCCGCTTGCCCATGGCCTGGACGTTGGCGAGCAGATTGTCCTCGCGGATGATGCGCTGCACCTCCAGCGCGGCGGCGCAGGCGACGGGGTGGGCCTGATAGGTCTGGCCATGCAGGAACCCGCCCGATCCCTGGGCCAGTGCTTGCACGATGCGGTCGTGGATCAGAATGCCGCCAATGGGCTGGTAGCCGCCGCCGAGGCCTTTCGCGATCACCTGAATGTCGGGGACGACGCCCTCCTGCTCCCACGCATGCATGGTGCCGGTGCGGCCCATGCCGCACATGACCTCATCCAGGATCAGCAGCGCGCCGTGGCGGTCGCAGATGGCTTTGATGCGTTGGAAATAGCCGGGCAAAGCTGTGACGCAGCCGGTGGTGGCGCCGACGACGGGTTCGGCGAGGAAGGCCATGACGGTGTCGGGGCCGAGGCGCTGGAATTCCGCCTCCAATTCTTCTGTGAGCCGGTCCAGATATTGCGCTTCGGTCTCTCCGGCGTTTTGGAAGCGGTAGGGGAAGCAGGGGGAGACCAGGCTGTGGGTCTGGCTCAGGATCGGCAGGAATTTCTCCCGCCGCATCAGATTGCCGCCGGCCGACAGGGCGCCGAGCGTGGTGCCGTGGTAGGATTGGCGGCGGGCGATGGTGCGGGTGCGCTGGGGTTGGCCGATTTCCAGGAAATATTGGCGGGCGAGCTTGATCGCGGCCTCATTGCCCTCGGAGCCTGAGGAGCAGAACCAGGCGCGCGTCAGGCCGCCGGGTTCGTCCTTGAGGAGAATATCGGCGAGGTCTTCGGCCGGTTGGTTGGAGAAGCTGCCGGTATGGGCATAGGCCATTTCCGCGGCCTGCCGCCCGATGGCCTCCGCGATTCGGCGATTGCCGTGGCCGAGGCATGCAACGGCTGCCCCGCCCGAGGCGTCGATGATGGCCTGGCCGTCAGCAGTGTGGAGATAGATACCCTCCCCACGGATCGCGATGGGGGGAACGGCGCCGGAGCGGTGGAGGACGCGGGACATGGGTGGGTCTCGGGAGGTTGGGGTCGGTCAGTTTGATGGATTGGGGGGCCAGCGCGGCGGAGAGTTCGTCTTTGATGGCTTCGGAAGGTTCTCGTCGAACGAGGCGTGTCTGGAATGCTCTTAGCTAACCGGCTCCCCGGTCAACTCCCGGCGACGCTCGATCCACTCCATGCGGAATTCCAGGGAGTCCAGCCGGCCCGTCGCTCATCGTCTATCTCCTGGCCCGAGTGGGCGAAGCGTATCCACAGCATGTCACGTGAGATCGGCGCCTTACCCCGGCATCAAGTGCTTCACCTTCGGCGCCACTTCGTTAGCCAGCAGCTTCAGCGAATTATGCCAGGCCCCCGGGTTGTCGGCATAATCGAACCCGAACACCAACAGATTCCCAAACCCGCCGACATCGTTATAAACGCGCTCCAGCTTCTCCGCCACCGTCGCCGGCGAGCCGATCAGCCAGTTGTGCCTGGCACAATATTCCGGGGTTACATCCGAATCCGGCACCGAGGGATCGTGCTTCAAGTATTCCAGAAACCCGAAATTGCCGAGCAATGGAAGAAAGTACTCCCGCATCATGCGGCCCATCATGCCGCCGACCGACAGGCGCCAGGCTTCCTCATCCGTTTCGGCGACGAAGACCTCCCGCACCATGCGCCAGTCGCGGCGATGCGGGGTGCGGCCGGTACGTTTCGCGCCTTCCTCGACCGCCTCCCAATGGGTGGACACGTAGGCCGGGTTCAGGTTCAGCGACAGCGGCAGGAACCCGTGCTCGCCGGCCATTTTCAGCGTGTCGGAGTTCTTCGACAGCCCCGCCACCCCGATCGGCGGATGCGGCTGCTGCAACGGCTTGATGTGCGGTCGCAGGAACCCGTACATCTCCTCCGGTTTGGTAACATTCCAGAATTTTCCTTTGTATTCGAAGGACGGCTCATCGCTCCACATCCGCAGGATGATGTCCAGCGCCTCCCGGGTCATTTCCCGGTTCACCCCCGACATCCCATCCACCCCGAACATCGCCCAGTCGCTCGGCAGGCCGGAGGCCGCGACGCCGAACATCAGCCGCCCCTCCGACAGATGGTCCAGCATCGCCACGCGGTTCGCCAGTTCGGCGGGATGGTGATACGGCAACAGGAAGCCGCCGGGCCCAATGCGCAAACGCTTCGTCTGCAACAGCGCCTGCGCGATCAGCAGATCCGGCGCCGGATGCGGCTCCCACGGGGCGGTGTGGTGTTCGCCGATCCAGGCTTCCTGAAAGCCGAGCTCGTCGAGCCAGCGCAGGGTTTGCAGGTCCCAGTCGTGGCCGGCTTTCAGGCCCCTCTCAGGAGGGTGCGACGGCATGGTGAAGTAACCGAACTGCATGGTTGAGTCCTCCTGTTATTATCCCCGATCGGTACCCATCAGCGCCGCGGTCGTTGCCGCCGCGTAGCCAGGGGTGACGCGCACATCGACCACGGCCACGCCGCCGGCTTCGACCACGGCGATGGCTTTTTCGAAGATATCGGTTAACGAAGCGGCATCCTCGACCGGACCGAACCCGACGGCGCCCTGGCCCTCCGCCAGTTTCGCCATATCGATGGCGGGATCGTCGATTCGCTGCCCGATCCAGCGGTTTTCTACCGGGCGGTTGCGCATGCGGGCGACGCGTTCCTGGTGGAGTTCGTCATTGAAGAAGGATCGGTTGTTGGCGACAATCAACAACAGCGGGATGCGGTAATGCACCGCGGTCCACAGCGCGGTGACGCCCATCATGAAGTCGCCGTCGCCGCAAATCGAAACCGGCAACCGCCCCGATCCGCGCAATGCCAGCGCCGCGCCCACCGAGATCCCCGGTCCGGCGCCGATCCCGCCGCCGCCGTCCGATCCGATGAAATCCAGCGGATGCCGGAACGGCCAGGTCGCGCCATTCCATGAAATCGGCAGATGCAGCAACGACACGACGCGCTCGCCGCAAGCGTGCCGCAAAGCCTCCCCCAGGACCGGCACGCCGATCGGCCCGGCCGCGAACGACACGGCCGGTGGGGCAACCGGGGGCAATTCGGCGGCCAAAGGCGCGGACTTCAGCAACGCCGCCACCGCGATATCCGGATCGGCGGCGATGAACAAATCCACCGGCGGCAGCGCCTGGTGATCCATGCTCCAGCCATTGTGCAGGTGATGATCCAGCGAAACCTGGATCACTTTGGCCGATGGGGCGCTGCCCACCGACCGCAACGTGCCGCCCAAATCCACCCAATCCAGGCTGAGAATAACATCCGCGGCCGTGAGAACGGCAGCCGCGTCCGGCACCACGAACGTCGCGGGTGCCCCGGCGTGGAGCGGATGGTCGGTCGGGAAGGACGCGCCGACTTTCAGGTCTGTGATAACCCTGGCGTTCAGCCCCTCGGCCAACGCCAGGCGCTGCTCCCAGGCAATCTCATCGCGGCTGACCCGCCCCATCAATATCACCGGATTCCGCGCATTGCGCAGCATCGCCAGCGCCTGCGTCACCTGATCCTCGGGCACCGCCGACGTCACCGCCGGCATAAACCGAGCGGGGTCGATCGGCGGCAGGGGCTGATCCAGCGGCGCCTCCTGCATGCCGGCATCGAGGTTCACGTAAACCGGCCCCATCGGCGCGGTCCGAGCCATCCAGTTCGCCCGAAGCAACGATTCTCGGGCCGCCTCGGCGGACGCCGGTTGGTCGTCCCACTTGGTATAGGGGCGCACGATGGCACCCTGATCGCGGGCGGTATGAATCCAGTCGATCCAGGGGCGGCGCCTGGGCGCATCGACCGGCCCGGTCGCACCCAGCACCAACACCGGCATCCGGTCGCACCACGCATTGAAAATCGCCATCGTCGCGTGGAACAGCCCCACATTGGAGTGCACGCAGGCCGCCAGCGGCTTCCCGGTTACCTTGGCATAGCCTTGGCAAATCGCGACGGCGGTTTCCTCATGCAGACACAGCAGCATCTGTGGCGCTTTGTTGCCGAGGTGATTGACAATGCTGTCATGCAACCCGCGATACGATGCCCCCGGATTCAACGCGATGTAGGGAATATCGAGCGCCCGCAGCGTTTCCGCCACGATGTCGCTGCCGAACAAGGCGTTGCCGGTGGGGCCTTCGATCGGGCGCTCGAGATGATCCGACATGGTTAAACCGCCTCCAGCGGCGCGTGCAGTTTCGTGCCCTCGCAAATAATCCCGCCGCGATCCCCGATCGTGACACTGCCCCACCTCTCGGCGTACCCAGAAGGCAACGGACGAGCACCCGGTGCCGCCAGCCACAGGCGCAGGAGGTGCCGCTTGCGTTCCGGCTCCGGCCAATCGACGAAGGCGGTGCGGTCATGCAAATTCGTATGGTTATGCACCAACTGGATGTCGCCGGGCCGCAACGCCATATCCAGCCGTAACATTGCATCCTCTGCCAACCGGTCGAAGCAATCCAATGCCGCCAGATCCTGTTCGGTCAGGCGCGGTGCTTCCGGGAACCGTTGGGAGGACCGGACGTAATGCGGGGCGTACAGCGCCGACAGAAACCCCTGGTAGTCGTTATAAATCGGCAGTTCGAACCAGGGTTTTTTGCCCACCGGCACCTCCCCCCGCCGATCCGTCGGCATCGGCCGGAACAGCCGCCCCACCAGTTCCGGATGCCGTTCGGCCATCGCATTAAAGACCGACATGGAACTGGTCAGCGACGACAGCCCGCCGGACTGCGCCGTCTTCAAACACAGCAATCCCACGATATCGCAGGAATCGGTATGGAAATTCTGTCGTTCGGTGGTCTGGTAAATGCGCACGTTCGGATCGGTCGTTGCCAGCCCCATATCCCGCACATGCCCCAGCACATGCCCCTTCGCATTCTGCGAGCGCGCATTGCCGAACCAGGTACCAATGCCCCAATAGGCCATGGCGCTGTCGGCGATCGGCCGGTCAGTCACCGGCAACCCCCGCAGCAGAACAAAGCCGCGCCCGTTCAGGATTTCCTCACGCAGGCGGTCGAACACCGGGCCCAGCGTGGGCAGCGGGAACTCGGCTTTGGTCACGCTGGCGGTGTCCCGTCCACGCAAATGCGCGACGTTGGTCTGGATCTCACCGATCTCGTCGGCGGACAGCGTGTAAGTCCACTCCTCCGGCCGCTGCGCAAGCTCGGCGCCAATCCAGGCCGAGGGGCCGGTTACCAAAGGGCGCGGGATGGTCATTGGGTTCCTCCTTCGTTTAGGAAAGCGTAGCGCGGCAAGCAGGGAAGGGGAACAACCATGACCACCAACGGGCAAGCCATCGGCGTTTTCATCGCCGCCGCCCATACGCCTACGCTCCCGCCTGAGGTTCTCGACGCCGCCCGGCTCTGCCTCGCCGACTGGATGGGCGTCGCGATCGGCGCCGCCGCCGAACCGGCCGGCCGCATTGTGCGC
Organism: uncultured Acetobacteraceae bacterium; assembly: GCA_903924985.1. GTDB lineage: Bacteria > Pseudomonadota > Alphaproteobacteria > Acetobacterales > Acetobacteraceae > Rhodopila. Next base: position 11,769 of record CAIYDT010000206.1, read on the forward strand.
GAGACCGTTGCGCAGTGGCGCTCCACCGGCCGATCCACCGTTCTGTTCGGCGGCACCGCCGCGGCGCCCTTCGCGGCGCTGGCGAACGGGACCCTCGCGCATTGCCTGGACTTTGACGACACCTATGTGGACGCCGTCACCCACACCAGCGCCCCGGTCTGGGCGGCGACCCTGGCGCTGGGGGAGGAGATCGGGGCCACCGAACCAGACATGCTCGCCGCTTTCGTGACCGGGTTCGAGGTCGCGGCCAGGGTTGGCCATGGCCTGGGACAGGCGGCAACCGCGCGCGGCTGGCACGGCACCGGCCTATTCGGGCGAATCGGCGCGGCGGCCGCGGCGGCGGCCTTGCTGAAGCTGGACGCCGAGCGGGCGCTGCATGCCGTGGCCCTGGCGGCCACCCAAAGCAGCGGCCTGACGGCATCGTTCGGCACCATGGCCAAACCCTTCCATGCCGGGAAAGCCGCCATGGACGGAATCCTGTCGGCACAACTCGCGGCGGGAGGCTTCACCGGCGCTACCGGCATTCTGGAGCGCGGTGCCGGGCTGGATAACGCCGTGATCCAGGATGGATCGTTGTCGATCGTACCGATCGAATTCTCCGACTGGCGCATTCTGCGCAACAGTTTCAAGCCCTACGCCGCATGCCATTTGATCCACCCGTCCATCGACGCGGCCCGAGCACTGGTGACTGGCCGGCTGGACCTGGACGCGATCGGAACGGTGCGGGCGGATGTGGGTGCATTGGCAATGAAAATAACGGGTGGCGGCGATGGGCATCCCGACACTCCATTGGCCGGCAAATTCGACCTCCGCTACTGCGTGGCGCTGGCGTTGCACGGACGGGACGTATCGGCCGCCGATTTTCGCGATCCGTGGATGCTGGAGCCGGATATCGCAGCGACCGCATCGAAGGTCTCGGTGCATGACCATCCCGATATGGGATTCGCCTCGGCCACCGTGACGATTGACGCTGTCGCGGTGCATGTCCCGGTTGCGAAAGGCCACCCTGGCAACCCCATGGGCTGGGAAGACATGGACCGGAAGTTCGGCGGTCTGGTCGCACCGGCGTTGCAGAACCGCACCGGGGTCATGTTCGGGTTGTTGCGCCAGTTCGGCAGTGGCCGCGCCTTGGCCGAGACGCGTGCCATTCTGGAAACATTGCCTTAACCCGTCATGGCCATACCGGAATCAGAAATGGCCTCCCAGGTTGTCCGGACCCTGTGCAGGGGGAGGACGGCCCGTCAAACGCGGTGCCTTGCGGTCCTCGCGACATCTGGGCACCTTCGGCCAGCTGCCGAAGGAAACCAACCCATGTTCGTCGCACGCGCTCTTCTACTGATATGTGTCGTGCTGGCGCCTGTCGCGGTGCGAGCAGAAAGCGACCGCATCCGCGTGTCGCACGGCTACAGCTCCAGCTACCTCACGCTGATGGTCGTCCGCGATCAGCAGTTGCTGGAAAAACATGCCGCGGCGATGGGGTTGGGCAAGCTCGACGTCATCTGGCAGGCGCTGGACGGCGGTAATGTGATCAACGACGCGCTCCTCGCGGGCAGCATCGATGTCGCCGGGATCGGCGTGCCGGGATTTATCACGCTCTGGAGCAAGGCGCACGGCATCCCCCGCAGCCAGGTGATCGGGGTCAGCGCCATCAGCGGCGGGGCGATGTGGCTGAACACCAACAACCCCAACATCCATTCGCTGCGCGACTTCACGGCAAAGGACAAGATCGCGCTGCCGGGCATCAAGACGTCCTTCGCGGCGATCGCTTTGCAAATGGCTGCCGCGAAGGAGTTCGGCATCGAAAACTACGCTCAGTTGGACCCGCTGACCGTCGGCATGCCGCACCCCGACGCGGCGATCGCGCTGTTGGGCGGCCGGTCGGAAATCACCGCGCACATGGCGTCCCCGCCTTTTTCGAACCAGGAGCTGGCCAATCCGAAAATCCATCGCGTGTTCGATACGATGGACGTGTTCGGGCCGCTGACCATCCTGATGACCATGGCATCCAAGCCCTTCGCGGATGCGAACCCAAAACTGATGGTGGCACTCATAGACGCCACCGACGAAGCCATCGGTTTCATCGCCGCGCATAAGCGGGAGGCCGCGGAAACCTACATCCGGGTCATGAATGCGAAGACATCGATCGATGAGCTGCTGAAGATTCTGGACGACCCCGAGACGGTGTATTCCACAACCCCGACCGGCGCCATGCGGTACGCGCAGTTCCTGGGCCATACCGGCACGATTAAGTTCATGCCGACGGCGTGGACGGACATGTTTATCGCGCCGATACATGCTCGGAGCGGCAATTGAAATCGGGGCGCCGGGTCTCGCTGTTCATATTGGGAAGCTTTATCATCCTGGGATGAACGTGATCGCCCGGCGGAACCTGGAAGCTTTCTGGCGCTGATAACCGGGGACAGAACAATCCCCGCGCGCGTGGCTGACGGCGACAAGGACGCAGAACTGGACGAGCATGAACGCTGTGTTAGCCGCATACCTCAAAGCCAGTCCGGTGACGGCCGAGCACGACGAAATCGAGGAGCCGGCGATCCTTGTGTCGGCTTACGGGGATGAACGGTGGCCGATCCTACCGCCCGATCCGGTGGAGTTTCTGATCGGCGATGAGAAGCGAGCAGCGTAAATCCCGACATCGATATGACCCGAACACCAGTGCCCCGTTCTATAAATGCGATTAGCGAACAATATCGGCGGCCAACTCAAAGCGGCATGCGTGGAACTCAGGGAGATAATCCAAGATTCGTCCGTTAAGACTCCTCGAAAAATAAAGACCTTGAATGATCGCTGTGTGCAGGACGATGCTACCTGCGCTTGAAATTTTTTCACAGAATTATACTGAAAAACTAACAGCCTGCCGTGGTGCCTTGTTTGGGGCCCAGCCTATCTTCGGACCTCCTATGTGGGCATCGATTTCTACAAGGGTCTTGACGGTGGCCGCCTCGTCACAAGTACGGTACAGATGTTTGATGAACGCGGCGAGGGCCTCATCCTAGGAGACGAGGGGTTGAATCGAAGGCGGGCCGCCGGTCGCATTTTTTAGCCGAGGATGCTTTCACGTTGCCAGGCAAGTCATTACGAATATATCGTGAACAACACAGACAATTTTCTGCCCGTGTTGTCCTTCACAAGACGTTACCTTGTGACGATGGCGAGTATGAGGGGTTTACCCAAGAACTTGACGATAGCCGAGTTGATTTCGTAGACCTTATTTTTGTGTCAAAAACAACGACACGCCTGCTCAGACCCGGCACTTGTCCGCTCCCGCGGGGCTCGCACGTCCGTTTGGACGAAAGGCGATTAGCGCTTTACACGAAGGGAGCGCGGAATTCTTCAAAATTTGTCCAGGAATATATATACCCGTGCCCCTTCTATCGCGCTTCAGAGAAATAGGCCAACGTCCGTCGATCTTGGCGGAAGAATTTTAGCGCTGTCCAGGATGAACTGGAATAACACGCAGTTCGACGATGGCTATTCGATTACAATCCAAGCGGCTCGGAAAGTTGGACAGATACTCAGATACGTACTGGATGGTCATTGTATCGCCCCGAAATATTAGTTTTATATACGATTTAATAAACCATTGGCTCACAGGCATGGCGAAAGCCATTCGGCGCTTTCGAGAGTTCTCTCGCTTGGCAAGAGAAAATCAGCGGATTACAGTGGCGCAAGGTGACCGAGTTCGCAAAAGCCAAACAGGAACTTCCCATGAACCCCAACCCCATGCGTGCCGCCCTCGAACGCGGCGAGCCCCAAATCGGCACCTGGCTCACCATGGTGCGCAACCCCGCCATCCTGTCGCTGATGAAGGCCGCCGGCCTCGACTTCGCCCGCGTGGACATGGAGCACACGGCGTTGACCATCGAGACCATCGCCGACATGGCGGTACTGTCCCGCGCCCTGAATTTCCCCATCGCCGTGCGCCCGCCCAAGGCCAACCGGGAGTGGATCACCCGCCTGCTCGATGTCGGGGTCTGGAACCTGCACTGCCCGCAGGTCGAAAACGTCGCCCATGCCCGCGAAATCGTCGAAGCCTCCCGCTACGCACCCATGGGGCTGCGCGGTAATGGCGGTCTGAGTGCCTCCACCGATTTCGACGGCACGCTGTCGCAAACCGAGCGGCGGGCGCATGCCAACCGGCAGGTTTATGTGACCGTGATGTTCGAAACCGCCAAGGCGTTCGACGATCTGGATGCCATCGCGGCGATGCCGGGGATCGACGCGCTGACGATTGGGCCGGCCGATCTGGGGCAGGACCTTGGCGTCACCGGCAAGCCCGAGGCTGGGAAGGTGCTGGACGAACACCGCGACCGCATCCTCGCCGCCTGCCGCAAGCACGGCAAAACCGCCGCGATGCTCGTGGGCAGCTTCGAGGAAATGCAGAAATGGAAGCAAGCCGGCGTGCTGCTGCTCGCGTATTCCTCCGACGCGGACGTGCTCTATCGCGGCTACAGCGCGGCGATGAAGCAGATCAAGGGGACGTAACAAGCCGCCGGGGCGGGATAGCGATCAGCGCCGCCAGCGCCAGCGCCCCGGTCAGCGTCCATTGCGCGACGGCGAAGGCGTGGGCGTAGGCACGCTCCCCTTCGCCGCCGGCCAGCACGGAAAAGAACAGGCTGCCGATCGACGCCGCGCTGATCGACGCGCCAACTTGCAACGCCGAATTTAAAATACCCGCCGCCAACCCGCCCTGATGCGGCGGCACGTCGCCCAGCACCGTGTTGAACAGCCGAGGGAAGGCGATGCCCTGCCCGAAACCCGCGAGGAACAGCGCCGCCGACAGCACCCAGCCGTCAATGCCCACCCACACCATCGCGCCGACGATGGCATAGAACGTCACCTGGATTCCCATGCCGATCGACAGCAGCCTCGGCCGCAGCCGCACCAGGTGCGTGGTCGCCAGTGGCCCCAAAAACAGGCCGATGCCGTAGGGTACGATTGTCAGCCCGGTCCATAGCGGCGCTACCCCGCGCCCCATCTGCTGATAGATGCCGAACAGGAAATAGAACGACGTTGTGAAGAAAAACAGCATCCCCACCAACACCCCCCGCCGGAAGGTGGGGATGGCGAACAGGCGCAAATCCACCAAGGGCATGCCGCCGCGCGCCGCCAGCCATGCCTCGAACCGCAGAAACGCCGCAACCAGGACCGGCGCGCAGGCCAGGGTCACGAACACCCAGGCCGGCCAGCCCTGATCCCGGCCCAGCGACAAGGGCAGCACCACGCAGGCCAGCGCACCGGACAGCAGCACCGCGCCGCCGATATCCAGTTTGACCCGCTGGCTGCCGCTGGTCTCCGGCAGCAGCCACCACGCGGCGGCGGTGCTGGCCACGCAGAACGGCAGTTTCAGCAGGAACACCGCCCGCCATCCCCAGTCCATCGGGTTCCACGCAATCAGCGCGCCGCCCGCGAATTGACCGACCGCCGCGGCCAACCCGACCGTGGTGCCATACAGGCTCATGGCGCGCGCCAGCTCACGCTCCTGGGTATAAAGCGCGCGCATGGTGGCCAGGGTTTGCGGCTGCAGCAGCGCGGCGGTGATGCCGAGCGCGACGCGGCCGGCGAGCAATTGGATGGGGGTTTGGGCGAGGCCGCATAGCAGGTTGGCGAGCGCGAAGCCGGCCATGCCCACGATATACAGGCGCCGCCGCCCATACAGATCGCCCAGCCGCCCGCCGGTGATCAGGAACACCGCGTAGCCGGCGGCATAGCCGGAGATCACCAGCTGCGTCTCGGCGGGGGAGGTGTGGAGGCTCTCCTGGATCGACGGCAGCGCGACGTTGACGATGAAGAAGTCGATGGGCGGCAGCAGCGCCCCGGCCAGCAGCACGACGAGCGCCAGCCATCGCGTTCTTGGGGTCACGATGGACGGCACGATCGCTCCTCCGCTTCACGCCGTTCTGGCGTACGGACGCGAAATTGAGTAGCGGGGACAGGTTCCAACCACAAGGCAGACGACCATCGCCGCCCCATCGCCGCCGCTGAGCAGACTCGACCCGGAGGGCTACTACGCCCGCCTCGGGATCGATCCGTCCGCGCCACCGGAGGAAGTCGGGGCCGCCTACCGGCGCAAGGCCCGCCTGTTGCATCCCGACGTACCCGTCACCGGCAACACCGACGCCTTCGTGGCGGTCAAACAGGCCTACGATGTCCTGAACAACGCCCAGACCAGAGCCACTTACGACCGGTCCGCTCGGCGTGCCGCGCTGGAGGCGATCGAGCCGGGGGAAATGCCGCCGCTTCGCCAGACACCCATGCCGGCCGCACCAACGCGGAACCCCCGCCCCGCCGACAGTCCCGTCGCGGTATGGGTGGTGCTCGGTTCCGTGCTGGTGGTCGGCGTCTTCGAGGTGATCCGGCATCTGATGATGCTGCCGCCGCTGCCGGAGCGGCCGGGGATACGCGCGAACGCCCCCATCGTGGCGCCCACGACTCCTGAAGCGCAACGGTTGGCGGCCTATGGTCCGACACCACTGCGGCTGGCCGGAACCCCCAACTTTTACGTCGTGCCCGCCGCCGGCACCACCATGGTTTGGCGATTCGAGGAGGCGCGCAAAGCCTTCGTCCCCACCGGCCAGCTTCCCCCCTTCAGTTCTGTGCAGGCGTTGCGGCTGCTGCGGGAGAACGGGCTGGTGGAGATTCGGATCAACGACACCACCACCGCGTTCATTGAGGCAGCCCGTTTGACGCCGGGCGACGCGCCCGCCGCGCACCGGGCCTATTGCGCGTACAACACCGGCCCCGCGCCCGGAAATGGCGAAATTCTGCGGCAAACCGGCAGCGGCAAGGGGCGGTTGGAGCTGGATAACCGCACCACCCAGCCGGCGGTCGTGAAATTGCGCGATGCCTCGGGGTCGACAGTCGTGGCGACATACCTCGCACCCAGCGCGCATGTCGGCATTGAGGGACTGCCGGAGGGCCGCTACCGCCCCGACTTCGCCATCGGGGAATTGTGGAGCCGAGCATGCCAGAGCTTCGCGGCCGGCATGCGGGCGCAGCGGTTGAGCGGATACTTCACGTTGAACGCGTTGACGCCGCTTACCATTCCACCCGACCTTCCCGGGGAGACGCTGCCGGCGGATATTTCGGATCAGGTCTTCGAACGGGATTAGCCGATGCGCGGATTGTCAGCCTTGTTGTTCGCGGTGCTGCTGCCCGGCTGGGCCGCCGCCGGCGATGTGCCGTCGATGCGGGTCGACCCGTTCTGGCCGAAGCCGCTGCCGCATAACTGGATCCTCGGGCAGGTCGCCGGGGTCGCGACCGACGCCAATGACCATGTCTGGATCATCCAGCGCCCGGGCAGCCTGACGCCGGACGAGAAGGGCGCGGCACTCACGCCTCCACGGAGCAAATGCTGCATCCCCGCCCCGCCGGTGATCGAGTTCGACGCAGCCGGGACCGTGGTGCGGGCATGGGGCGGGCCCAAGATCGACAAGGGGGGAAAAGGCTACGATTGGGTGAGCAACGAGCACGGCATCTACATCGATCCCAAGGGCTTCGTGTGGATCGGCGGCAATGGCGACAACGACGGCCAGATTCTGAAATTCACCCGTGACGGCAAGTTCGTGCTGCAAATCGGGCATCCGGCGACCGGGGCGGCCAGCAACGACACGACCCGGCTGGGCCGGCCGGCCGATACCAGGCTCGATCCCGCGACCAACGAATTGTACGTGGCGGATGGCTACGCTAACCACCGCATCATCGTGTTCGACGCCGATACCGGGGCCTACAAGCGCCATTGGGGGGCTTATGGGCATAGGCCGGTCGATGAGAAGTTGCATTACGACCCGAAGGCCGCGCCGGCGCAGCAGTTCGGCAACCCCGTGCATTGCGTGAAACTGGCCAACGACGGGCTGGTGTATGTCTGCGACCGGCAGAACGACCGCATCCAGGTGTTCAAGAAGGACGGCACCTTCGTGACGGAATGGTTCATGGAGAAGGAGACCCGCGGCGCCGGCAGCGTCTGGGACCTCGCGCTGTGGCCGGATGCACGCCAGACGATCCTGTTCAACGCGGACGGCGAGAATAATGAGGTGCGGCTGATCAAGCGCGCCGACGGCACGGTGCTGGGGGCTTTTGGGCGGTCAGGCCGGCAGGCGGGCCAGTTCCACTGGGTGCACAACCTGGCGATCGACAGCAAAGGCAATCTGTTCACCACTGAGGTGGACAACGCCAAGCGGGTGCAGAAGTTCGTGCCCAATTGATCCCGGTCAAGGCGGTTCGAGTGCGCTCGTGCACAAACGTGATGCCCGATTCGAACTGGAGATCGCCACGATGCACCGCTGGTTTGCTGCGTTACTGCTCCTCTCGCTGACCGTTCCGGCCCAGGCGGCGGATCCCCCGAAATCGGACGCAAAGCCAATCAAGGTGACCGCGGAGATGCGCGGCGCCGGGCAGGTGTCCAGCGGCGTGACTCTGCCGCCCGCACCAACCGAAACCGGCACGCGGGAGAAACCGGTGCCGGCCTGGGCCTCCCCGCTGCCGTACCCGATCGTCATCGCCGACCGGCGCAACAACCGGCTGATCGAGGTGGCGCCGGACAAGCGTGTCGTGTGGGAATTTCCTTCCCCCGATCTGGGCATTTATCGCGGCAACGACGACGTGTTCTTCTCGCCCGACGGCAAGAGCCTGATGGTGAATGAGGAAGACAATTACGACATCCATATCATCAGCTACGCCCAGCGGGAGATTACCTTCAGCTACGGTGTCGCGGACGAGAAGGGCAGCGATCCGGAGCACTTCAACTACCCGGACGACGCCCATTTGCTGCCGGACGGGAAGATCATGACGGCCGACATCCGCAACTGCCGCATCCTGTTCATCGACCCCGACACCGTCAAAGTGGTGAAACAATGGGGCGAGCCGGGCACCTGCAAGCACGACCCGCCACGCTATTTGAATCTGCCCAACGGCTCCACCCCGCTCGACAACGGCGATGTGCTGATCACCGAAATCCCCGGCTCCTGGATCAGCCGCGTCACGCGCGACGGCAAGCTGGTGTGGAGCGCGCAGGCCCCGCATGTGGCCTACCCCTCGGACGCCTACCCGACGCAGGATGGGCAGATCATCGTGGCGGATTATTCCAAACCCGGCCGGGTGGTGATCTTCGACCCGGCGACGAAGAAAATCAGCTGGGAATACGCCGTCGCGAAGGGGGAGGGCATGCTGGACCACCCATCGTTGGCGCTGGAATTGCCCAACGGCAACGTGGTGCTGAACGACGACAGGCGCCACCGGGTGCTGGTGATCGACCGCAAGACCAAGGCCATCGTCTGGCAGTACGGCGTGACCGACACCCCAGGTCACAAGCCCGGCTATTTGTTCTATCCTGACGGCCTGGACATCGACGTCTTCCACGACTGGAAGGGGGCGCTGGCCGGGAAGCATTAGAGCGGATCGCGGGAGCGCGCATGCGTAATCTGCTCTACAAATAAACAGCTCAACCATTGGGAAGGGGTGCCGCATGGCGATCGTGTTGCAGGAATCGCTGCGAGGGCTGTTTTACGCCCCATTCTACGCCGCCCTGGCGCGCGGCGCCTATGCTCGGGAAGGGGTGGACGTCACGTTCGCCTCGGCTCCAAAGCCCGGTGACGCCGCCACCAACGTGATGGGCGGGGCCGCCGATGTCTGTTGGGGCGGGCCGATGCGGGTGATGGACACCTACCACCACGTGCCGGGTTGCGATCTGGTCTGCTTTGGGGAGGTTGTGACGCGGGATCCGTTCCTGCTGGTGGGACGGGAGCCTCGGCCTGGGTTCACGGTACGCGATCTGGTGGGGTTGCGCGTCGGGACGGTCAGCGAGGTGCCGACGCCCTGGATGTGCTTGCAGCACGATCTACGGCTGGCCGGTGTCGATCCCGCCAGCGTGAGCCGGGTGTCGGATCGGTCCATGGCGGATAATTGCGCCGCGCTGGCGGCCGGCGATTTGGACGTGGTGCAGGTGTTCGAGCCGTTCGTGTCCACGCTGGTCGCTGCCGGCACCGGTTTTATTTGGTACGCGGGTGCCTCCCGCGGTCCGACCAGCTACACCACGTTCTACGCTCGCCGCGGGGTTTTGGCGGCGCGGCGGGAGGAACTGGTGCGAATGGTCAGAGCAATCTACCGCACGCAACAATGGGTGGCGGGAGCCTCGGGCGCCGAAATCGCGGCCACCGTAGCCTCGTATTTTCCCGCCGTGCCCGCCGATATTCTGGCCGCCGCTTGCGCCCGCTACAAAGCCCTGGAAATCTGGGGCGACACACCGGTTTTGCCGCGCGCTGGCTACGACCGGCTGCGGGACAGCCTGGTGTCCGGCGGGTTCGTCAATCCGGGCACGCCGTTCGAAGTCGCTGTGGACAATAGCTTGGCCGAGGCCGTGCTTTAACGAAGGGGAATGGGGATGCCATACGTCACGACCAACGACGGGGTGCGACTTTATTACGAGGAATGCGGCTCCGGCACGCCGGTGATTTTCGTGCATGAATACGCTGGCGATCATCGCGCCTGGGAAACCCAGATGCGGCATTTCGGGCAGCGGTATCGGGCGATTACCTTCGCCGCTCGTGGGTATCCGCCATCGGATGTGCCGAACGATGTGGCGTCCTATTCGCAGGCTCGGGCGGCCGACGATATCGCGTCGGTGCTGGATGGGTTGGGCATCGCCAAGGCGCATGTCGTCGGGCTGTCGATGGGCGGTTTCGCCACGCTGCATTTCGGTTTCCGGCACGCCTCCCGCGCGTTGTCCCTGGTGGTGGCGGGCTGCGGCTACGGCGCCGAAAAGGATGCGCGCGACAAATTCCGGTCGGAGGTCGATGCGGTGGCGGCGTTCATCGACAACGAAGGCATCCGCGCCTTCGCCGAGAAATACGCGTACGGCCCGACCCGGGTGCAGTTCGAGAACAAGGACCCACGCGGCTTTGCCGAGTTCAAGCAGCAACTGTCGGAACACTCGGCGGTGGGTGCACGCAACACGCAGTTGGGCGTGCAGAAGGAGCGGCCGTCGCTGTACGATCTGGTGGACCAGATGAAGGCGCTGACCGTGCCGACGCTGGTGCTGACAGGCGATGAGGATTGGCCGTGCCTGCAACCGGCGCTGCTGCTGAAGCAGACCATTCCCACGGCGGCGCTGTCGGTGATGCCGAATTGCGGCCACACCATCAATATCGAGGACCCGGACCAGTTCAACCGCATCGTCGGCGAGTTCATCGTGCAGGTGGATTGCGGCCGCTGGCCGGTGCGGGACCCTCGGGCGATGGTGGCTTCCATTACGGGGATGAAGTAGCCTTCGCCAAACCGTCATGGCGGGCGAAGGCCCGCCAAATCCACGACGCCCTGACCCAGGTGGGGTTCTTCGTGCTGATCGGGCACGGTGTCCCCGCCGATCTGATCGCGCAGACCTTCGCCGAGGCGAAACGCCTGCACGAACTGCGGATGGATACCAGGCTCGCGCTACGGCTGAACGATCACAACAACGGCTTCATGGCGAGCGGGCGCTATGTCGTCTGGACCTCCGACGTCAACAAAGATGATCGCGTGTTTACCGACATGCACCGGACCCGGCGCGGCAGAGGGATGCGGCAGCGTAGATCGCATTACGCGCGCCAGAACGGCTTCGCGATTTCCATCCGAACATCACCAGGATCGATGCCGCAGTCCCGCATCTGCCGCTCATCCAACCGCGCCAGCGCGGCGCGGTGATGCGCACGCGTCAGCCAAACAATCAGGAGGCGCGGGAAAGACCGGCCTGGCGCCAAAACGGTGTGCCATATATCCGCGATCTGTGTTGGCGCGGCGGCTGTCCTAATCCGAACTTCCCTCTTCAAAAATACATAAACCACTGACAGGCAACAAGAATTCTCAGACCATACCTTGCGTTCCTGGCTACACTGCGAGGTCCAGCAACTCGAACGCCCGCCGCTGCACCGAGGTTGGGCGGGTCAGGACG
>CAIYDT010000207.1 GCA_903924985.1 uncultured Acetobacteraceae bacterium
TCCTTCCGTAGATTGACGCTCGCCCATCTGTTATCTTCAAAGAGCCACAAGACGCTCCCCTCGACCTTCTTCAAGATACGCATCCATATGTCGAATACTTCGGGGTTTATTTTGTAATTGTTATTAAAACAGCAAAATACGAATGCATCATCCGGCAAGCCCTGAGATTTTCTTGTGTATTGTACGTCCGATATTATACGACGCGAGTCGTTCACTTGATAGCTGTTCGGGAGATAGGCGATTTTCTCGGAATAGTCTTCGCGATGCGATTCCGGTATAGTCGTCCTATCCGCGATTATATAATCCATATACTCGGCGGCCATTGTTCCGGGATAGCCGAGATAGTTCACCTGTATAGGCGCGGCACGATAGGAGAAAATCCCCGTTCTGCAATCCTGTGTGAGCCCCTTTAGGTCTACCGCGACGTCGATTGAGTGTTCACGTGACAGTTGCGATATTTCCTGGACCGATCTGTTGCCCACTTCGAGGAATCGATCGAATGCGGCGATCACCCTTCGCCTGATGGGACTATCCGACTTGGGTCCGAATGAGTAGGCGTTTATACAAAACCGACTCCGATCGTGTAGCTCAAAAAGCTCCGCGATCAAATACGGCGTAGCGTGGTCGCGAAAATCCGCGGAGTAATACCCTATATTTATCTTCTGCTTTCTGCCAATTGGACCCATGGCAGGCAAATCCCCGCGCGGGGGGGCCTCCCTCTCCACCCAAATTCTGGCGGATTTCTTTTGAATGGGTCGAAGTGTACTCCATCCCAGAACATTAAAGGGCATCGATGCCGCGCGCATCCCATGTATTTCGGAAATAATGTGGGATATTGTGTTGTCCAGACCATCCCAATCGCAAATGCGAAGCCTCACATTGAATGCAGCCCCCATAAGGAATTTATGGCCTGGTTTCAGCGCGAACGCTTTTTCATAGCCGGCGATCGCCTCATCGAGGCGCATCAGGTCTTGCAAAACGATAGCTCGATTGTAATGCGCCTCGGCATGATCTGGGTTCAGAGAAATTACCGTATCGTAGCTGGCGATCGCCTCATCGAGGCGCTTCAGGTCTTGCAGAGCGATAGCCCGATTGTAATGCGTCTCGGCATGATCTGGGTTCAGAGAAATTGCCGTATCGTAGCTGACGACGGCTTCATCGAGTCTTAATATCTCCGCAAGGGCATTGCCCCGATTATAATGGGTCTCAGCGTGGTTGGGATTCAGATGGATCGCCCTGTCATAGCTTGCAATGGCCTCGTCGATCCGTTTTAGCTCCTGGAGAGCAAATCCACGATTGTTATATGCCTCGGCATAATCCGGTTTTAGGGAGATTACCTTATCATAGCCGATAACGGATTCTTCCAGGCGTCCGAGCTTTTGAAGGGAGATCGCCCGATTGTAATGCGCCGGAATATAACGGGCATTCAGATAAATTGCCCTGTCATAGCTTTCCAGGGCATCGTCGTGCCGCTTCAGGTCATTGAGCGCGGCGCCTAAGTTACAATGGGCGGCGAAGGAATTCGGATCCACGGATGTGGCTTTGGAAAACGATGCAACGCTTTGCTCAAGGCGTCCGGTTTGAAATGCTACAACCCCCAAGAGATGCAAAGCGCCGAAATGGTCGGGATTATTCGAAAGAACATCTTTATACAACGCTTCAGCTTCAGCGAGATTGCCCCGCCGGTGCAATGCCTCTCCCTGCTGGAATTTTCGCTCGGCATCGCCTGCATTGTGCGATTTTTCTTTGGAACGGGACCACGGATCGTCTTCCAAAATAAACCCTCCTGCTCCGCGGCCGAAAAACCGCTGCCTTATGGTTTGCGGCCCCCTTCGCCGCCTCGAAGGCAACTTAGCCACCGTCCCATGGGCAGTTCAACAGTGCCCTCGCGGCACGCGAGCAGCATCCTGGCAACCGCGTTCTTCCTCTCTTGTAAGCTGCCGGCATCGTAGCTGGGAAGGCGCCTGACAGGGCCGTTGCAGCACCCGCCCTTGGGCGTCACCCCTAACCGGTGGTAATCTCTCCCAACCAACGGGGAGGAACCATCATGGATTTCGGCATCGGCATCGCCACATCGCACGACTCCTGGAAGCTCGCGCAGCGGGCCGAAGAGTTGGGCTTCACCCATGCCTGGTTCTACGACACCCAGATGATCACCGCCGACTGTTTCGTCGTGATGGGCGCGGCGGCGATGAAGACGTCCAAAATCCGCCTCGGCACCGGGGTGCTGGTGCCGTCGAACCGCATCGCGGCCGTCACCGCCAACGCCTTCGCCACGCTGAACGCCATGGCGCCGGGGCGGCTGGATTTCGGGGTTGGCACCGGGTTCTCCGCCCGCCGGGCGATGGGGCTGGGCTCGATGAAGCTGGCGGACATGGAGGAGTATATTCGTGTCGTATACGGCCTTCTGAACGGGGAGACGCTGGAAACCACAATCGAGGGCAAACGGAAAAAGATCCGTTTCCTCAACCCCGACGCTGGGCTGATCAATATCGACGATCCGGTAAAACTGCACGTTTCCGCCTACGGGCCGAAGTCGCAGCAGCTTGTCGCCAAGCTGGGCGCCGGCTGGAAAACCTTCATCCAGGACGTGGACGGCGCGATCGGCGCGCTGGAGGGGATGCGCAAGGACTGGACCGAAGCCGGCCGCTCCACCGCCGACCTTTACACCACCGCATGGGTGTGCGGCTGCGTGCTGGAGCCTGGAGAACCCGCGGACTCCCCCCGCGCGATGGCGCAATCCGGACCGCGCGCCGCCGTGCTACTGCACCGCGCCGCCGACATGGATATGGAGGGGTGGAAGAACACCTCCCCCGTGCCGCCGTCGACCCAGCGCAGCATCGACGGCTACATCGAAATGGCGCGGCAGTTCGAACCCGCCGACGCCCGCTATCTGATGAACCACCGCGGCCACTTCGTCTTCGTGAAGCCCGAAGAAAAGAAGTTCGTGGACGCCGAGCTGATCCGGCGCACCACCTTCACCGCCACCGAACAGGAGCTGAAGCAGCGGATCGAGGCACTGCGCGATTCCGGCTGGAACCAGTTCGTCATGCCCATCGTCCCCGGTCAGGAACACGCGATCGAGGACTGGGCGCGCATCCGGAAAGCCTTCGCGTAATGGGGACGTCCACCACCACCGCCCGCGGGAAAGAACGTCACGCGCTCGCGCTAATCTGCGGCGCGCATCTGGTCAGCCACTTCCACTATTTGGTGCTGGTGCCGTTGTTCCCACTGCTGAAAGCCACCCTGGGCGTCGGCTACGTG
Source organism: uncultured Acetobacteraceae bacterium (assembly GCA_903924985.1). GTDB lineage: Bacteria > Pseudomonadota > Alphaproteobacteria > Acetobacterales > Acetobacteraceae > Rhodopila. Next base: position 3,265 of record CAIYDT010000207.1, read on the forward strand.
GAGCTGGGCTTCGCGCTGACGCTGTTCAACATCACCGGTGGCCTGATCCAGACGCCGATGGGCTACGCGACGGACCGGTTCGGCGCCCGCCGCGTGCTGATCGCCGGGCTGCTGCTGGGCGGTTTCGCCTATGTCTCCCTGGGACTCTTCCCCAACTACGCCTGGATGCTGGGCGCCTCCGTGCTGCTGGGCATCGCCAACGCGGTGTACCATCCGGCGGATTATGCCATCCTGGGGTCGGTGATCGAGCCGGCGCGGCTGGGGCGGTCGTTCTCCTTGCACACTTTTTCCGGCTTCCTCGGTAGTGCGATCGCGCCGGTGGCGATGCTGGGGATGGCGCATCTTTTTGGCATGGGTCCGGCCATCGTAGCGGCGGGGGTGCTGGCCATCGTGGTCGCAATGCCTTTGCTGGCCGCCGGCTGGCTCGATCGCGCGGTCATCGCAAGCACGCCCGAGGGCTCGGCGCATATCCCGATGCGAGGATTGCTCACCCCGGCCGTGCTCAGTCTTGTGGCGTTCTTCGCATTGCTCAGCCTCAGCACCGGGGCGTTGACGAATTATTCGGCCGTGGCGTTGACTTCGCTGTACAGCATGACCCTGTCGGCAGCCAACGTGGCGCTGTCTGGCTTCCTGTTCGCCACCGCCATCGGGGTGCTGGCGGGTGGGCTTGTGGCCGATGCCACCCGCCGGCACGGCGACGTGGCTGCCTGGTGTTTCGGCGGCGCCGCGGTGCTGATCCTGTTGGTGGGCACCATCGACCTGGGTCCTGTGTTGTTGACGCTGGCGATGACGGCGGCGGGATTCCTCTCCGGGATGATCTCGCCTTCGCGCGACATGCTGGTGCGGGCCGCTTCGCCGCCCGGCGCCTTCGGGCGGGTGTTCGGCATCGTCACCACCGGCTTCAACATCGCCGGCACCATCGGGCCGCTGCTGGGCGGCTGGATCATGGACCACAGCCTGCCGCGCTGGGTGTTCTACTCGTCGGTGTGCTTCATGGTGGCGACGTCGCTGATGGGTCTGGCCAGCGAGCGGCGCGCTCGCCGGCAGGCCGCCTGGGGAGCAGCAGAATGACCGGATTGCCCGAAGCCGACGCCGCGACGCGCGCATTCTTCCTCCACTGGCTGGAGACGTTTTCCAGCTATGTCCGGGACGTGGATTACGCGTCTGCCAAGCCCTTGTTCCACAAGGATATCCTGGCCTTCGGCACGCACCGCGACGTGCTGCCGAGCCTGGAGGCCTGGGTGAATGCGCAGTGGGACAATGTGTGGCCAAAGACCGACGATTTCCGCTTCGATCTGGCGGCGACGCATGTGCTGGCCTCCGATGACGGGTCCATGGCGGTGGTCGTGGCGCCATGGACGAGCACGGGTTTCCACGAGGACGGCTCCCGCTTCGACCGGCCGGGTCGCGCGACCATGGTGTTCCATAAGCGGGACGGAACCTGGTTGGGCGTGCACACGCATCTGTCGCTGAATCGCGGCGTCCCACAGACCAGCCACGGCAACCGGCCCGTCAAGGCCCGATAAGGAGAACCACCATGCGCGTTCTGTTCACTGGTTTGGCGATTGCCCTGGCATCGGGCCCTGCCTGGGCGGAGCTTCCCGTGCAGCACAGTTTGCCCGCCGCGGCGGCGGTCGTCATCGCGCAAGGCACGATCGAGAGTTGCGCCGCGAAAGGCTACGCGGTCTCGGTGGTGGTCGTGGACCAGGGCGGCAACACCGTCGTGGCACTCCGAGCGGACGGCGCCGCGCCGCACACGATGGAGAATGCACGGCGGAAGGCCTACACGGCGATGACGTTTAAGATTTCGACAACGGATTATGCCAAGCGCTATGCCGATGGAAATCCGGTGGTGCGGCAGCAGGTGACGTTGCCGAACGTGATCGCCATTCCGGGCGGGCTGCCGGTGAAGTTGGGGAATGAGGTAATTGGCGGGGTGGGCACATCGGGCTCGCCGGGGGTGGACGAGCCCTGCGTTCAGGCCGGGTTGGACAAGGCGGCGGGGCTGCTCAAATAGCGCTGCCGCCCATCGTCCTGCCGACGAATGCCGGCATCCCCCGGCCCACGCTCATCATCCAATCAACGTTGGGTAAAGGTCCACCCAGTCGGGGGGAGAGCGGGCGTCCCGCACGTAATCGTGGGTCAGCCGCGGCAGCATTTCATACCGTATATGCAATCAATACATCGCGGACAATTATGCCATTCGAAAAAACAGGAAGTGAAGGATTGGCTTGCCGGGCACCCGCGCTTCCATCGGCATTTTATGCCGACATGGTCGTCGTGGTTGAATCTGGTTGGGCAGTGGTTCGACAAAATCACCACGGACAGCATTCGTCGCGGTATTTTCAAGCGTGTACCCGAACTCGAGCGGGCCATCGAAGATGACATCGATCACAACAACGCCAATCCCAAGCCCTTCGTCTGGACGAAGTCCGCCAACGACATCATCGTCGGTGAACTTTAACATGAGACACTACACTAATAGCCGAAGGGGACCTGATCGTGGCGCTTTAGCCTTTCCCTTGGCAGCGAACCCGTGCGATGACGGGGACATGCCTGACAGCCACACGCAACAGGACGCGGCATCCGTCGCCGCCGAGCTGATCGCGGTCATCGTCGCGGTGACCGACGGGGAACCGCGCGTGCTGACCATCGAGGCGGGACATGCCCTGCCCTCCGGCCCGTTCGAATTCGGTCACCGCTCCTTGCAGGCGGGCTTGCGGTCATGGGTGGAACGGCAAACCCACCATCCCCTCGGCTATGTCGAGCAACTCTACACCTTCGCCGACCGCGACCGCACCGACAGCGCGGCCGAACGTGTCGTATCGATCTCCTACCTGGGCCTGACGCGGGAGGCCCGCCTGGCGCGCGAACCGGGTGCCGGCTGGCTGAGCTGGTACCGCTTCTTCCCGTGGGAGGATTGCCGCGGCCCCGCCGTCGCCATGGCCGGAGAGCAGCTGGTTCCATTGCTGCGCGCCTGGGCCGGCACCAAGCGCGACCGCATGCACCGCCTGGCGGTCAATTTCGGCCAGGACGGCCAGCGCTGGAATGAGGAATTCGTGCTGCAGCGTTATGAGTTGATGTGGGAAGCGGGCCTTGTGCCGGAAGCCGGCGGCGCCGCGACCATTCCGGGCCAGCCCATGGCGCACGACCACCGCCGCATTCTGGCCACCGGCATCGCCCGCCTGCGCGCCAAGATCAAATACCGCCCGGTGGTGTTCGAGCTGATGCCCCCATCGTTCACCTTGTTGCAGTTACAGCGCACGGTGGAAGCACTGGCCGGCCGCCTGCTGCACAAGCAAAATTTCCGCCGCCTGATCGATCAGCAGGACCTGGTGGAGGAAACCGGCGAGATGGCGACGGAAACCGGCGGACGCCCGGCAAAACTGTTCCGCTTCCGGCGGGAGATATTGGCCGAACGGGCCGTTATCGGCACGAAACTACCGCTGGTGCGGGCGGTTTGATAACAACCCCGGCTATTATAAACATACAAGAACAATGAAAACCTGCGTCGGATGCCGGAAGGCACCGCGCCTTTCCGCCACCCCACGCAGGTCCGTCAGGCGGGAGGAGACCATACCGGCGTACGGCCACCCCACTGACGTATCAGCCACCGCCGCCGGTCGCCTCGGACCAACGGCGTATCGTGAACGAGGCGTTGGCACAGGCATCGCCCTTCACGTCGAGATGCGTGCTGTCGGCAGCACGTGTTCCGGTAACCGTGCCGACCGGGCCATTTCCGAAGACCGAAGTCAGCGTCGAAGTGATCTTGCCATCGGCGGTCACATTGCCACTGATCCGGCTGATGCCGCTCATATCGCTGTAAAACGCCACACCTTTAATCGGACCGGCCTTGTCGCGCGGGGGCGGAACGACATTCCAATCAATCATCGCACACGTTGGCCCGGCTCCCTTGGAGCGGCCGAGCCAATACGATGTATTTGTGTCATTCCCGCCTTCCTGAGCAAAGGCGCCGGCCGCCGTCAGACCCAGCGAAACCGCGCAGCATAACGCCGCCACAGAGCCGAATATGAGCTTTCGCATGTGCTTCTCCTATTACCCGAGATATCCAAATTGTTCGATCGGCTTGCCAGCCCCCCTCAGTCGCCGCCTGCCTGTGCTGGGAACTCCCACCGGGGAAGATCGAACGCCGCGTTGGCACAACCCTCACCACGCAACTCGATATGGGTCTTGCTGGGCCCGCGCTGACCGACGACGATACCGGCGGGCCCCTTGCCGTCGATCGAGGTCACATGGGCGGATATCGCGCCATTCGGCTCGATCGTTCCCTTTATAGTGCTGATCCCACTCATGTCGCTATAATAGGCGACTCCGTTGATGGGGCCATTGGCCGCACCCGACACGTCGCGCGGAAGCGGGACAACCGTCCATTCCAGTTGCGGACAACTGGCATTGGGGCCATTCGAACGGCCTCCCCAATAATCTATACTGGGTTTCGCCGTTGTTTGAGCCTGGACCGCCGGTGCCATGGCAAGGCCGAACATGGCGAGGCCCGATACCGCGACAAGGCATTTGATCGCTGTGTTTCGCATAGCTCTTTCCCTCCAAGCGGTTGCTTGACGCTAAACAAAGAGCTACGTAACAGCATATAGTGACTACTTCATTGACCTGAGTCAAGAACAGAGGCGGACACAGACGGGATTCGTCACACCGCGATATCGTGCGCCGCGTAACTCACTCGGTCCCTGTCCCCGGCGACCCAGGCGTAATTGATGGTCTGATTCTTCCCCGGCTGCCCACCGAGGCTGCCCCACCACGCGGTAGGATAGGCGTTACGTGCCAGGGGGCCTGGAACAACCACGACCACATGCCCATGCGGATTGGGGGTCGTTTGCTCCGCGCCTTTCAGGCCCCCCACCACGAGCTTTCCGGCCGCGGCGGCGGCTGCAGCCGCTGGCCCGCCTGTCACCACCGTCCAGCCACCCTCGCCGCTGCGCAGAATGTCGACCATCTGGTCGGCATTTCCCTCGACCGTCACGTCCAAGGTCGCCGCGACGGCTTTGACAAATCCGCTGCAATCGCCGGTGTGGGCATCGTAACAGGCCTCGCAGGCATCCGTGACGCGGTCCGGCATCGGTCAGAACTCCCCGCTACGGTAAATCTCATCCAGGCGTTTGGCCTGCTCCTCCGATGGTTCCTCCCACCCCTTGCCGCGGCGGCGTAGCGTGCCGGTGAATTTGGGTTTGCGCTTTTCGTTGAACGCCCTGCGGCCTTCCTCGCCATCCGTGGTGGTCTGGATCAGCAGATGGTTCATCAGGTTCTGCACATGCCAGGCCTGATCGGTGGGCAGGTCGCCGAACCGGACGACGAACTCCTTCATCATCCGCGTCGCCAGCGGCGGCAGATCGACGATATGCCTCGCCAAGGCCTCCGCTCGGCTCAGGAGTTCCGCGTGCGGCACGACTTCGTTGACCAGACCGACACGCAATGCCTCGGCAGCGTCGAACGGCAGGTCGGTCAGCAGGATTTTCATCGCGTCGGCGTAGCGGAGTTGCTTGGTCAACAGCGCCGCGCCAGGACCGTTGCCAACCCATCCCTGGGTGGTCAGTCCGAATTTGAAACGGGCGTTTTCCGCGCTGGCGATGCGGATGTCGGTGGAGGCAAGCAGGATGTACATCCCCGCCCCCGCCGCCCAGCCATTCACCGCCGCGATCACCGGCTTGAACACACGGGGGTAATGATCCCCCATCCGCCCGTCGACGCCGGTTTTCTGCCCGTGCACCGTCCCCGCCAGCGGCCAGAATATCTTCTGAGTCCGCAGAAACTCCCGTTCTTCCTCTGTCACGCCGGGGCGCGGGGCGAGGTTGTGGCCACCGCAGAAATGCTTGTCCCCCGCGCCAGTCAGGATGGCGCAGCGGATGTGCCGGTCTTCCCACAGATCGATCCAGGCGGCGGAGATGTCGTCGGACATCCGTTTGTCCAGGATATTCGCCTTGGATGGGTTGTTCAGCGTGATGTAGGCAACGCCATCGCGCTTTTCGTAATCGAGCCCCATCCGCTTAGCTCCAGCTTTGCCGCAGGGAATTGGCGATCATGCGGATCGCGGTGTCGGACGCACGCAGAAGCTTGCCCATCGAAACGAAGCCATGCAGTTGGCCGCTGAAATACAGGCTGTCGACCAGCACGCCGTCATGCTCCAGCCGTTTCGCATAGGCCAGCCCGTCGTCGCACAGCGGGTCCTTCGCGGCGATGACCACGATGGCCGGGGCAGTGCCGGCGAGCGACGCGGCCCGCAGCGGCGAGGCGCGCCAGTCGTACTTGTCGGCCTCGTCGCGCAGATAATGGCCGATGAACCATTCCATGGTGCGCGCCACCAGCGGAAATCCGTCGGTGATCCGGTGATAAGAACTGGAACCCATCGCCATGTCGGTGGCGGGGTAGATCAGCACCTGGTTGGTCAGCGCGATGCCGGCATCGCGTGCCGCCAGCGCCGCCGCGGCAGCGAGGTTACCGCCCGCGCTGTCGCCGCCGACCGCGACCTTCTTCGGGTCGATGCCGATCTGATCCGGGTGCCGGATGGCGAATTGCATCGCCGCCACCGCGTCGTCGTACGCGGCGGGGAATTTATGTTCGGGCGCCAGCCGGTAATGCACGGACAAAACCGCGCAGCCCGCGTCGTTCGCCAGCCGGCGGCACAGCACGTCGTGCGAGTCCAGATCGCCCAGTACCCAGCCGCCGCCGTGATAATAAACCAGGCAGGGGAGTTTCGCGGCCGGATTGGTCCCAATGCCGCGATACAGCCGCACCGGGACGCCGCTGGGAAGGTTGAAATCGCGGACCGAGGCAACCTCGGCGGGATCCGGTTGCAGGATCGGGCGGCCAGCCGCGAAGGCCACCCGCGCTTCCGGCGGCGGCAAGCTGTCCAGCGCCGGACGGCCGGCGCGTTTGATGAGGTCCAGGAGACCGATTACATCCGGGTCGAGAGTCATGTCGTCGCCTTGTTTTCGGTGGACTTCCCGCCACGAAGAAGTCGTGGCGGGATTTCGCGAGTTATTTCAGGAAACGGTGGAAGAACGCCGCCGTCGGGTTGTGCGACAGTTCGGACACCTTGGTGGCGTTGTCGATATACAACGTTTCCAGATACCCGCCCGCCTTGCGGTAGTTGTGCGCGAAACGCAGCGGTTCGTTCAGCTCCACCGGTGATTCCGGGTCGCGGTAATCGTGCGTCTGGTCGGGCTGGCCCTGGATCCACAGGGTCGGCGGCATCTCCACCTTCTCACCCCTTTCGAGGATCAACATCGGGTTGCCCTCGATCATGCCGGGCGCGCCGCCCCAGAACCCTTCCTGACGTTCCGGAATATCGCCGATCCACGCCGGCGGATTGGCGCTGTCGCGCAGCCGGCGCGCATGGTTGTAGCGGGAGATCGGGTTGATTACCGGCCACTGCATCACGATCGCCTGCGCCGTCGCGTCCGTGGCCGGCAAACCGGCGGGCAGCGGAATGGACTCGTAACGCGCATCGTGCGGCCGCATCGACGACAGCATCGCCAGATGCCCGCCCGACGAGGTGCCTGACACGCCGAGCTTCGAGGCATCGCCGCCGAAGCGCGCGGCGTTCGCCTTGAGCCAACGGATCCCGTAGTTGATGTCGGACATGCAGGCCAGATAGCCGTCGTTGGCGTGGCGAAAATTCATCGCCGCGACGACCAGGCCGCTGGCGGCCAGCACGCGGTCGCGCGCGTCGCAATCGGACAGATCGCTGCGGCTCCAGGCGCCGCCGTGCAGGTCGGCGATCATCGGAAACGGGCCGTCGCCGGTGGGGCGATAGACCCGCAGCATGACCGGCTTGTCGCCGTGGCGGATGTATTCGATGTCCTCGGTGGTGAAGGCGTAGGTCTGGGCTGGCATTGGAACACTCCCTTCAAAGGTTGCTCTGACGGCAACGCGGTCCGCCGGGGCCGGCGGGATACCCATTGGGAAGTTTAGACCGGAAGTCCTGGCGGGGCTAGCGCGGCGGACAGTGACTCTCTGAATGCCGTAACCCCGCCGCCGGGATGCCGCATCGGTGTGGTAGCGAACCTATCCCACCAAACCGAGGAACCCCTGCACCACCGGCACCACCACCTCCGGCGCGTCCTCCTGGATGTAATGGCCGGCGCCCGGCACCTCGATCACCGGCGCATTCGGCCAAATCCCCTTGAAATCCGCGATCGCCAAGGCCGCCGGGATCGCGCGGTCCAGCATCCCCTCGATCATGATCGCCGGCTTGTCGCGCAGCGCCGGCACGCCCGCCGCCCCTTCGCGCACGAAGTCGCGGATGCGACCGAGCGCCAGATCCAACGGGAAGTCGATCGCACCCCGGCAATCGGCCGGCGTTTGGAACGGCGCCGCGTAAGCACGAATAAAGGTAGGATCGACGCGGTCCAGCCGCTCCAGGCCGACGATCTGCATGACCGAGAGGATGGTCGAGCCGAGCTGCGAAAGAACCGCCTCGGTGCGGCCGGATTCCATGCCTTCGCGGATCCAGCGGAACCACGGTGTTTCCAGCGGGTTCGGGAGGTCCCGCCTTCCCGCGACGCCATACCCGAACACGGTGTTCATCAGCACCACGCCATGCACCCGTTCCGGATTCCGCACCGCGTAGCCGACCCCGATCGGGCCGCCCCAGTCCTGCATGACCAGCGTGATGTCCCGCAGGTCCAGACTGTCGATCAGCGCGGTCAGGTTCTCCACATGGGTGCGCAACGTGTAGGTTCGGTCCGCGGGCGTCTCACTCTTGCCGAAGCCCATATGATCCGGAACGATCACCCGGTGCGTCGCGGCCAGAGGCCCAACGAACCGCCGCCAGATATAGCCCCAGGTGGGCTGCCCATGCAGCAGAACGACCGGCCGTCCAGCGCCCTCATCGATGTAATGCTGCCGGAATCCCGCCGCCTCGCAGTAATGCGGTGCGAAGGGCCAGGTGCCGTCGAAATCTTCGGAAGCGGGGATCATCGAACAAACCTATCGAACAGGGCTTCGGTCATACTCAGCACCGCAACGGTTAAGCAGACGCGCGCACGATCGTCACCGCCATGGCCGACACGCTACAGCAACCCCGTAACCCCCGCCAACACAACAGCAAGCCGGTCGCCGAAACCCCGAGGCGCGGCAACCAACGGCCAGCGGCGCAGGTCACGACGCGCCAGCACCGCCGGCAGTGCGGCGGCACGCGCGGACTTCGGTACCCGAATGCCCTGGGCGGCTTCCAGAAACGCCCGCGCTTCCGCCGCCAATTGGCGCAGCACGGGACCAGCCTCCGCCCCGCCCACGATGGCCTCCGGCACCAACCCATGCTCGGCCAGCACGTCCGCCGGCAGCAGGCAGCGGCCTTGCAGCGACAGAACTCGCACGCTGCGCAACACACCCGCCGCGCCGTAGGCGGCGCCGACGGGACGCAAAGCCTCGGGGTCCGGCGCGCCCAGCAACCGAGCGGCTGCAACCGCGAGACCGCCCGCACCGGCCAGCAAATACGCGCGCCAGTCCTCCAGCGTCTCGACGCAAGGATCGGCCTCGATCTCCCGAGCTTCGACAATGGGCAAAAGATCGGATGGCAGCAGCAGGCCCTGGGCAATGGCATCCGACAGCGGCGTCGCGACCTCGTGCCGCCGGCGTGTGCCCTCCACCACCTCCCGCCACCATTGCAGGCGGATCAGCGCCATGTGCGGTTCGCTGGCGACTTCCCGCGCCCGCGCCAGCTCGTGGTTGAAGGCAAACAGTGCCAGCAGCGCGTCCCGCTTGTCGGGCGGGGCGAACAGCGCGGTCAGGAACCGGTCGGGGTCGTGCCGGCGCACCAATTCTGCGATCTCAGTGTTCATGACTCGCATGGTGGCGCGGATCGCCGTGTCATGCGAGATTGCCCCGCCCCGGCGCGCGCCTTACAAGTGCGCCGGTACCCGTAACACCCGGAGGATTTCAATGGCTTTCGAACTGCCAAAACTGAACTATGCCAACTCCGCCCTCGGCGCGAAGGGGATGTGCGAGGAAACCCTCGACATCCATTATGGCAAGCACCATCAGGCCTATGTCACGGCGCTGAACGGCCTTGTGGCGGCGGATGCCTCGCTCGCCGGCAAGTCGCTGGAAGACCTGATCAAGGGCAGCGCCGCCGCGGGCGGCCCGCTGTTCAACAATGCCGGTCAGCATTTGAACCACAGCCTGTACTGGCTGTCGCTCAACCCCAACGGCGGCGGCATTCCGGGCAAGCTGGAAGCGAAGATCAACGCCGATTTCGGCAGCGTCGCCAAGTTCAAGGAAGATTTCAAGAACGCGGGCATCACGCAGTTCGGCTCCGGCTGGGCCTGGCTGGTGCTGGGCAACGACGGCAAGCTGAAGATCACCAAGTCGCCGAACGCCTCCAGCCCGCTCGCGACCGGCGAGGGTAAGACCCTGCTGGTCTGCGACGTGTGGGAACATGCCTACTACATCGATTACCGCAACCGCCGCCCGGACTTCCTGACCAACTGGCTGGATAATCTGGCGAACTACGAATACGCCGCCTCGCAGCTCTAAGCCTTTCGTACTGGCCGGACGGGGGCGTGGTCCCCGTCCGGTTATTCTTTGTTAATGGACTGCACACCATGGCTTCCACCGCCGAACTCCGCGAGCAACGCGCCGCCATGGAGCTGGCCCTCGAACACCTGCAACGCGAACGCGGCGAGGACGACCCAGACGTCGCCACCGCGCTACGCGACCTCGGCCGCATCACGCACGAATTGGGGGAGATGGAGGACGCGCAGGCGTTGCTGCGCCGCGCCATCGCCATCCACACCCTGACGGTGGGCGCCGAACACCCGGACACCGCCACCGACATAAACCACCTTGGTCTCGTGCTGCACGACATCGGCGACCTCGACGCGGCGCACAATGCGTTCGAGCGGGCACTGTCGATCGACGAGGCGCATTTCGGCAATAACCACATCCACGTCGCGCGCGACGTGAACAACCTGGCCGGCGTGCTGCGCGACATGGGCGACAATTTCTCCGCCCGCACCGCGCTGCAATGGTCGCTGCGCATCTATGTCGAGCAACTCGGTGAGGACCACACCACCACCAGGTCGGTGTCGCGCAACTTGCGCTTGCTGGGGTAGGACCCTACGGTTCCGCCATACACTCTCAGGGGAGACCGACATGACGAAAATCCTGGTGATCCACGGCGCCGGCATGAACATGCGCGGCAAGGTTCAGACCGAGATTTTCGGCACCATGACCCTGCCGGAATACGACGCCCACATCCGCGCCTACGCGAAGGAGCTCGGCGTCGAGATCGAGATCTTTCACTCCAATATCGAGGGCGAGGTCGTCAATAAGATCTACGCGGCGAACGATGGCGATTTCGATGCGGCGATCTTCAACCCGGCCGGTTTCTCGCGCGGCTACCCGGCGCTGACGGCGGCAATTGGGCAAATTCGGTTCCCGACGATCGAGATGCACATCTCCAACCCGATGCGGCGCGGCCCGGCGTCGGATACCGTGGCGGTGAGTCGCGGGGTTGTCGCGGGGTTCGGGGTGGCGGGTTATTATCTGGCGCTGCGTGGGCTGCGGGATATGCTGACAAAATAGCCGGCACGCCTATGGGTGCGACGGCAGGTAGCGCATCGCCGCGATCACGAACCCGGCGGCAAGGAAGATCATGCCGCCCAGGGTGATCACCATGTCGCGGCGCAGCAGTTCGATGGAGGCCCCGAGGCCGGCAAAGCTATGTTTCGATTCCGACCGCAGCTCGGCGATGTCGCCTCTGGCCTCCGCGCGTGACACGGCGATGTCGCCCTTGACCTCCGCGCTCAGCGCGGCGACGTCGCCTTTGACCTCCGCGCGCAACCCGGCGATGTCGCCCTTGACCTCCGCGCGCAACGCGGCGACGTCGCCTTTGACCTCCGCGCGCAACGCGGCGATGTCGCTCTTGACCTCCGCGCGCAACCCGCCGATCTCGAGCCTTACCTTAGCGAACTCGCCGATCACCTCGGTACGAAACTGCGCAATTTCCCCCTGCAGCTCGGTCCGAACCAAACTGACATCCGCTGTGGTGGCGCAATCGGCGTCTTTCATGGCTCCGGCCAATGCCTCCGCCGACCCGTTGGCCATCGCCGGTGACATACCGGCGGCTTCAAACCCACGGGCGAGCTTCAAAGTGTCGAACGGAACGGCGTTCATGTCGGAACCCTACTGCTGTTGCGCGGACACAGTCCAGCATGAATTTCTTAACAAGAGGTTACCAAAACGCAGAATAATACCATGGTACGCGATTATTTTTCACACCTCACCAAAGACGTCCTTCGACAGCTTTATTAGAGCGCGTATGTATGCATCCCCGTTCTCCGGAGTATGCGCGAACCCAACCCCCACGCGATACTCGTGCGCGAAATGGTTGAAGTCCTCAATGCCATCCGACTCCGCCAGCCAGTTGCAAATACACCGGTATTCCGCGACCAAAGGCGTCGTCCCATGCGCCCGCAAATCGTCGGCAATGGCCTGCAACCGTTCCGCGGCCGCGGCGCTGTCCTGGTCGCCTTCGTCCGCCTCGCGCAGGCGCCAGGCGGCGGCGCGTTCCAGTTCCTCGGCTTCGGGGAAGCCGTCCATGTCAGATCGCCAGCCAGCCGCCATCGATGGAAATCGGGGTGCCGGTCATTTCCCGAGCGGCGTGGCCGCACAGGAAGTGGATCAGCTCCGCTACGTCGGCGGGCTCGATGAAGCGGCGGGACGGCTGCCGTTCGGTCAGGAATTGGATCACCGTTTCCTCCCGCGACAGTCCGCTGGCCGCCATGCGTTGTTGCAACTGGCGCTCGGCGTTCGGCGTCAACGTCGCGCCGGGGCAGATGGCGTTGCAGGTCACGCCAAACGGTAATCCTTCCAATGCCACGCCGCGGGTCAGGCCGAGGATGCCTGCCTTCGTTGCGCAATAATCCACCCGGTTGATGGTGGCGGTGGTGCCGTAATTCGACGACATGTTGATGATCCGCCCCCAGCGGCGCGCCTTCATGCCGGCCATGACCAACTTGGTCAGGATGAACGGCGCGGTCAGGTTCACGGCCACGGCTTGCGACCAGGCCTCCAGCGGGAAATCCTCGACCGGGGACAGATGCCGGAACACAGCGTTGTTCACCAGGATGTCGATCGGCCCCAGGGTCGTTTCGGTGTGTTTCACCAACGCCTCGATCTGGTCCGGTTGCGCCAGATCGGCGCGGTGCAGCCCGACCTCCACACCGGTTTCCGTCGCCAGCGCGGCGCGCGCGGCTTCCGCGACGTCCAACGGTTCCAGCCCGTGCAGCATCACCTTGCAGCCGTCCCTGGCGAGTGCCCGAGCGGTGGCGTTGCCGATGCCGCCGATGGAGCCGGTGATGAGGGCTGTACGTCCAGCGAGGCTCATACAAAAATCTCCGTCAGTTCGGTTGCCAGCGCAGCAGCCGGCGTTCGGCGGCCGATACGATCATGTCGAGACCGAAGGCGAACGCCGTCAACGTCAGGATGCCGGCAATGACGGCGTCGATGTCGAAAATGCCCTCGGCTTCCAGAATCAAATACCCAATGCCCTTCACCGACCCAAGATACTCCCCGATCACCGCGCCGACGAAGGCCTGGCCGACCGCGTTGTGCAGGCTGGCGAACACCCAGGTCATGGCCGAGGGGAGGTAGACCATCCGCAACAACTGCCGTTTGTTGGCACCGATCATGCGGGCGTTGGCCAGCACCACCGGGTTCACCTCCCGCACGCCGTGAAACACGTTGAAGAACACCAGGAAGAAAACGATGCTGATGCCGAGGGCCACTTTCGACCAGATGCCCAGGCCGAACCACACCGCGAAGATCGGCGCCAGGATCAGGCGCGGCATGGAGTTGAAGGCCTTGAGATAGGGCGACAGCAGGTCCGATGCCGTGGGTTGCAAACCCAGCCACAGGCCCGCGACCAGACCCAGGAGCGTGCCGCCGATGAAGGCCAGCATCGTCTCCAGTAATGTGATCCACAGATGGGGATAGATGCTGCCCGACGAAAACCAGGTCCACATCTGCGCCGCGACCTTCAGCGGTTCGCCGAAGAAGAACGGCGGCAGGATTTTGGTTTGCGTCAGAACGTGCCAGATCAACATCGATGCTACGAACATCAGCAACCGGTAGACATTCATCATGCCGTTACGCGCGTTCATGCTGCCGGTACCCTTTCAGCACTTCGTCGCGCATGGTTTCCCAGATCGCCGCGTGGATGCGCAGGAATTCCGGGGTCAGCCGAATTTCAGCGACGTCGCGAGGTCGCGGCAGATCGATGGAAAACTCCCCGATCGGTCGGGACGCCGGGCCGGCCGACATCACCACCACGCGGTCGGACAGGGAAATGGCTTCCTCCAGATCGTGGGTGATGAAGATCACCGATTTGCGGTTGGCGGACCACAGCGCCAGCAACTCATTTTCCATCAACTGCCGGGTTTGCACGTCCAGCGCGCCAAAGGGTTCGTCCATCAGCAAAATCTGAGGTTCCAGGATCAGGATTTGCGCCAGCGCCACCCGCTTGCGCATACCGCCGGAAAGCTGGTGCAAATACGCATCCCCTCTTCCCGCCAAGCCCACACGCTCCAGCCACCCCGTCGCTCGGCGGCGGCTTTCCGCGGGTTCGACGCCTCGCACCTCCAGCCCCGCCATGACGTTCTGAATGGCGTTGCGCCAAGGCATCAAAGCCTCGGCCTGGAACATGTAGCCGGCGCGGCGGTTCAGGCCGTGCAAGGGTTCCCCGAAGATTTCCACCGATCCGATGGTGGGCGACAACAAACCGGCCGTCACGTTCAGCAAAGTGGACTTGCCGCAGCCGGTCGGCCCGACGACGGACACGAACTCCCCATCCGCCACCGACAGCGAAACATCGCGGATGGCCGTGTAAGCCGCACGTCCCTTGCCGGAAGGCAGGAACGTGCAGCTAATGTCGCGTAACGCGATGGCCGGCGAGGTCATTTGAATTTCTTCATCGCCTCATCGATGAATTGGTTGTTGTAGGTTTTCGACAGATCGATTTTGGCGTCCTTCAGATTGGGCTGAAACATCAGGATGGACTGGTAGGCGTTTTGCGCCACCACTGGCGTGATGCGCCCGTCGAAATTCATCGCCGACATATTGGCGCTTAGCATCCGGCGGTACCGGTCCTTGTCCTTGACGTATTCGGCCGGCACCTTGGCGACGATCTCATCGATCGGGGTCTTATTCAGCCAAAGCATCGCCCGCACCGTGGCATTCACCACCGCCTGCGTCGTGCGGGGGTTGGCGTTGACGAAGGCCCAGGTGGTGTAAAGCCCATCCAGCACGTAATCGCCGCCGTAGACCGCGACAGTACCCGCGGCCTCCCGCGAGTCGAGCAACACCACCACATCGTCCCACATTTCCGTGGTCGCTGGGTCCTGCGTGACCAGTGCATCGAGTTGTCCGGCGCGCGCCGCCGCCACCGCGGTAGGGCCAAGGCCGACGCCGACATAGGACGCATCTTCCTTTTTCAGCCCCGCCTTTTCCAGCGCCCGCACCGCGAACACCTGCGTGCCGCTGCCGGGGGCGGAGACGCCGATGGCCTTGCCCTTCAAATCCGCCACCGTTTTGATCGTTCCGGCCTTGGCTTTCGGCACCACCAGCACGTAGCCGGGGTAGCGGCTCATGCCGACGACATCGACCATCGACAGACCCTTGGCTTGCAAATCGATGGTGTGCTCATAGGCACCGGAGACGAAATCGGTATTGCCCGCGACCAGCGCCTGCGCGCCCTTGGCGCCGGATCCGAAATCGATGAACTCGACGTCCAGGCCTTCGTCTTTGAAATACCCGAGGGCCCGCGCCATCACCAGCGGCACCTTGGCGACCTGGCTGAACAACCCGCCGGCCCCGAGGATAACATGCGGGTGCTCCAGCGGTTCGGCACGCGCGGTGGTCGCCAGCAGCGACACGGCGGCGGCCAAAATCAGTCGGCGCGTTAGTAACACGATAGGCCCCCCCAAGGATTTGCTTGGGGGGATGCTAGGTACCGCGCGTCGCCAGTGTCAACGCGCTGTCAGGCCTCCATCAGCACATGCGCATCCCGCTCCGCCCAGATCAGCGTGGCGGGATCGCCGGGGGACACTGGTTCGGCATAAAATTCGTGGTCGGGCACCAAGGCAGCGGCCTCCGATCCCGGATCGGTCGCCATCGCGACGCGCACCATCGCCCCCTGATACTCCACCGCGGTCACCCGCCCCGTGACGAACGGCCCGTCGCCAGCCTCCCCCAGGCGGCAGCGATCCGCGCGCACGGCGATCATGCCGGTGGGACCATTGAGGACATTATGGCTCCCGATAAAGCGGGCGATGAAGGGGCTGACCGGGCGCTCGAACACCTCGCGCGGGGAGCCGGCCTGACGGATATGGCCGTCCTGCATGACCACCATCATGTCGGCCATCGCCATGGCCTCATCCTGGCTGTGGGTGACGTGGATGAAGGTGATGCCGAGTTCACGTTGCAGGCGTTTTAGTTCCTCGCGCACTTTGATGCGCAGGAAAGGGTCCAGCGCCGACAGCGGCTCATCCAGCAGCAGCACCCGTGGGCGCATGATCAGCGCCCGGGCCAGAGCCACACGCTGCTGCTGCCCACCCGAGAGTTGCGCCGGCAATCGTTGCGCGAAATCCGCCATTTGCACGAGACCCAGAAATTCCCGCGCCTTGGCATGGCGTTCGGTTTTTCCGACGCCGCGCATTTTCAGGCTGAAAGCGACGTTGTCAAGGCAGCTCAAATGCGGGAACAACGCGTAGCTCTGGAACATCATCGCAGTGCCGCGCCGGACCGGGGCAAGTTCCGAGACATTCTGTCCTCGAATCAGGATATCGCCGGAGGAAATCGCCTCGTGCCCAGCGATCATGCGCAGCGTGGTGGTCTTCCCGCAGCCGGAGGGGCCCAGCAGGCAGCAATAGCTGGCGGCTGGAATACGGAGAGAAATCTCGTCCACGGCCAGGGTGGTGCCGTAGCGCTTGCTGACGAAAATCAGCTCGACGTCGAATCGCGTATCCATTTTATCCAACCTTCAGAGAAGCAGCCGAACGCCGGCGCTGCATGCGCATAACGAGAAGCAAGGTGATGGCGATCGCCAGGAACGACCCGCCGGTCGTCAACGTGCCGATGGCGAACAAAGTGGGTGACGTGGCCGAGGAGATCAGGGCGTAAATCTCCAGCGGCAAGGTATTGTGCTGGCCGATGGTCAGCGTGGTGCGGGCATATTCGTCGTAGGACAGAGTGAATGCCCCCATCGCCACGCCGAGAATACCCGGCAACAGGATCGGCAGTGTGACGTAGCGCAACCGCTGGAAGGCGCTGGCGCCGAGGTCGGCGGCGGCTTCCTCCCACGACCGGTTGAAGCGGTTCACCACGGCGAACATCGCGAACATGCCGAACGGCAAGGTCCAGGTGAGTTGCGCGCCCAGGGCCGACGTAAACAGGCTCGTTTGCAGCCCCAGAAACTGGAAGCCCAAGCCGATACCGAAACCCACCAGCAGGCTGGGCATCACCAGGCTGGCGACGGCGAGGTAAAACACAATGCCCGATCCCGGAAAGCGACGGCGGAAGCCGAGGCCGGCCGCAACGGAAAATACCACGGTCAGGAGGCTGACCAGGGAGGCAAGAGCGATGGAACGCGAGAATGACACGGGGATGTTGGCCATCTGACCCGGCTTCACGATGTCGCCGAACCAGACCAGCGAGGTGCCGACCATCGGGAAGGTGACGCCTCCGTTCTCCCCCTGGAAGGACAGCACGTAGATCACGAGCATCGGGCCATACAGGAAGGCCATGTACGCCACGAACAATGTCCCCAGCGCGTAAAACGTCCACGGCCGCTTTTCAGTGACCGCGCCCGCTCGGCTTGGACCGCCGACCATCATTTCACCAACTCCTTGCGGACATCGACCACCCGCATCATGCAAGCCACCATGATGGCAACGAACACCACCAGCACCATCGCGTTGGCGGATGCCGGCGGGTACTGCATGGCGGTGATCTCGGTGGACAACATCGAGACAATGGAGGCGCTTTGGCCTCCGCTCATGGTTTTCACCACGAAGTAGTCGCCCATCACCTGAGTGAACACCAGCAACGAACCCAGCGCGATGCCGGTTTTGGACAGCGGGATGATGACGTTGGTCATCGTGTGCCAGCGGGAGGCGCCAGCATCGCGCGCGGCCTCGATCAGCGCGGGGTCGATCTTCGCCAGGGAATTGGCGATCGGGCCGATCATCAGGAGGGTGAATAGATGCACATAGGTGACGATGACGGCGAAGTCGGAGAACAGCAGAAACTCCAGGGGTTTACTGGTGACCCCCAGCGCCATCAGGATCTGGTTGAAGGCCCCATTGCGGCCGAGGAAGGGGATCCAGGCGATGGCACGTATGATGCCCGAGGTCCAGAATGGGATGGCGCAGGCCAGGAACAGCACCGTGCGCAGCATGCCGCTACGGATGTGGAACACAAGGAAATAGGCGATGTTGAATCCGAGGAACAGCGTGATGCTCCAGACGATCACCGCGAATTTCAGGGAGCTGACGTAAACCCGCCAAGTGGAGGGGGTGGTCAGGAGATCGCGGTAATTGTCCAGGATGAAGGCGGGGTAAATGCCGATGCGGTCGTAGTCGAAGAAGCTGACGACCAGGAAAAGGAACGTCGGCAGCGCGAACAGCACCGACAGAATCAGCATCAGCGGGCCAACCTGAAGCCAGGATACGGCCCAGGATGGCAGGCGAAAAATCGGCATCGGAAAACGCTTCCGAACCGCCGGCACGTCCATGTGCCCGAGGCTTGTCGTGCTACTCATCAGGCTGCCTCCCGCAACGTCTCGCGGCACCGAAGCAAGGGCATGATGCGGGTGCCGAATTGCTCCATCCCGATGACGAAATCGTCGAACGTCATCATGACACCGCGGACGCCGGGCACCTCGGACAATTCGTCCAACATCCGAGCGACCGTGGCATAGGAGCCGACCAGCACGCCCTGGTTGGTGGGGAGTTTGTTCGTGCCCAGGATGTGGCGGCGGTTGGGCTGCGCGTAGATGTCGGTGGTGGGGTCGTCGCGTGCCTGTTCGTCGCGGTAGGCAAGCGCTTCCATGTCGGTGCCGGCTTTGTAGTGTTCCCACTTCGCGTTGGCGGCTTCGTCGGTTTCGTCGGCGATGATCATGGTCAGGATCAAGGCGCCGCAGTCTCGGCCTGTGACTTTGTTCGCCTCGACCAGGCGGGCGACGCTGGTCGCGACGCCGGTCGGCGCGTTGTACCCGAAGCTGGCACAGAAATTGTAGTCGGCATATTTCGCCGCGTACATGGTGCCGGCGTCGCTTTGGGCGGCGCAGATGATGGGGATTTGCGCGGTCGGCATCGGCAGGCAGCGGCAATCGTCCATCTTGAAAAAATCGCCCTTGAAGTCGGAATGGCCGGCACCCCACAACTCCTTCATGATCGTGACGTATTCAGCGCAGTAGTCATAGCGGCGCTTGTAGTGCTCCGACCCCGGCCAGATACCCATCTGGGTGTATTCCCGCCGCTGCCAGCCGGAGATGATGTTCACTCCGAAGCGCCCATGGGAAATGCTGTCGATCGTGACCGCCATGCGTGCCGCCAAGGGCGGCGGCATGGTCAGCACGGCGCATGTCGCGAACAGCTGGATGCGGTTCGTGACCGCCGCCAGGCCCGACATCAGCGTGAAGGACTCCAAATTGTAATCCCAGAACTGCGACGGCCCGCCGAAGCCGTGGAACTTGATCATCGACAAAGCGAAGTCGAAGCCAAACCCCTCGGCTTTCTGCACGATGGTCTTGTTCAGATCGAAGCTGGGCTTGTACTGCGGCGAGGTGGTGGAGATCAGCCAGCCGTTGTTGCCGATGGGAATGAATACACCGAGTTGCATGGAATTTGCCTCCTTACGACGTGATGAATTCGGCCCACTTGCGGGTGAGATACCGGTCCTCGTCCATCACCGCGTTCCACACGGCGATGTTGCCCAAGCGGTCCCAGAAGGCGCCGCCATCGCGGGTGTTGCCGGCTTTCTCCGTCAGCTTGCCGAAGGGGTTCAGGATGTCGGTGGCCGCGGGCTTGCCGCCGTACCAGTAGTCCCACTCCGCTGGCGTCAGGTATTTGCGGGCATTTTCCGGTTGCGCGGCGTAGTAGCCCTGACGCGCGATGAAGGCGCCCTCGAATCCCGAGGTGTACCAGTTCAGATATTCGTAGAAGGCGTCGAGCTTGATGCCCTCCACGTGTTTCATCACGCCCAGGGTGTAGCCCCAGCCGCGGAAACCTTCCTTCAAAGGCTGGTAGGTGCAGGCGACGTTGCGGGACCGAACGGCGGCGACGGCGGGGGACCACATGGATTGGATAACGACTTCGCCGGAAGCCATCAGGTTCACGGATTGATCGAACGACGTCCAGAATGAGCGGAAATGGCCGCCGCGCTTGATGTCCATCATGGTGGTGATGGTTTTGTCGATCTCCTCCTTCGTCATATTGCCTTTGTTGCCGTATTTGATGTCACCCCGAGCTTCGAGGGCCAAGGCGACGTCGATCACGCCGACGCTGGGCTGGTCCTGCAGCGCGGCTTTGCCGTGGAACTCCGGCGCCAGCAGGTCGGCCCAGCTGGTGATGGGACGCCCGACCAGGTCGGGGCGGATGCCAAGAGTGTCGGCGTTGGTGACGGTTGGCATGCCGGTGAGCCACTCGGTCGGGCCGTCGTGGAATTTCTGGCCGTCGGGGCCGGTGGCGTAGAGTACCGTGTAGGGCGCGGTGCCCTGCTTCGGGGCTTTGCGGCCGTCGGGGTATTCGCTCTTGGTGAATAGCGGGATGGTCTTGTCCCACTGCGTGGCCTTCGCCAGCGGGATGGCCTGCAGCACATTCCGACCGACGAGATATTTGAGGTAGGGGATGCTGACGTCGGCACAGTCCATGGACGTGGATTGCGACATGAAGCGATTCAGCAGATCGGCCTGTTCGGTGGCCTGCATCGTGACTGTGAAGCCCAGGTCTTTGGTGGCCTGTTCCGCGATTGCGGGGATGGCGGTGACCGGCGGGCCGGCGTGGCGCAGGACGATATCCTTGATATTCTGCGCCCAGATGGTGGGGAAGCCGGTCAGGGCGCCGGATCCGGCTGCGGCTCCGGTCGTGACCGCGGCGGCCTTCAGCAGGCCACGGCGGGTGAGCTTGGGTGTCTTGTTTGGCATGATGGCTCCTCGACTCGCGTTGTCTCGGTTGCCCCCCAGGTGGTATTATGCCTTATAAATCAGCATATCTGGCGCTGACGTCTATTTTGCTGCAACGCAGCATGAGCCGATGTCCGGGATTTACGCAAGGGGGAAAATTAGATCGGACGCAAATTGCCCACTTAGATCATTATGATAGCAATTTATGAACTAATATAAGTCTTATGACTATAATATAGACTTTCGATGCGCCGAGCCCGCACCCATTGCCCTCCGCCCGCCACACCGTAAACTCCACGGCAACAAACCCGACGGAGGAGGCGCCCCATGGGCAACAAACCCAATCCCCAGGACCCGGCCGCATGAGCCGGTCCATCACCGTGTCCCGCGTCACGCTGGACATCGAGGAGCGCGGCGCCGGCCGGCCACTGCTGTTCCTGCACCCCGGGGAGGGGCTGCAACCCAACCGCCCCTGGATCGACGCCCTGGCGCGCACCCATCGGGTGATTGCCCCCAACCACCCAGGCTTCGGCGGTTCGTCGCTGCCCGACTGGTTCGGGACGGTGGACGATATCGCTTATTTGTACATGGACCTCATCAGAGCCATGGATTTGAAGGACGTGCTGTTGGTCGGTGCCTGCTTCGGCGGTTGGATCGCGGCCGAAATGGCGGTGCGCAACACCGCCGCTCTCTCCGGGCTGATCCTGTCCGCCCCCCTCGGCATCAAACTCGGCGGCCACCTCGACCGCGACATCGCCGACATGCACTCCCTCGCCCGTTCCGCATTCATGGAGAAGGCCTGGGCCAACCCGGCGAACGGCGAAATCGACTACGCCGCGCTGCCCGACACCGAACTCGCCGGCATCGCTCGGGGCCGCGAGTCGCTCGCCCTGTTCGGCTGGAAACCCTACATGCACAACCCCCGTCTGCGCCGCTGGCTGCACCGCATCGACGTCCCCACCAAACTGATCTGGGGCGACAGCGACGGGATTGTGTCGACGGCCTACGGCGAAGGCTGGTGCGAGGAAATCGACGGCGCCACGCTCGAAACCATCGCCCATGCCGGCCACTACCCGCATTGGGAACAGCCGGAGGCCTTCGCCGCCCGCGTCACCGCTTTCTCCGCGAAACTGTGAACAGGAGCCGACACCATGCGCACCTGGTATTTCTCCGAAATGGCCTACCACCCGGCGTGGAAGGAAGGCATCGAGCGAGGCTCCCTGCGGGTGAACTTCCCCAACGAAGCCCTCGACCCCGTCGAGGCCGGCAAGCTGCTGAACCGCTATCTGGACGAGTTCCGGCTGTGCGACGAGGTCGGCATCGACATCATGGTGAACGAGCACCACAGCACCGCCACCTGCATGACGGTCTCCGTCCCCATGGCGCTGGCGGTAATCGCGCGCGAAACCAAGAAATCCCGCCTGCTCACCCTGGGCAACCCGATCGCCAACCGCCCCGACCCGGTGCGCGTGGCCGAGGAAATGGCGTGGCTGGATTGCCTCTCAGGCGGTCGCCTGGAAATGGGTCTGGTCAAAGGCGCACCCTACGAAATCGCGCCCGCCAACGCCAACCCCGCCCGCCTGATGCGCCGCTATTGGGAAGCGCACGACCTGATCCTCAAGGCCCTGTCCACCCATACCGGCCCGTTCAGCTGGGAGGGTGAATACTACCACTACCGTAACGTCAACATTTGGCCGCGCCCCATCCAGCAACCGCACCCCCCGGTGTGGATGACCGGCATGAGCGTGGAAACCGGTGCCTTGGCCGCCGAACGCGGCCACGTCGTCGGCACGCTGCTGTCGGGCGGGCTCGCGAAGCCGATGTACGAAGCCTACCGCAAGCGCGCCCGCGAACTCGGCTGGGAAGCCGGCCCGGACCGGTTCGCCTACGCCGCCATCATCGGCGTCGGCCACACGCGGGAGGAAGGGCTACGCCGAGCGGACCAGATCGCCGATTACGTCCGTACCGCTCCTTTGGTCTACGAGGGTTTCACCAACCCGCCCGGCTACAACTCCCTTGGCGCCAATGTGGCGATCCTGAAGAACGGCCCACGCGCCAACCGCATCGTCACCGACCGCCATGGCGAGCAGATCGACCACCGCAAGGCCACCGTCGAGCAGTTTATGGACACCGAAACCGTGTTCGCCGGCACCCCGGACGACGTCTTCAACCAGCTGAAGGCCTTCAACGCCCGGATGGGCGGCGTCGGGCATCTGCTGTTTTTCGGCCAGGGCGGGTTCCTCAGCCACCAGGACGCGATGTCGAATATCTCGCTGTTCGGCAAGGAAGTCGCGCCGCGCTTGTTGGAACTGGGCATGCCGGACGCCGCCGCCGCGGAATAATCTGGCCTGAGGGCACGCACTGACGGCATACTCCCCTGACACCCCGGATAAACGGGGGTTCCTCAGGGAGGATGTTGCCATGCGTTGGACACTTGCGACCGCTATCCTGCTTCTGGCGTTGAACGCGTCGGATGCTCGGGCAGAGAAACAGTACGGACCGGGGGTAACCGATACGGAAATCCGAATCGGGAATACCAACCCATATAGCGGCAACGCCTCGGCCTACGGACAGAACGGCCGAGCCGAGGCCGCGTATTACCGCTTCATCAACGACCAGGGCGGGGTAAACGGGCGCAAGATCGTGTTCCTGTCGCTCGACGACGGCTACAGCCCGCCGAAAACGGTCGAACTGACCCGCCAACTGGTCGAACGCGATCAGGTTTTCGCCGTCGCGGCGCCCCTCGGAACGGCGCCTAACATCGCGATCCAGAAATACCTCAACCAGAAGAAGGTGCCGACGTTGTTCATCGGATCGGGTGCCTCCCGCTGGGACGACGCCGAACACTTCCCGTGGTCGATGGGGTTCAATCCCAGCTATCACGTAGAGGGATATCTGTACGCCCGGCACATCCTGGCGAACGTCAAAGAGCCGAAAATTGCCATCCTGCGTCAGAACGACGACGTGGGGGAGGACTATCTCAATGGCGTGCTGGAAGGCCTCGGCGCGGAGAATAAGAAGCTAATCGCGGAGATAGCCACCTATGAGGTGACGGACCCCACCGTCGACTCGCAAATGCTGCAACTAAAACGGACCGAGGCCAACGTCTTCATCAACATTACCACCCCGAAATTCGCCGCCCAGGCGATCAAGAAAGCGGGGGAGATCGGCTGGAAACCGGCGCATTACCTCGTGAACATCGGCGCCTCCATCGGCGCGGTGATGAAGCCAGCGGGGGTCGAGAACAGCCAGGGCATTATCACGGCCGACTACAAAATGGATCCAACCGACCCCCGCCTGGCCGACGATCCAGAATACAAGACCTGGAAGGCGTGGTTCGACGCATACCTCCCGAACGCCAATCCCGCTGAAGCCGCCAACGTCGTCGGCTGGGCCGAGGGGTGGCTGGTGGTCGAGGCACTACGCCGCTGCGGCGACGAGCTGACGCGGGAGAATGTCATGCGTCAGGCCGCCAGCCTGAAGAACTTCCGCATACCGATGCTGATGAAAGGCCTGCTGATCAACACCGGCCCAAAGGACTTCGCGCCGATGAAATCGCTCCAGTTCGAGCGTTTCGTGGGCGAGCACTGGGAACCGTTCGGCGAGCTGATGACCTACGAAAAGAAGCAGTAATGCCCCCCGCCGTCGCCGGCGAGGGGCCGATGCTCAGAAGCTGAGCGGCGTCTCCAGCACCGGAGTCCAGCGGGTCTTCTTCACCACCGACAGGAACGACTGGCTGGAGGCGTGGTGGCTGGTGGGGCTCATGGACAGCTTCGGACCGCCGAAGATGTCCTGCCAGTCCTTCATGCTTTCCAGCGCATTCACGAAGCTGTCGAGGGTCAGGTCCTTACCGGCTTTCTCCAGCACCGCGACGGTGAAGGCGGCGCAGGTAATCCCGGCTTCCCCAAGGTAGTTGATGTCGATACCGAAGCGCTTCTTATAGGCGGTGCAGAGGTCGTGGATGGCCGGGGTTGGGTCGTCGGGATAGCGGTATAGGGCCGGCGCCATGGAATAGAACCCCTCGGCCGGTTCGCCAGGCGCCTCGGCCACGGCGGTCGAGTAGGACGCGAAGTTGCCGCAAAAGATCGGGTTGAACCCGGTCTTACGGGCCGTTTGAAGGATAATGGTCGTGTCCTTCACGATGGTACCCATGATGACCAGGTCGCACTTGGCATCCTGCAACTTCGCGATGGCGGCGTTGAAGTCGGTATCGGTCGGGCGGTGCGCGGTGACGGCGGCGAGTTTCAGGCCCATCGCCTCGGTCTGCGCCACGGCCCCGGCCAGATTGTCCTTCCCGAAATCGGTGTCCTGATACATGATCCCGATCGTCTTCGTGCCGTGCTTATCCACAAAATACTTCACCGCTGCTCGGATCTGATCGTAGTACGACGAGAATTGACCGTACTTATAGCGGCTGAGCGGTTCGTACATGGACCGAGCACAGGTCAGCGGGAATACATTCGGCACCTGCTTTTCGATCATCAGCGGAAACACGGCATCGTTGTGGGGCGTCCCACCATTGCCGACCGTGAAGAACACGTTGTCGCGGTTTACCAGCTTGTTCATGGCCTGCACCGCCTTGGGGACGATGTATTCCATGTCCTCCAGCACCCAGTTGAGCTTACGCCCATGGATGCCACCCTTGGCGTTCGCTTCGTCGAAGATCATGCGCATGGCGTTGGCGTTGTTCACCCCCTGCACGGCGGTAACGCCGGACAGATCGGTCATGGTGCCGAAGGTGATTTGCGTGTCCGTCACACCGCGCGTCGCCGCATAGGCGCGCCCAATGATCGCCGGTGCCGCGAGCAGCCCGGCGGAACCGGCCAATATGGTACGGCGAGAAACGTCCCGTTGTGTTGACATATTTTAACCTCCCTGGTGCGGCCGGGTTATTCCAGCCGTCGCTTTGCTTGTTGACCGCTAAACGCTAACGTGAACCGCGCGGGGCGTCACGTAAATAACGTGCAGCGCGTGGAATACGGTCCCATGCTCGTCGATGACGCAAAGAACCTTCTTATTGAGCTTCCCGGCCACCTATCCCCGCCCAGGCGTACGGTGGCGGAATGCCAAAGCCTCGGCGACATGCACCCGGCCGACAACCTCCACCCCCGCCAGATCGGCGATGGTGCGGGCGACACGCATGATGCGGGTGTAGCCACGCGGCGACAGGCGCAGCTTTTCCATCGCCTGTTCCAGCAGCTTCTGTGCATCCGGCGCCAATCGGATGTCCCGGCTGTCGGCCTCGGCGTTGCTCGCCGGCCCATCCGCCCCATACCGCGCCACCTGCACCACCCGCGCCCGAGCCACCCGCTCCGCGATGGCGATGGAGGGCTCGCCCGGCGGCGCGTGGGCCATTTCGGCGGCCGTGGCCGGTTGCACCGCGACGGTCAGGTCGATGCGGTCAATCACCGGGCCGCTGATGCGGTTCTGATAATCCTCCCCGCAACGCGGCGCTCGGCCGCATTCGCGCGATCCATCTCCCAGATAGCCACAACGGCAAGGGTTCATCGCCGCGATCAGCTGAAACCGCGCGGGATACGTAATGTGGGCGGACGCTCGGGAGACTGTGGTTCGGCCGGACTCCATGGGCTGGCGGAGCGCCTCCAGCGCCTGGCGGGGGAACTCCGGGAGTTCGTCCAGGAACAGCACGCCCCGGTGTGCCAACGACACCTCCCCGGGTTTGGCGCGCTGCCCGCCGCCGGTCAGCGCCGCCTGCGACGCGGAGTGGTGCGGTTCGCGGAAGGGCGGGCGCATCACCAACCGTCCCCCATCCAACAGACCGGCGACGCTGTGGATCATGCTGACCTCCAGCGCCGCGCCGGGCTCCAGGTCCGGCAGCAGCCCCGGCATGCGAGCGGCGAGCATGGACTTGCCGGCGCCGGGTGGTCCGATCAGCAGGAGGTTGTGACCGCCGGCGGCGGCAATCTCCACCGCGCGCCTGGCGCTTTCCATACCTTTGACGTCGCTCATGTCTGGGCCGCGGATGGCATCCGCGATGCCTGCGGTTTCCGGTGGGGTCAGCACCTGGGTGCCGCGGAAATGGTTGATGACCGACAGAAGGTCGCGCGGTGCCAAAACCTCGATTCGGCCGGCCCAAGCGGCCTCCCCGCCCTGGCTGGCGGGGCAGATCAGGCCCAGATCGCGGGCCGACGCCGCCATCGCGGCCGGCAATATTCCGGCGACAGGGCAGAGCGTTCCATCCAGCGACAGCTCCCCCAGTGCCGCGTAACCGGCGATCTCATCGCGTGGCAGCACGTTCATCGCGGCGAGGATCGCCAGCGCCAGTGGCAGATCGAAGTGCGATCCTTCTTTCAGGATATCCGCGGGCCGCAGGTTGATCAGCACCCGCCTGGGTGGCAGCGACAACCCGATCGCGGCGAAGGCGGCGCGCACGCGCTCCTTGGCCTCGAAGACCGCTTTGTCCGGCAACCCAACCAGGACCAGCGCCGGAGTGCCGGGGGTGACCTGTACCTGCACCTCGACCGGAACGGCGTCGATGCCGGAGAATGCGAATGTATTAACGCGGACGATGCCCGCCTGAGGGGATATTTTGTTCATGCCCCCGAGTGTGACGGGCAAAGATGAATAAAGTGATAACGCCGCGCAGATTTATGGGCTCAACCAATCTTTAATACGTCCGTATGCAACACGCGCCATCACCGCCGTTGTCGCCCAGGCAGGCCGGAACGGTTTCATGCGGCTCATGAACGTGCGGATAGTGGTCGGTCGTGACGGCAAGCTGGCCGCTCCAGGCATGGGTCCACCTTGTTTTCCTATTCGGCCACCGAACCTTGCCTCGGTGCGTACCGTGGCAGAAACGGGATCAGCCGGAGGAACGTTTAAACGAGCGTCAGATCGCACGCGATCGCCACATCGGGGTTACATAACTATTGACAGAGCCCACGGGGATAAGGCTATGTAGAAAAAACCACATATGTCTCACTCTTTGGAGCAGCCCGTGCAACTAAATCAACCCCATAATCAGATGCTGGCGCTAGCGGTGAACATCGTCAGTGCCCATGTCGGCCACAATGATACACCTACCAAAGCACTACCTGGGCTTATCAAGGATATCTACGACACGCTGGTGGATATCGGCGCCTCTGCCCCACCGCCCCAGGAAGCCGCGCCGACCCATAATCATGCCGTCCCGCATTCCACCGCCAAATCCCATGCCCCGGCGGAGGATCATTTGGTCTGCCTGGAAGATGGGCTGACCATGAAGATGCTCAAACGGCATTTGATCACTGTGCATGGCCTGACGCCGGACCAGTACCGCGCCAAGTGGGGCCTGCCGAGCGATTATCCCATGGTTTCGGCGGACTATGCCAAGCTTCGGTCGAGCCTCGCCAAGGAAAGCGGCCTCGGACTACGCCCGGGTGCTCGGCTCAAGCGCAATCGGGGCTAACGAATACCGCTCCATCAGCGCTACCGCGACACGGGCTGCCAGTCCATCCCAATCCCCCGGTGCGGCTTGACGGAACAGC
Organism: uncultured Acetobacteraceae bacterium; assembly: GCA_903924985.1. Lineage (GTDB taxonomy): Bacteria > Pseudomonadota > Alphaproteobacteria > Acetobacterales > Acetobacteraceae > Rhodopila. Next base: position 31,912 of record CAIYDT010000207.1, read on the forward strand.
CGAGCGGTTGGGTACCAGGGGCTGTCTTCGCGGTGGCGCAGCCAGCGCCATTCGGCGACGTATGGCAGCATGATCCAGACCGGTTTTCCCAGGGCGCCCGCTAAATGCGCGACGCCGGTATCGATCGTGACAACCAGGTCCAGCGCCTCGATCAGGGCCGCGGTTTCCGCGTAGTCGGTGAGGGCCGCACGATGATCCTGAACCCGGCCGCCTCGGCGCAAAAACTCCAAATCCGTGGAGTTCAGCTCTTTTTGTAGAGCGTGAAACGACACATTGGCGCAGCTCAGTAAAGGGCGCATGGCCTCCAGCCTCGTGGCCCGCGTCGCGCCGGGGTTCCCGCTGGACCAGGTCAGGCCGACCCGCGGCCCCCGTTCGGTGCCCAGTCGCAATTTCCATTTGACCACCCGATCCGGATCGGCCCGCAAATATGGCACGCCGGCGGGAATAGTTTCTACTTTAGTCCCAAAAGCCAGCGGCAGGCTGAGCAACGGCGTCACGATATCGTACGCTGGCTCCTGCTCATCTTCTCCCATAACGCGCGCCACTCCCGGCATGCCGGATAACAGCGGTATCAGATCGTCATAGACGCCCAGATATACACTGGCGCCGCGTTCAGCCAACAACGGGGCATACCGGACGAACTGGATGACATCGCCGCGCCCTTGCTCGCCCGTTACCAGGATGCGTTTGCCTGCTATCGCCGCGATGTCGGGGATCGTCGCGTCCGGACGCGGTTTGTCATGATCTTTGACCTGCCAGCGGCTTTCGTAACCCCGCCAGCCGGATGTGTAATCGCCCAGTTGCAGGTGCAACAAGCTCATATTCCAAACGAGGTCGAGCAGCCCAGGATGGCGGGCCAGTTCCCCCTGTAACAGCGCCAAGGCTTCCTCCGGCCGGTCGAGTTCGACCAACACACGCCCGAGTTCGCTGATGATATCGCCGATCCGTTCCGCTGATGTGTCGGGGGGTGCGAAGCGCAAGGCCGTTCGGAACGCCGCGACGGCTTCGTCCAACCGCCCCAATGCCGTTAGCGATTTCCCCATATTGAAAGAGGCGGGCGCAAAGTCGGGTTTATAGGCGAGTGCGGTTCGGAGAACCGCGATCGCCTCTTCGTCCCGATGCTGCTGCCCCAACGCGAAGCCAAGATTGTTCCATGCATCGAGATTGTGCGGATGGGTCGCGACCAGCTGCCGAGAGGCGTCCTCCGCGCGCGGGAATAATTTCAACGCCGACCAGGCGTTGCCGAGATTGACATTCATTTGCTCATGGTCTGGCTGTAAACGCGCCGCTCGGGTCAGGTAGCAGACCGCATCGGCCGCCTGGCCCCGGTTCAGGCAGAGCACCCCCAACAAGTGCAGCGCGTCGAAATGCTCGGGCGCCTGCGCGACAATAGCCAAACCGCATTGCGCGGCAGCGTCGAATGCCCCGGCGCGGTAATACACCGCCGCCTGAGCGATCAGGGCATCCGGGGTACCCGGCATGCGGCCGCCGTTATCCCCGCGTTTTACGCGCGGGATTGGGATGCTTCGGCGCGACCGCCCGTTTGGCTTTGGGCGCGGGCTTGGGCGGGGTCTTGCCGGCGCGCATGTCGGCGATGGTCATGCGGGTGGTGATCTGATCCGGGTTCACCCGCAACTCGATCAGCGCCGGCTTGCCGCTTTCGACCGCGCGACGGAACGCTGGGGCGAACTGCGCCGTTTCGCTGACGACCTCCCCATGGCCGCCGAACGCCTCGATATATTTGGCGAAATCGGGGTTGGTCAGGGCGGTGCCGGACACCCGATAGGGGTGATGGCGCTCCTGGTGCATGCGGATGGTGCCGTACATCTGGTTGTTGAACACCAGCACGATGGGGGCAACGCCGTGGTGGAAGGCGGTGGCGAGTTCCTGCCCCGTCATCATAAAGCCCCCGTCACCGACCATGGCCACCACCATGCGGTCGGGGAAGGCGATCTTGGCGCCAATGGCGGCGGGGACGGAGTAGCCCATCGCGCCGTTGGTCGGGCCGATGTAACGCTGGTTTTCCCCGAAATTCAGGAACCGCGTTGCCCAGCCGGCGAAGTTGCCCGCGTCGGTGGTCACGATGGCATCCGGAGCCAGCATGGTTTCCAGCTCCCGCATGGCGGTGCCGAGGTTCAGCACGCCGTCATAATTCGGCACGGCGCGCTGCGCCTCCCGCAGCGAGCGCAGATCCTTGGTCCAGGCGGTCCAGCCCGGTTTGGCGATCGGGTCCAGCGCGGCGGCCGCGATGGCGAAGGCGTTCAGATCGGAAACGATACCGAGTGCGGGACGGAAGACGCGGCCGATATCGGCGCCGTCAGGGAGGATCTGGATGATCGGGGTGGCGCCGGCCATGTCCAGCAGCGTGTAACCTTGGGTGACTGCGTCGCCGAGGCGGCTGCCGATGGCTATGATGAGATCGGCCTCCTTCACCTTGTCGATCAGACCGGGATCGGAACCAACCCCGAGGTCGCCGACGAAATGCTCATCGGTGCCATCGAAATGCGCCTGGCGACGGAAGCCGGTGGCGACCGGCAGGCGGTTGCGGGTCAGGAATTCGTGCAGCGCCTGCCGGCCTGTGGGGGACCAGCAGGAGCCGCCAACCAGCGCGATGGGTTTTTTGGCTTTGACGATCATCTCCCGCATTTGCTTCAGCGCGGCCGGATCGGGGAAGGCGACGCTGGTGGGTGCGCGCGGCAGGTCGGGGACATCGACAAAGTGGCGCTGCATTTCCTCCGACAGCGCGATCACCACCGGTCCGGGCCGGCCGGAGGTAGCGACGTCAACGGCGTGCGCCACGACCTCGGGGATGCGTTTGGCGTGGTCGATCTGGGTGACCCATTTCGCCAGCGGGGCGAACATCTGGCGGTAATCGACTTCCTGGAAGGCGTCGCGGCCGGTGTCCTCATGCGGGATTTGGCCCACGAACAGCAGCATCGGGGTCGAGTCCTGGAAGGCGACATGCACCCCGATGGCGCCATGGCAGGCACCGGGTCCGCGTGTCACGAAGGCGGCGGCGGGGCGGCCGGTGAGCTTGCCGTAGGCCTCGGCCATGTTCACCGCGCCGGCTTCGAAGCGGCAGGTAACGAGCTTCAGCCTGGAATGGACGTCGTACAGACCGTCGAGCGCGTCGAGGAAGCTTTCCCCCGGAACCTCGAAAACATGGTCGATGCCTTGCGCCACCAGCGCGTCGGCGAGGACACGGCCGCCATGGCGTGGGGCGATCGAGGGCTTGCGGGTACGGTCCAAGGCCATGCGCGGGTCTCTCCGGTGCTTGTGTTTGGCGACAGGATATACGGGGGGTAAGGTGGTACGTCACCTGCCGCGGCACGGGCGTGGAAGCGATAGCCGGACGGAAGGCGCCGGACTATACTCCCTGGACCGTCAGGTTCAGCCGTCCGGGAGGCATCCATGCGAGCGATATTCGTGCAGAGAAGATGGCTATCGTTATATTTCAATGGGTTGTGTGACAACTAAAGCTTGTTGTCGGGCAATAGATCGTCAACTCAGAGGCACGTGGGGCTTGCGAAACGGGCGCAGGCTTCGAGCCTGAAAATCATCCCGACTGCCATATTCGTTCTATCCCTCGCGGGCTGCGCCAGGGACGCCGGCGTCTATGAGGCCGGGTTATAATGCGGGACGTCGAGCATCGATCCGGCCTTGCATGGATCCCGACCGGTCCCAGCGTTGCGAGTCCAAACCTTGGTAGGCAGCTCGTCGGTCTTCGTCGGGCGGCTAAATCAGGGTGACCTTGAAAATACCGTGCAAGACCGATGGCGTCAGATCGCAAGTGGCAGTTCAAGACGAAGTTTCGCACCAACGCCTATGGCTGGCGCGGGTCGAATCTCGCGATCAGCCGGCTCAAGGAAGCTGCCTCCGAGATCAAAACCGTCGCGAAATCCGATCCTGCCGCGGCTGGAGACGGCGTCGTGTCGCTGATGGAGCGCATCTGGCCGGCGTTCCAGGGCATTGACACCTCATCAGGCGCCCTTGGCGCGACGGTCTTTCGCACGTTGAACGAGCTGGTCCCGATCCTGATCGCGGCGCCGGCGGACCACGCGACCAAAAGCAAGTGGCTCGAAAGGTTGTTCGAGGCGGTGCAAAACGACGGCGTCGAATATCTGGCGCCGATCGAAGATCGCTGGGGCGAGATCGCCCAATACCCGGACCTGATCGACGAATATGCCGACCGAATGATCGAAATGGTGGGGCGCGCCTGGGCCGACCACCAAACCTTCCAGCATGTCATTGGAACATCCATCTGCTTGTCGTGTCTGCTGGAAGGCGGCCGTTACGACGAACTTCAAGAACTGCTGGCAACGCAGCGGATGAAGTTTTGGTCCTGGCACAGGTTCGGCGCCGAGGCTCTGGTCCGCCAGGGGTTGTGGGAAGCCGCGATCGCGTACGCCGAAGCCGCCCGCAGCGTCACGAACCCCGGCTTCTCCGAAACGTCCATCGACCGGTTTTGTGAGAAGCTATTGATCGACCATGGCCACCCGGATGAGGCCTATCGACGTTATGGACTGCGTGCTGCCAGCGGCGCGACGAACCTATCGGTCTACCGCTCTCTGGTCCGCACATATCCGGACCGGGACCACCGCCGGATGCTCCAGGATCTGATCGAAACCCGCGGCGACAAGGGCAAATGGTTTGCGGCCGCGAAAGATTCCGGGTTTCTCGACATCGCTGTCGAGTGTGCCGCCACACATGGCGCTGACCCGTCGACGCTGGTGCGGGCGGCCCGGGATTTCTGCGGCAAGGAGCCGAAATTCGCCGCCACCGTCGCGCTGCTCGCTCTCTCGAGCCTGCTCGATGGCGGGGGCTATGACCCGAGCGTGTCGGAAGTCGACGACGCCGTGAAGCATCTTCTCGCGGCTTCGCGCCAGATCGGATCGGTCGAATGGGCCTTGCGAGAACTCGGCCAGTTGGGGGAGCAGCGATGCGCGCCAGGCCGGGAGCCGTTTCAGCATGCCATCCAGGCCGCGCTGTCGCGCTGGCATCCGGTCGAGCCCAGCGTTTAGCAACCATGGCCGACCCGGCTTCAGCCTGACCGATCTCGGTGCGGTCGCACTGGATTAGACGCTTCGCGAGCTTGGCATCGCCGTGCTGACCCGAGGCCTCTGCTGCTTTCGTAGCCGATACCCACTCCAAGTCGCGGTAGGGACGCAGCTCACGCCACGCCCCCCGCACAGATCCGAGCGTGCGCTGCTAACGCACTCGGCTCTTGCCTCGGATGTTTGACGTCGAAGCGTTGATTAGGCCAGGGGTGGCGGACGACTGCGGGCGGTATCCAAGCGTCGATGATCCAGTTCATGCGTTCCCACGGCATATTCTGCCGCTGACTGCGCCGCCGGAGCGACTTCAGCCACACACAGTTCACATGATACCGGAATGCCGAGATACCCCGCGCGTTTGTCGGCACGGCATGATAGGCCAGATAGCCCGTCACGACGCTTTTCAGCCATTGTCCCTGTTCGGCGATGCTCTGGTGCAAGGGCCGCAACCCCTTGCTTCTCGTCTCCGCCTGGGCGCACCGAGCAGCGCCATATTCACGCGCGCCAGCATCACCATCTGTGGCGATGATCCTTGTGCGTCTGGTAGATGCGCTCGTGCAGAGCGTTGAAGTCCTTCATCAGGCGGTCGTACAGTCCTGGCGGTGCGTCGCCCATTTGTTACCCTGGGGACGTCACGCCCGGGATGATCGGGGAGTGGCGACGATCACACCAATGACATAGCGCGCATCGCCCCGCGCCACTCAGTTACAGTCGCCCCCCGCCACCATCGCCTGATAGCAAGTGTACCAGTTGTCCCGGAGGATCGCCTGCCCCTCGGCCAGCGACAGGGACTTTGACGGCTTCCGCCCCGACGAGAATTTGGCATTGGGCACGTCGAGGCAGATGCCATTGTGGACGAAATTCTCAACCATATCCTTTTTCTTAAACCAGCGTTGCGCCAACGTGACGCCCGCCGGCCCGCACTCCGGCCAGATGTTATCTAGCCCGTCGCCGCCGCCGTTTTCCAGGCTGATCAGATGGTCGAGTTCACAGGTTTGGTTCTGCCCCGTGTTATTGGCGGGGTGGGGAATGTGATAGGTTGAATACGTCTTCGCCTTCTCGGCTGCCGTCGACTCGGTGTCGCGGATCGATCCGGTGCTCCAACCCCGATTGCAAATCGTGTCGGCGATGTTGTCCTGGGTGACCGCCGGGTTCGTCTCGCCCGGCGTCAAGGTCGGATCGGGCATGATTTTGAGTTCTTGCATCCGTTCGACCGACATGTCCTGCGCGGCAGCGGGTGCGCTGGCGCTGAGGGAACTGACGCCGATCACGGTGACGGTCATGGCCAAGTAAAAGATCGAAGCTCGCATGGCGGGTCCCTTATTTGCTTGAGTTCATGGAAACCACACGCTGGGCGCCAGCCACTGACGACACAAGGGAGGTTCAAGGCGGCGTCGCCGCCAGACGTCACTATCGTCGGATTGTTGGCGCGATATCGAGTACTCGACATCCGCCCCTCGCGGTCCTTGGGAACTGCGGAGATCAAGAGGGTCAGCCACGCACGCAAGCTGATCATCCGTCTGGGGGCGGGCGCCGAGGCACTGGGCCTGATCCTCTCGGCCCGTCAGGCCATCCGGGCGCTGGCGTGCGGACCGTCCGGATGATCAACCGCAGCCGGCCTCAACGCGTTCCGGGTTCGGCCGCCAGCCACCTGATCGGGAGGCAACGCCTTCCCGTGTCCGCACGCCAGGCACGGGACTCGCGAGGGTTGCACAGCCCCGAACCCGGACTCGCCTACCGTGCAGCCCTGTCCGAAAGAAAGGCAAAGCCGATGCCGCACTGAGCCAGAACCGCCGACTCACCCGAAAATCCGACCGCCGTCCAACCCGCCCAGCGGTTTGTTCGGGAATCCTGGGCGGGACATCCCCTGGGTGGGACATCCCCTGGGTGGGACATCCCCTGGGTGGGACATCCCCTGGGTGGGGCATCCCCTGGGTGGGACATCCCCTTGACAGACTGCTCATCCATATAGCCAATGTCTAACGGTTCCCGGCATCGTGAGCTGTCGTTCTGACGGAGCGTAAGGGGTGATGGGATGGCAGACGAGGAAGATCAGGCGGAACGCCCCCGTCCGCAGAGGCCTGCCCCCTGAAAATGGTCCTCCCTGAGGTAAGGCACATTGCCAGTTGGAGGGTCTGAAGATGGCTAGAAAGCACTACACGGTGGACGAGATCGTTGCGAAGCTTCGGCGGGCAGAGATGCTTCAATCACAGGGTCGGTCGACAGCCAACACTGTCTGTAATTTCGGCTGAAATCTCGTCCACAAATCGACAGCGTGCTGATCTGGGTGCTCATGGGGGCTTCGGTGGAAGCGGGGCACTCCAACACTCGGCAGCGCGCGGGGGACGTCAAGATGGGCCCACAGCCTAAGACGCCGATGCAAGCGGCGCCTACGGCCTACTTGGCTCTGTCGGCCGCTATTGCCCTCATCCAGACTGATCGCGTATCGTTCCCGGCATGTTGTTGAGGACGGTCAGGAGCTTACTGGAGCTGCACCCAGCCGGATTGTCGAACGAGCAACTCCTATGGCGTCTCCGTAATGCAGGACTCCGCTTTTCGGCCGACGACATCCTACAGTCTCTTGGGGCCTTGATCGATAATGGCGAGGTCGCCATGGCCGAGCCGGGTCGGTGGCGGATTACGGCGTTCCGACGTGGGGTGTCCACGCTGGCGCCGGGCTCAGCCGCCGCGCGAGCACGAGCAACAAACGCACAGGAACAGCGTGTGCTGGCCGCTGTCACCGCAATCATCGCGAGGCCTCGCCCCCAGGGGGAATCCTTGTCCTTGACCGAACCCGCCGGGGGCAAGAGCGCCGATGCGGATTGGCAGGCCTTGCTGCGCTACTATGCTGCAACCCAGCGGCAGGACCCGCGGGGGAAGGTAGACGAGCGTGCCGACCAACATGCCGTCTCCTGGCAGCTCTTCCGCGCAGACGGGAACTGGTGGAATCTGGGTGAACTGCATGTTCCGCTCGATACGCTCGCCGACACGTTCTGCGAAGCCCTGATGCGGCGGCCGGAATCGGTCTGCAGCGTCGGCTACCCGGTTACCCTCTTCGTGCAGTCGGACGTGCCGGCATTTGTGCCTGGGCTGCTGCTACCGGCCGCCTACCGGGTCACGGCGTCACACCTAATTGTAGAGGTGACAGAATCCGAGCCCGTGATCAACCCGCTCTGGCTCGATATGGTCGTGAGCCGGTCGCGTTGGCAGAAGGACGCGCTGGTCGACGTCCTGTTGCCGGATGGTGATGTCGGTGATCTTGCAGATATCGCTGGCCGGCTGCGCAACAGCCTGGCGACGATAGGGGGCACGCTGCTGCGGCCGGCACAGCTTGCGGGCGAGATGACCCTTAGTGGGGAGGGAATCCGCAACGCCGCCGGCTTCTTCCTGCCGTCGGACGACCGCTTTACCCGCGGTGCGGAGCGCGATCTGGAAGCCATGCAGGCCTGGCCGGAGGAGGTCGTCCGTCATACGGCGCTGGGTCACCTGGTTACATCGCGCGGCACCACCGTATCGACGACCCGGGTCGCCTCTGGTCCGACGGCACTGACCGATCGCCAGTATGCCGCTACATCAACTGCACTTGCCGGGCCGATTACCCTGATTCAGGGGCCGCCCGGTACCGGAAAGAGCGAGGTCATCCTCGGGCTGCTGACCTCCATTGTGCTGTCGGGTGGCAGTGTTCTGCTGGCGTCGAAGAACCACCAGGCGCTGGACGAGGTCGAGGGACGACTCGCAGTGCTTGCCAACGACGCGCCGATCCTGACCAGGGGCCGCGACAGCGAGGGTGAGCGGGACACAAGCTTTCTGTCGCAAATGCGTGCTTTGGCGGACGGCGAAACCATGGCTGATGGTGTTGCGGTCGCGGATCCTACACAGGCCATACTTGAGCGCGCCCGGGCATTCCATGAATTGAACGGCACTGCCGGACGCCGGACAGCACTGAATGTGGCCCTGTCCGAGGTCGCCGAACAGCTCAGCCGTTGGAACGACGCGTTGCCGACTAGCCTGTCTGGGCGCAGCCGGTGGGTATCGATCCTGACCCGCATCATCCGATTCGTCCTTCGCCGTGGCGGTTCCGACGCGGATACTCCGGCACGGCTTGTTAAGCTGGCCGAACGTCTTCGTCGCGAAATTGCCGCCCTGCCGCCGACGCCAGAAGCGGCAGAATGGGATACCATCGCTGACGCCCTTGCCGCCGATGTGCGGACCGCTCTGCGCGCGAGCGCCCGCGTGCGTACCACGCCCAGCAGACCGGAGGCGGTAGCGCTCTCGCAGCGGCTGAAGGAGCTGGAATTCAACAGCAGGACGAGGCTGCCGCAGCTGACGGCCGAGGATGCGCGATGCGTCCTGCGACATCGGCCAGTATGGGCGATCAGCACCTTGTCAGTCTCGTCTCGGGTGCCGCTTGTCGCGGGACTGTTCGACTATGTCATCTTCGACGAAGCCAGTCAGTGCGACATCGCCTCGGCCTTGCCGCTGCTTGGCAGGGCCCGTTCCGCGGTAATCGTGGGGGACCCGATGCAACTGGGCTTCATCCCGCGGCTTTCCCTGCGCCAGGAACACGCGTTGATGGACGCGGCCGGTCTGGGGCGAGTAGGCCGGCATTTGGTGGCCCAGAGCAACAACTCGCTCTTCGCCTTCGTCCGCCAGCGGGAGACGGCGCATTGGCATTTCCTGGCCGATCAGTTTCGCTCGGCGCCGGACATCGTCTCCTATCTCAACGAAGAATTCTATGAAAGGCGCCTGCTAGCGAGCCAGGATCCACGAAGCGTCCGCCTGCCCGACGGCTACAAACCCGGAATCGCATGGCATGACGTCTCTGGCCTAGCGACGCGCGAGGATGGGGGAAGCGTGAACCATGCCGAAGCGGACGCCGTTGTCGGGGTACTGACTGAGATGATCCGCGAGCGGGGGTTCAGCGGCAGCGTAGGCGTGCTGTCACCTTTCAACTCCCAGGTCGGCCTGCTGACCCGCCGGATCCGGGCGGCTCTCACTGAGCACGAGCAGACCCGTATCAACCTGCGCGTCTCGACGATCGACAAGTTCCAGGGCGGCGAGGCCGACGTGATCCTGTTCTCGCTAGTGGTGGCCGAGGGCGTCCATGCTGCGACGCTCAGCTTCTATGGACGCGAGCGGCGCCGGGTGAATGTCGCCATCAGTCGGGCGCGGGCGCTATGCCTCGTCTTCGGTGACAAAGCCTTCGTGCGACGCAGTGGCATAGGTCTTCTAGCCCGGCTGGCGGAACGAACCACCCAGCCGCCGAAGCCGCGTCAGACATTCGACAGTGAATGGGAACGCCGGCTTTTCGAGGCAATGCGTGGGCGCGGGCTCGACCCGATCCCGCAATACCCGGTGGCCGGTCGCTATCTCGACTTCGCCCTTGACCCGGAGGGACGCCGATTGGATGTCGAGGTTGATGGGCGCCGGTGGCATGCGGATCCGGATGGCAACCGAAAGCTGTCCGACCGTTTGCGCGACCGGGCGATGATTGCCCTTGGCTGGAGGGTCTGCCGTTTCTGGGTGCACGAACTCGCCGACAACATGGAGGAGTGCCTTGATGTCATCGAACGCGACCTCGGCCGCACCTGAGCCGAAGGGCGGCAGCCTGCTGTCGGCCCGCGCGGGCGCCGTCGCCCTTGGCGGGCTCCTGGTGGTACTCAACCTAGTGGCGGTTGGCCTGGTGCTGAACCAGCAGCAGGTGGTGGACGCGCAGCGTAGCGACATCGCGCGCGAACGGGTGGAGCTTGCGGGCGAACGCGGCAAGGTTGAGGCGGCTATCGCGCGAAGCACGGCCGCCGAAGCGCAAATGGCCGATTTGACCCGACAGATCGATGCGCAGACCGTAGCCATGGAGCGCCAGAGGACCGAGCTGCGCGATCTCGATCAACGCAAGCGCGAAAGGGATGCCGCGATCGCAGACCGTGACGAGGCCCGCCGTGTGCAGCGCGACGCCGAGGCCGCACGCGACAAGGCTCAAATTGACTCCCGGGCCGCCGGCAACGACCGCGCCGCAGCCAGGGATGCACTGCAGGCCATGCAGGGCCAAATCACCCAGCTGGAAACAACAAAATCGGGACTCCAAAGCGAAATCGGTAGGCTGCAACGCGACAAGCAGCTGGCAGAGACAGCCCTGCGCCAGTCAAACGAAAATCTTAGGGACGCCGAGGCGAAGACGCAGATCGCTGTGCAACGCCGTGATGAAGCTCAACGTTCGCTCGAGACGGCCCAGCGCGATAGGGATGCGGCCCTTGACGCGGCGACGCATGCTAAGGCCGATCAGACGAGCGCAGAGGCGCGCCGCGCAGACATAAACAGCGCGTTGCAGCGCCTGGATGAGCGTCAACGGCTAGCCACAGCTGACGCTGAAGCCGCAGAGACACGGCTAAAGAAAGCGCGTGTCGATCTAGCCGCCGCGCAGTCCGAACATCAGGCATTCCTCGCAGCCGGACCGCAGCGTGAGAAGGATCTTCGCGACCGGCTCCTGGCCGCCCAGGCCGCTGCCGACCAGGCAGAGAAGAAGCGACTTGCTGCCCAACAAGAGTTCGACAACACCCAGGAGCGGCTCATGGCGGCACGTGCGGATCAGGCACGCCAGCAGAACCTTCAGGCCCAAATTGGCGCCGCTATGCAGCAGATCACCGACCTCCAGAAGCAGCAGGCAACCCTGCGCGCTGATATCGGAAGCCAGCAGAATAACATTATTCAAGGGAGTGCGACGTTGGCCAAGGCTCAAGCAGAGTCAGCAGCTTTGCACGCTAACATCAATAATTTAACGGCTCAGCGCGACCAGCTGCAACAAGACCTGGGGCAGCGTAACCAGCTCGAGCAGACTCTTAAGGATCTGAACCAGGCTATTGGTCAGAAGCGGGCCGAGATGGAGCAGGTAAGAGCCGAGGCACACCAGGCGGGGGCCGAACTCGCTGCGATGGAGCAGGAGCACGCCAACCTTGCGGCTCTCCTGCCCAGCCTGCGCGCCCGGCGAGACACCCTACAGAACGACCGTGACGCCGCCGGTGCCCCACTCGCACCACAGGCCACCCAGGCGCCGCCGAACACCGTCCCTAGCACGCGGGAGAAGCCCTGATGCCGTTGATCCCGATCGGGCAGACCTTCTGGGCCGTGGCCGTCATCGTCCTCGCCGTGGCCTTGGGCGTTCTTGCTATCGCTGTGATCTGGAGCTTCGAGCGGCGGCGGGCCCGCCAGCCCGATGCGACACGCTACGAAGACCTTAAGGAGCGCGCAGCGGCCATCGAGGTGCGCATTCGGGAGCGCGAGGACCTGCTGCGAGAGATCGACCAGAGGATCCACGACCGCGACCGTATCGGCGCCGAAGTCGCCGCACTGACCGAGCGGCGGGATAACCTTCGCGTCGAGCTAGACGCCCTTGCCGGCGCCGAACAGCAGATCGAGGCGATGAAGCAGCGCGCCGCCGACGCGGCGGCGGCTTTCGCGGTCGAGACTGCAAAGCTCGATGAAGTGAAGCTGGCACTGCAAGAAACGGCGGGCCACCTCACAGAGGCGCAGAACCGTCTTGACCGGTTGAAGAAGGATGCGGACGAGCTGGAAGGTCGGAACAAGACGCTCCGGGAGACGCTGCCGGGTGAGATCGAGGAGCTGCACGCCAGACTGGTAGAACTCGTCAACGAAAAGGCCGTACTCGACAAGGAAATCTCGCAACTCAGGGGTGTGCGAGAATCGCTGTTCGCCGCCCGCGAGGAGACCGCCGCCCTGGCCGTGCGGAACGATGCGCTGGAGGCCCGATACAAAGAGCTCCGTGAGACGCTTCCGGAAGAGACGAAGGGGCTGATCGACGAGCTGGCCCGCCTGCGCACCGAGCGGGAGGCGCTCGGACAAGAGATCGCGGAGGTTCAGGTCACGCGCGAGTCGGTGCTTGCCGCGCGCGAAGAGATCGCCTTTCTGGCTGCACGGATCGAAGCACTGAACCGGGAGATCGACGTGGCGCGCAAGACCCACGAGGACCTGCTCAGCGGCGCGGAGCTTGAAAGGCCGCGGCAGGAGCGCGTGCAACTCATGGACGAGATCGGCACGCTCAGGGCCGAGCGCGCGAGCCTAGAGCAGATGGCAACAAAGGCTACATTGGAAGAGAACATCGCGCGCCTGCGGGGTGATGCTAGCGGCGTGACCGCTGGCGGCCCTGACCCCGCAACCGTTGCCGCTGATCTGGCGCAACTGCCACCCTGTCTTGTCTCCGTCCCTTCGGCGGCGTATCCGCCGCAGCTCGAGAGGGAAGCGCTGCACGACGTCGCGGTGCACCTTGCTGGCCTGAGCCTGCGCTATGATCAGCGCACTCTCTACGCCTTCCACACGGCGCTCAAGATTAACGAGACGTCGCAGATGACGGTGCTTGCCGGCGTCTCGGGCACCGGCAAAAGTCTGCTGCCGCGCCGCTATGCTGAGGCCATGGGGCTGCATTTCCTGCAGATCTCCGTCGAGCCGCGCTGGGACAGTCCGCAGGATTTACTTGGTTTCTACAACTACATCGAAAAGCGCTATCGGGCGACGGATCTGGCTAGGGCGCTCGTCCATATGGACCCATATAACACCTCCGGGCTGTCGGACCGCCCGCACAGCGATGAGGTGATGCTGGTGTTGCTGGACGAGATGAACCTCGCGCGCGTTGAGTATTATTTCTCCGAGTTTCTCAGTCGGCTTGAGGTGCGCCCGCGCTTGGCCGAAGCTGCGAACGCGGAGCGGCGGTCCGGCGCGTGCCTGCCGATCGACATCCCCGGCCGGGCGGAAGGGCCGATCCGTCTGTTCCCATCCCACAACGTGCTGTTCGCTGGAACGATGAATGACGACGAGAGTACGCAATCCCTGTCAGACAAGGTACTGGATCGGAGCAACGTGATGCAGTTCGCGGCCCCCGACCGGTTTGCCCGGCCCGTTGATGGCCAGCCCGCCGCTGCCATGGGTCGGTATCGTAGCTTCCGGGAATGGCAAAAGTGGATCCGTCCGGCCGACCAGCTTGCAGGCGGGGAGCGGGACAAGGTCGAACGGGTCATCGGCAAGCTTGCCCAGATCATGAAGGACTGCGGTCGCCCGTTTGGCCACCGACTGAACGAGGCGATGCTGGCCTATGTGGCGAACTATCCACGCGACAAGGGTATGGCGGTCGACCTGCCGCTGGCTGATCAGATTGAGCTTCGCATCCTCCCGAAGCTACGTGGCCTGACCATTGAGGGCCATGAGCAGCCGTTTGACGACCTCAACAAGCTGATCGGCGAGGACCTCGGCGACAGGCACCTTGCAGAAATGCTGGAGCACACTGTCGATCGCCAGGGGGGCAGCAATGGCCAGTTCAGCTGGCGCGGCTTTAGCCGCGGGCAGGCTTGAGCCAAATGCCAGGGATCGAGCTCTGGCACCGACCTTGGGCCCGACTCGGAAAAGAAGGGCGCGACTATCGCTTCCTGCGCCCGGACAAGCCTGACCCTGCGCGAGGGCACGCCGACTCGATCCGGGTATGCACGGATATCCCGGGTGGGCCGGTTGTCGACGGCCGGATAGGCAGCGGCAAAGAAGTTCAAAACCTCGGAGACGGCAGGCGAGTGTATGCCATGCCGGTGCCTCTACGCGCCTCCGCGGGCATGACAGTCGGCGTGGGGGCCAGCAGTGTGCGGCTCGTCTTTGACGAGATTCCCGACCGCCCACCCGAGGGCCTGGAGCCCACGACCGATCGACAACGCGAGGCGATTGCCCTGCTCGATCGCGTGAAGGCAGTCTGGGCGCGGCTACGCGAAGTGGAATCAGCGATCGCCGACCCGGCGACCATCTGGGAGCGACTGACCGCACTGTGGCTGGCCGACGACCAGGCAGCGAACCCGGAGATGGACATCATCGTCAGCCAGGCACGCCAACTGCTGGCGACCCTCGAGTTGCTAGACCGCGCACCCCGCCGCATCCTGCGCCGCACACTCCGAATGATCCCACTCTCGCGTGTGCAAGAAATTGACCGTCGGGCGATGAGCTGGTTGGTCCGTCAGCCCGGCGAAACAATGGCCGAGCGCGCTGGTAGCCGCCAAAAGATCAGCGCCATCGCACGAGAAGAGAACTTCGACACGCTGGAGAACCGGGTTCTACGCAGCTATGCTCAGCTCGCGGCAACAATCGCCCGCGAATACGTTGCCAAGCATCCCGCCGTCACCAACTCCAGGCGGGTACTGCTCGTCGGCAAGTTCGGCAAGCGCTGCCGGCAATTGGAGGCGGATCTGGCGGAGCGCGGCGTCGGCGAGGCCAAAGCCGATGCCACGCCCAACTTCGTGCTGCAGAACAACGCCAACTACCGCAAGATCTGGGATGCCTGGATGACGCTTCGCGGGCGGGAACGCGTACTCGACGAACTCTGGCGCTGGCAGGCCCGGTCCTGGGAGGAGTTCTGCGCTCTTGCGCTCGTGGTGGCGTTGCAGTCGATCCCGGGAGCGCGCCTTATCGCGACCTCGCCGCTCGTCTTTCGCGACGAGCAAGAACAGGGCTGCTGGCTTCGTCATGTCAACCCGCTGGCCGTGTTCTTCTTGCGGGAACAGGATGTGACGGTCGAAGTCTCCTACGGAACTCCGAGCGGACGCACCCTGCACAAGTTTGGTGCGCCGATCTGGCTACGGTTTGGCCCCGTCGGGGACAATACCTTTCTCCTGCGCTGGGCGGTTTGGCCGATCTGGCATGCGAAGGGTGGGTTGGAGAAGGAGGATATAGCCGCAATCACGCCACTGCTGTCGGAAGGCAGGAACGAATTCGTGCGCGGTGGGATTTCCATCCGGCCGGTGGCCGCAGATGGCGGTCCCCAAAGCGAGAGTTCGGACAAAGCTGCGTGCCTGACGATCGGACCTTCCGGCAGGGCCCTCGGCAGCGGCATCGGGCTTCTGCGTGACCTGCTGGTCCACAACGTTCTGCGCGGGGCCGACTGATGCGCCGCCCGGTCGGTCTCGATGTCAACGGCTGGCGAGATTACAGCTGCCGGGACTGGTCGGCGGAGGATCCGGACGCGCCGGCGGGGGCGCCGGTCACACTCGACGGCGGCATCCTGTCGGTTATTGTCCAGGATGACGACCTTCTGGTGGGTGGGCCGCAGGCAATCCTCTCACCTATCGGCCGCGGCCAGGGCTGGAGTGACATCGGCGCCGCAAGCAAGCGGCGTAACCTTGCTGACCACTGGTCCGCCCTGCTGGCCGGCACGACCGGACACGGCTTCGACGGAGACATGCTTGCGGCCGCACGTGCGCTGTCGCAGTTAGCCGACCAGCGGATCATCTGCATGCCCGACCATGCAGGAATGGGTGAGGCACAGCAGAAGCGCCTACTCGCCGCACTCTCTGGCCCTCGTGAACCGCGACCCGTCTTACTCTGGCGGTCGGTCGCACTGGTGCTTGGCCTGCTCGAGGGCGGCGGCCTGGCGGAGGCGGCGGATGGGATGCGGATCGCCTGTCTGATCCATGGAGCTGACGGGATCGAACGTCAGCATCTTGTCCTGCGGCGCCTCGCCGAACATCAGGATCGGCTTGCACCGGAACGGGCTGGGCCGGGCGATGTCTGCTGTCCCATGCTCGGGCTTGTGGGCCTGCGGGCCCGGGCTGTCGAGGCCGTTGAAGCGGCCAATCCTGTGCTGAGGGATACGCGGACCGACACACCGAGGATGGCTGCCGAACTGCTGTTTCGAGACGCGCCTTTGTACGGCGAAGAAATCGTCCGCCGCATCAACAGCAATTGGCTTATGTTGCGTACACCACATGACTTTGTGCTGTTGGACTTGGCGGAAGCAATTGCAGAAGTTTCCGTCGATGCAGATCTTGTCGTGCTGCTCTCGCCGTTGGCCGCCCGCCATCGTGACCGGTTGGGCGACGGGCTGACCGCAAGCGGAGCCGGTCGATCCGTCATCGTGGCGAACTCCGACACCGCGGCCCGCGGTGCTTTGTTCGCCGCACGACGCATCGAGCGGGGCATTCCGCACTACCTCGACCACCTTGACCAGATCTCTCTCATCGTCATGCGCGGCAATGGGCCGACATTCGAGGACTTGGTTCCAACGAACGCGATAGTGCCAGGCAACCGCGAATACATCTCCGCTCCGATCACCAGCATGGTCTGGACGGCTGGGATGGCTGATGTGCAGTTCTACGTCCGCAAGGGCCCTCGCGAGATCCGCCGTTGGGTGACACAGACACAGGCCGCGCCCGAGCGGGATGAGCGGCTGGAGATCCATCTTCGGCAGATGCCGGCACAGGGCTGGGCAAAACTTTCGATCAGCTCGCCTGACTGGGATGCACTGCGCCGCGCACCAATCCATCTCGACTGGGGCGCATTGTCAGTCGATCCGCGCTCGGAAGGAGACATTCTTGCCTCACTCGAGCGTCCGCGCCCGGTCGTTCCTCAGCGCGTGCATTATGCAGCGCACGTCGGCCTCTGGGATGGTTCCCTGCGACACCCGGGTATCCGCGCGGTGCTGCAATCGTTCACAACGGATGTTCCGTCGAGCCTCAAGAACCTGGCCGATTCAATCCGTGCCTCTTTCCGGGTAGAGATACCGGGATCGGGGGAACGTTTGTCTAAAACGGTGTACCCGGTCGGAACAGACGGCGAGTTGCCCGATACACTCGATGAAGCCGTTCAACGGCAATTCGACGACGTGATTAACCACGTCACCAAGAGTCTGTTGCAAGCAATCAAACGGCGGAGCCCTATACTCGACAACAATCACGCCCTCCTTTGTTTGTCTTGGATCTTCGCGCGATGTCCTCTGGATGTGCAGCACGAAATGGTCGCGGCACTCAATGCCATCCGGTCTAGCCCATCTTATTCACCGCATAGCAGGGATTCAGAAACGGGCATGGTACAACCATCTGGAATCGCTTAGAGATTGGGTGCTGACGCCACTCTCCAGCCCCGGACAGAATCTGCCA
>CAIYDT010000208.1 GCA_903924985.1 uncultured Acetobacteraceae bacterium
CTATGATGCCGCGGCTTCTCTGGGCAGGCGTCCGCACCACGCCCATGCCATACCGGTTGCTCAAGCTGGCCGATATTTATGTTTGAGCGGGACAACGATCAGTCAAGAAAACTGGCTGAGAAAAGTGCGTAAACAGGAAACTGAATGTCACGCTCTATCATTACGACGTGCCCGAGCCGAGTAGCTACACGTTGATGTTCGCTGGTCTCGCCGGATTAGCCGCGGTCCGGTTCGCCGGAAGGCGCCGACGTAGCTGAAAGTCAGGGCGGCGGATCGCTCCCGCCGCCCTGCCTTCCCTACCCCGCCGCGTAATCGATCAACTGCCGCACCGGCTGCGCCGACTTCAGCGCCGCAAACCCCTCGTTGATCTGGTCCAGCCGGATCGTTCCGCTGATCAGATGATCCAGATGCAGCTTGCCCTGACGGTAGAACTCCACCAGCCGCGGCATGTCCACCCGGAAGCGGTTGCCGCCCATGGAGCTGCCCTGGATCTTGCGCTCGCGCAGGAAGTCATAGCCGTGCAGCTCGATTTTGGTTCCGTACGGAACCATTCCGATGATCGTCGCGGTGCCACCCGGGCGCAACATGTAGAAGCTCTGCTCGGCGGTGGACTTCAGGCCTAGCGCCTCGAACGAATAATGCACGCCGCCGCCGGTGAGCTCCTTCACCATCTCCACCGGATCGACGTTCGAGGCATTGATGGTGTGCGTGGCGCCGCATTTCAGCGCCAGTTCCAGCTTCGATTGCAGCGTGTCGATGGCGATGATCCGCCCGGCCCCGGCCAGTGCCGCACCGTTCACCGCGGAAAGCCCCACGCCGCCACAGCCGATCACCGCCACGTCCGCGCCCACTTCCACCTTGGCGGAGTTGAACACCGCCCCGGCCCCGGTGATCACGCCGCAACCGATGATCGAGGCCTTGTCCAACGGCATGTCGTCGCGGATCTTCACCACCGCGTTCTCATGCACCAGCATCAGTTCGCCGAAGGACGAAAGATTGGCGAACTGGTGTACCACCTGGCCGTTCATCGACAACCGCCGCGCGGCACCGGGCAGCAGCTTCACCTCGGTATCCTCGCAGAGGTTGGGATGCCCCGTGACGCATTGCGAGCAATGGCCACAGAACACCGACAGGCAGGTGATCACATGATCGCCCGGCTTCACATAGGTCACGTCCGAGCCGACCTGCTCGATAATGCCGGAGGATTCATGCCCCAGCACCATCGGCAGCGGGCACGGGTACAGCCCCTCGATGAAATGCAGGTCGGAATGGCACAGCCCGGCATAGGACGTGCGGATCAGCACCTCGCGGGCTTTCGGCTTGGCGATGTCAACGTTCTCGATGGTCAGTGGCTGGTGTGATTCGTGCAGTACGGCGGCGCGCATGGCGTTGTCTCCCCTTTTAGGACGGAACGGTTATTTGGCGTGTTTCTGGTAAAAAGGCGTTTTGCCGGCCAGGAACATGGCCCGGTCGGCGGCGAAATAGTCGCCGTAATGCAGCACATAGGCCTCCAGATTGCTGCCATGGAACGGCGCGTTGCCAGCATGTGTGGCGACGGTGGAAACGACGGTATGCGGGAATCCCAGCTCCTTCAACAGCATGGCGCCGACCACGCCGTGCGGCAATTCCTTCGACAATTGCGAATACCCGACCCCGTCCGCCTCGCGGGTGTACATCAGCGGCTTGTCGACATCGTGCAGGATGAGGATGGACATCATCACGTCCCAGTCGATCTTCGCCCCCCAATCGGCCGCCGCGCGCTTCGCCAGATCCACGCCGGTGCGGGTCACGTCGTTTACGTGCCACTCCAGCCGATAATCCGGCGCAGAGGGCGAAAACGGCATCTCCGCCAGTTCCTGATAGGGGCTCGATGACCAACTGCTGACCCAGGCGGTGACTATCTTCTCCCGCACCTCCGGCGAAACCAGGTCCAGGCCCCAGAGCCATTCCTCCACCGCCTGGCGGCGCGAATTGCTGCTGTGGTCGATCGTGTAGCCGCTCATGGTTGTCTCCGTTTGCCGGATTCTGCCGCCGATCGCGTCAGAGGACCAACTGGGTCTGGGTAACCTTTGCCACCAGCTTACCGTCCTCGCGGGTGATCGCCGTCTCCCACACCTGGGTCCGCCGCCCCTTGTGCAGCGCCAGCGTCCGCCCGGTCAGCTTTGTCCCGCTCGGCGCCGAAGAGATGAAATTGGTCTTGCTCTCGATCGTCGTCGTCCAGTTATCGCGCGGCATGTTGATGATCGTCGCCACCGCGCCCAGCGTATCGGCAAAGGCCATCAGGGCGCCGCCATGCACCGATTTGGTATCGGTGCACAGATCGTCGCGCACGGTCATCGTCGCGACCACCACATCATTGCTGGCCTCGATAAACTCGATCCCCAGATGCTTCGGGAAATCCGGCAAATTTTTCTGCAGCGAGTCGATCAGGCTCATGCCCATCCCCTTGGTTATCCGGCTATCCTGCCCCGACTCTGCCGTCACTCCAATACCACCGCAGGAACCCTTCATGCTCACCGACGCCGCTGAAACCATCCGCCAGATCCTGGCCAGCCCCGCCTTCCACCGCGCCAAGGCGACGATCGCCGCCGAGCACGACCGCATGGTGGAGGACCTGATCCGCCTGACCGAGATCGAGGCGCCGTCGTTCAACGAGGATGTGCGCGCCCAGGCATGGATGGAGATGGCCAGGGCGCACGGCCTGGAAGACGTGGCGATGGATGACGAAGGCAACGTTACAGCCATCCGCCGCGGCGGCGGCAACGGCGCGCTGGTCTGTGTCGCAGCGCATCTGGACACGGTCTTTCCCGCCGGCACCAACCTGAAGGTGCGCCGCGAAGGCAACCGCCTGTTCGCCCCCGGCATCGGCGACGACACCCGCAGCCTGTCGGTGCTGCTCGCCTGGGTCCGCGCGCTGGACGCGGCGGGCATCCGCACCCGCGCCGACATCCTGTTCGTCGCCGATGTCGGCGAGGAAGGCCCAGGCGACCTGCGCGGCATGCGCCATCTGTTCCAGAAAGGCCCTTACAAGGACCGCATCGACGCCTTCATCACCGTGGACAGCCCCGATATCGACCGCATCGTCACCGGCGGCATCGGATCCAAGCGCTACCGCGTGACGTTCCGCGGCCCGGGCGGGCACAGCTTCTCCGCCTTCGGCCTGGTCAATCCGATGTATGCGATGGCCCGCGCCATCGACCAATTGGCCCGACTGCAGGTTCCGTCCTCTCCGCAGACCACCTTCTGCGCCTCCGTGACCGGCGGCGGCACCTCGATCAATTCGATTCCTAACGCGGTATGGACAGATTTCGACCTGAGATCGTCGTCCGCGGTCGAACTCGCACGGTTGGAAGCCGAATTCCTGGCGATCGTGGACACGGCGGTGCGTGCGGAGAACCAGACAAGGTCGGTGACCTCCGGGCCGGTCACGGCGGAGATCAAGCAAACCGGAGACCGCCCGGCCGGAAGCACCGATCCCAACACGGACCTCGTCCGCCTGGCGCACGCGGCCATCAGCGCGCACGGGTTCGAGGTATCGTTCGAGGCGTCCTCGACCGACGCCAACATCCCCATGAGCCTCGGCGTTCCCGCCATCCGCATCGGTTCGGGCGGCACCGGCGGACGCGCCCACTCGCTCGAGGAATGGATCGACGTCACCCCCGAAATAAGCATCCCCGGCATGGCCGCGGGTCTGGCGACTCTGCTGGGCGTGGCGGGCGTGCTGGAGGGTTAGCGGACCTTACTCATCGCTCGACCTTCCCACTGGCAGCGGTCGATCCCGCCGCCACCAGCGGCACCGGCCCCAACGCCGGAGTTGACCGCTTCTCTCGGCCTTGCCGTTCTTGCTTGGATTTTGCGCATGCGACAGGGGGCAGGAATGGACGATCTGGCGATCAGCAAGGCGTTCACACTGATAGAGCCGGGGCCGGTCGTCCTTGTGACGACGAATGACGGCCACAAGGATAACGTGATGACCATTTCCTGGACGATGGTGATGGATTTCACGCCAAGATTTGCCATTACCACGGGAGCCTGGAACCATTCCTATGCCGCACTGACAAGGACGAAGGAGTGCGTGATCGCCATTCCCACGGTGGACCTTCTCGACACCGTAGTCGGGGTGGGAACATGCTCAGGGACGAACACGGATAAATTCGAGAGGTTCGGACTGACCCGTGTGAAGGCAAGGCATGTCCGGGCGCCGCTCATCAGGGAGTGTGTCGCCAACATCGAATGCCGCGTTGCCGAGTTCGTCAAGCGCCACAACATCGTGATACTGGACGGTCTCGCCGCCTATATCGACGGCGGCCGCAGCGAGAAGAAACGGATCCACGCTGTCGGCGACGGCACGTTCGTTGCGGACGGACGGCATTTCGACCGGAAAGGCGCGATGCGGTCCAAGCTCCCGAGCGGCGTGTAGGTCCGCTCTGCGCGTCTGGCGCGGCAAATAACGGCTGACGGGATCGGCCGACGGTTAAGGCGAACCGAACGCGCAGCCTGATTCCGCCGCTCTGTCGCTATCCTCGCGCTAATGCCACGATAGGATTACAAGGCGGACCTCACCCTTCATCGAAGTTCACCGAAGCCGCATGGCCTAGCGGTACGGATGATCGGTAAAAGATCGCTTGCATAGAAACTTGCCGGAAGGGCCGGGACGGACATGGCGCCACATCCTCAAAAACTAACCGTCACCCGCCGTGCGTGGCCGCTCGCCAGACCGCTGATGACCCCGCACGGGGTCCAGACCGCGGCCGAAACTGTTGTCGCCGAACTCTCCGACGTCGAATCGCGCGGCCGCGGCGAATGCGTGCCGCTTGCGCGCTATGGCGAAAGCACCGACAGCGTCGTCGCCGCGCTTGAGGCGATAAAGGGCGCGGTCTTCTCGGGTCTGAACCGCGACACGCTCCAACAGGCGATGCCGCCGGGCGCGGCGCGCAACGCGCTCGACTGCGCCTTTTGGGACATGGATGCCAAGCGCGCCTATCGCAGCGTCGCGCAACTGGCCGGCCTCGGCGCAGCGGCGCCGCTCCTAACAGCGCTCTCGATCGCCTTCGATACCCCGGACAAGATGGCCGAGTTGGCTGCCGCCCATCGCACCCGGCCGCTGATCCGATTGGAACTGTGCGGCGACGGCGATATCGAACGGGTGCGCGCGGTGCGGCAAGCGGCGCCGGCGGCGCGCCTGATCGTGGACGCCAACGAGAGCTGGTCAGAGGCTCAGCTTCGCGACTACCTGCCGATGCTCGTCGATTTGCGGGTCGAACTGGTCGAACAGCCGCTACCGGCCGACGCGGATGACGCGCTGGCGCGGTTGGAGCACCTGATCCCGCTCTGCGCCGACGAATCCTGCCGGACACGTGCCGATCTCGACCGGCTGGATGGGAAATACCAGGCCATCAATATCAAGCTCGGCAAGGCGGGCGGGCTGACCGATGCGCTCGCGCTGGCGGCGGAAGCGAAACGGCGGGGCTTGCGGATCCTGGTTGGGGGCGCGATCAGCACGTCGCTTGGGATCGCACCCGCGTTGCTGGTTGCACAGCAGGCCGAGATCGTCGATCTCGACGGACCCTTGCGTCTGGCGATGGATCGCGGGGCCGGGCTGCGGTACGACGGCGGCACGATCCATCCGGCCGATCCGACACTCTGGGGTGGACCCGGTTGATAGCGGATCAGCGGCCAGTAAATCAATCAGTCTGATCGTCCCACGTCAGCATTGCCACGATTAGGGAGATCATTCTGCGTATGGTGACCGTCTCTCTATTCCTCGTAGTCCTCAGCCTCGAAGACGTCGACATCTGAAGCGTCCCGGGTTTTCCGGAGGCTCCCAGTTGTGAGAAGGGGCTTCTTCCATGAGCAAGAGCAGGAACAAATTCTCTCCAGAGGTCCGCGAGCGCGAGGTACGGATGGTTGATGGGTACCGGGCTTATTATGGCTCGGAATGGGAGGCGCTGACCTCGACCGCGTCGAAGTTCTGCTGATCGGCCGAGACGCCGCGCCGCTGGTGCCGCGAGGAGGCTAGCCGACGAACGGGGCCGGCGGCGCTGGCTGGCGCGGCGGCGCCTGCTCGACGCGCGCATGGACAAGCGCGGCACACGGGAATTCGTTCCCGTTCTGCGGTTTCGGGAGATGTTCCACCTCGAGGGGGTCGTTGTGATCCAGGTCATGATCGCCCGCGGCGCGACCGGTTTTGACGCTGTGAAGCTTCTGGCGCTGTGCGGGATCGAGCAGCGTCCGACACGGCTTGACCTGAAGGTCCTCCCTATCGGCCGCCGGCCAATGTGGCAACAACGTCCGCCAGCACCTTCCTTGCTCTGCTGTCGGGGGCACCACTATGATTCTCTCGCCGCAGATGCTCCTCGCCCATGACGACGCCATCGTGCTGACCCGATTTTGGCGCCGACCCCACCGACCGAGCGCGCACACAGACCGATTCGTTGCGCAAATACGCTCTCCAATCCCCTCAACATGTGGAATATTAGTCCTGGCCGGATCAATTTCCCACATTGTCATTTGAATAGCATTTGACGTCCCATCTCCGCTCAGAGACGCGGCGGATGCTTCAATTTCGACACAGTTTTATGTTGCGTCTAATCTGTGCCTACATTAAACATTTATTAACTGGTCGTTTCTGTATCGCAGAAAGGAACGGGCGACGGAAATGGCGGGTATGGGGAGGTACCTGTGTCGAACCTCAAGACTCCCCTCATTCTCAGATAGCCGCGAAAGTATTGTGGAAGACCGGTTGCTCGGCGAGCATTGCGGCGAAGCGCTCGACGAGCGGGGCCAGTTGCTGATCGGGCATGTTCGGCATGAGGTCGTAGAGCATAG
>CAIYDT010000209.1 GCA_903924985.1 uncultured Acetobacteraceae bacterium
CCGGACGCCAGCGCCGGCGCAGCTCCCCCGGCACGTGGACCATGAACACCGCCGCCGGGTCCTCGGTCGGGTCGGCCCACCGCATCGTCCCAAAGCGGCCCTTCGACAGTAAGCCGATCCGCTTCACCAAAACCGAGCGGTTGCGGCTTCGGGCGGCCGGGACGAACGCGCCGGCACCCTGTCAAAACCACTGTGCAGAGGTCGTAGTGCGCGCGGCTATCCGATCATTTGGCTGGATGGTCGTGCATGCTCTCCATCGCGCCTGGTTGGCCGGCGGCCATTCCCAGCGTCGGGTCGACCATGCCGGCGATCATGGCAACATGGGCGGTTACCAGAAACAGGCCGACAAACGCGGCATGCAGCTTCATGCGCCCATGGGTGGATGCCCCCGAGCGAGGCAACCAGTCCAGCCTTCGGTATGGCCAGCTATCGATGGGGACTGGAACGCTACCGTCGGCAACGAACACTGCGTGTTGCCGCAAAGCGCGCCCACGCAGCAAGCGGGTGCTTCGTCGTTCATCGCGGTGACCGGCGAGAAGGCGCTCACGACCGCCATATGGTGAGCGGCACTATGTTCGTGCGCTCGGGCGACGCCGGGCAGCAGCAATAGGACTGCCAAACAAAGGCCAGCCATGAACCGCGTAAGGGGAAGCCTTATCATCTCCGTTTCCTCGGCCTGGGCGTCATGGGAGGCCGCGTGCAGCCCATTGGCATTGATCAATGTCAAACACTGCCATCCGGTCGAATTTTGTTGCCCCCAACCGCCGGAACCTGTCAGCCTCCCCGCCAGAACCCCCGAGAAACGGGGAGCATCACGACGGGAGGAAACAATGGACGCCGAGCTCGAGAAGTCGGCCATGCGCAAAATCTATACGCGCCTGTTGCCGTTCGCCTTCATCGCCTACAGCCTGTGCTACATCGACCGCATCAACTCCACTTTCGCCGCCCTGACCATGCGCGGCGACCTCCAGATGTCGGCCACCGCGTTCGGCTTCGCGGTCGGCACCTTCTACTGGGGCTATTTCATCTTCGAGGTCCCCAGCAACATTGTCATGGAGAAGGTCGGCGCCCGCCTCTGGATCGCGCGCATCATGATCACCTGGGGCATCCTGGCCGGGATCACCGCCTTCGTCACAGGGTCCACCAGCTTCGCCATCCTTCGCTTCCTGCTGGGATCGGCGGAGGCAGGGTTTTTCCCTGGCATGGTGCTGTATTTCACTTACTGGTTCCCCGCGAAGCACCACGCGCGCATCGTGTCGGGCATTCTTGCCGGGTTCGTCGTCTCGGTCGCCGGCGGTGCGCCGATCTCCACCGGTTTGCTCAGTCTGGACGGGATGTTTGGTCTGCACGGCTGGCAGATCATGTACATCGCCGAGGCCGTACCCACCGTCATCCTGGGATTCGGCACCTACTTCATCATGACCGATAGACCGGAACAGGCGAGCTTCCTGACGGATGCGGAGAAGACCTGGCTGGCAAACAAACTCGCCTCCGAACGCCAGGCAAAAGAGGCCGTCCGCACCTTCAGTCTGCTGCAGGGCATGTTCAACCCGACCGTGCTGCTGCTGGCGCTGAACTATTTCGGCATCGTGACCGCCAGCCTGGGGATGCTGTTCTTCATCCCGCAGATCATCAAATCCATCGGCGTGGCTGACAACATGACGGTGGGCTGGCTGACCATGCTGCCATACCTCTGCGGCGGCGCATCTTTGGTCATCTGGGGCCGGGTGTCGGACCGGATGAATGAGCGGCGCTGGAACCTGCTCGCCGCCTGCACCGTCTCCACCCTCGGCCTCATCATGGCGGGGCTGACGATGGGCACTTGGTGGGCGCTGGTCGGCATGTCGATCGCGGCGATGGGCTTCTACGGGTCGAAAGGACCGTTCTGGGCAATGCCGCCGATGTTCCTGACCGGCACCGCCGCGGCGGGCGCGCTCGCCTGGATCAACTGCATCGGCAACCTCGGGGGATTCTTCGGCCCGTGGTATGTCGGCGCGATCAAGGATTTTACGGGTAGCTATTCCGGGGGACTGTTCGGCTTGGCAGCGCTGGGCTTCGTGGCGGCCCTGATCGCGGCGTTCGGGCTGCGAATCCGGGATGTGACGCGGGAGGGGGAAGCAGCCGTGCAGACCGGCTGAGGTTTGCCTGACCTGCCCCGAGGGTGCGAGACTGGCGCCCTCAGGAAAGGTTACCGTTATGATCATCGGTCGTCGCGCGCTGCTCACCTCCGCCGCTGCCGCTGCCGCGCTGCCCCTCGGTGCCCGCGCGGACGATGCACCGCCCGACTACACCCTCCACATCGCGCAAGGGCTGGTGGAACTGGCCCCCGAACACATTGTTTCCACCACGCTCTACAACGGCACATTCCCGGGCCCGTTGCTGCGCTTCAAGGAGGGGCAGCGGACCGTCATCGATATCCACAACGACACCGACACGCCGGAGCTGGTGCATTGGCACGGGCAGACGATCCCCAGCGACGTGGATGGCGCAGCCGAGGAAGGCTCTCCTTACGTGCCGCCGCACGGCATGCAACGCGTGTCGTTCGTGCCCAAGCCGTCGGGGTTGCGGTTCTATCATTCCCACGCTCCTGCCGGGGCCGATCTAAATCGCGGCAACTATACTGGTCAGTCCGGCGCAGTTTACATTGAGCCCAAGGACAACCCCGGCGCCTACGACCAGGAGGTCTTCCTGGTCCTGAAGGAGTTCGCCCCCAGCTTCAGCCACGGCGGCGACATGGACATGGATGTGCTGGCGGGCACGCCCCTCCCCGCTTTGCAAGCCATGGGCAAAGCCGCCAGTGCAGTCGCATCGGTGAAAACGCCCGGGTATGAGGTCAATTACGATCTGTTTTCCATCAACGGCCGCATGCTGGGCCACGGCGAACCGGTGCGGGTGCGGGCCGGGGAACGGGTGCTGTTTCACATTGTTAACACTAGCGCGACGGAAATCCGCAGCCTCGCGCTGCCCGGCCACGTCTTTCGAGTGATCGCGCTCGACGGCAATCCGGTGCCCACGCAGGCAACCGTCCCGGTGCTCTGGCTGGGCACCGCGGAGCGCATCTCGGCTATCGTGGAAATGCGGCATCCCGGCGTCTGGGTGATGGGCGATCTGGCCGATGACGACCGCAAGCGCGGCATGGGCATCGTGGTGGAATACGCGGGGCAGAAGGGTAAACCGGTTTGGATCAAGCCGAAACCGTTTCATTGGGATTACGCGGCATTCGGCAAACCTGGTACCACGCCCGCCACCCCTGACGAAACGATCGAAATCACGGTCGTGAAGCGCAACGCCGCGGCGGGCGGTTTCAACCAGTGGACGCTGAACGGCGAGTCCTTCTCCATGGACGCCATGAAGCCGATGCTCACCCTGCACCAGGGACGCCGCTACCGGCTGAAATTCCGTAACGGCAGCGACGACATCCACCCGCTGCATCTGCACCGGCACAGCTTCGAGCTCACCCAAATCGGCGGCAAAGGCACCGCCGGGGTGATCAAGGACGTGGTGATGCTGGGCGGCTACCAAGAAGCGGCATTCGACTTCACCGCCGACAATCCCGGGCCAACGCTGTTCCATTGCCACCAGCAGGTGCACATGGATTTCGGCTTCGCGGCGTTGTTCGGTTACGGATGACTTATCGTCCATCGCCGCAGACGCTTCATGACAGCCCCTCGGACCGCTGATACACTCCTCGCCATGCAATATGCCCGCTTCGCCAGTCGCTCCGTCTTCCTGGCTCTGTCCTTGCTGTCGGCCTGCGCCGCAAGCGATGCGTCCAACGGCGCGTCGGCCGCTGGCGTGGACTATCGCGCCGGTGCGTTCGGCCAGTATCTCGCGGGGCGTTTCGCGATGGCGGAAGCCGATCCCGATGCGGGTGCCACGGCGCTATCCCGAGCAGTGGTGCTTGCGCCGAGTGAGCCGGATCTGATTGTTCAGGCATTCTTGGCCAACCTGGCAGCGGAACGGCCGGACGCCCTGTCGCTGGCCCGCCGTGTCCCGGACAACCAGATTGCCCAGCTTGTCTTGGCGGATGAGGATATGCGCGCGGGCCGTTGGGACTCCGCCGAAAAGCGCTACCATGCTTTGCCGCGGCAGGGGCTGACCCAGTTGCTGCAACCCTTGCTGGTCGCCTGGTCGCAGCAGGGCGGTGGACATACCGACGCGGCGCTGCAAACTTTGCGCCCCTTTACCGAGAATCCCCGTTTTCGGGGCATCTTCGCTTTGCATGCCGCTATGATCGCCGACCTGGCCGGCCGCCGGACCGAAGCGGCGCGCTATTACGATCTGGTACGTGGCGACGCCTCGGATACGAATTTGCGCCTGGCGCAAATCCTGGCCAGCTGGCTGGCACGCGATGGGCGGCCGGTGGAAGCGCGTCAGCTGCTGAGCTCCGTCGGCGACCGGGTACCCGAAATCCGCATCGCCGTGCGCGATCTGCTGGTGCACATCCAGGAACGTCCGGTGGCCAGCGTCGCCGATGGCGTGGCGGAAACGTACGTGGCCCTGGCGGCGGCGCTGCGGGCGCAGGATCAAAATGACCTCGCATTGTTGATGCTGCACCTCGCATTCCGCGTCCGGCCCGATTTCGCCGCCGCCCGATTGCTGGAGGAGGAAATCCTGACTGTCGAAAAGCACCTGGGACTGGCATTGAAGGCGGTGGAAGCCATTCCGCCGAAGGATCCGCTAACCGCCATGGCCCGGTTGCGGCGCGCGGCGCTGTTGGCGCAGCTCGACCGCTCCGACGAAGCCATCGACGTGTTGAAACGCTTAGGCACGGAGCACCCCGACAGCGCCCTGCCTGAGATGCAATTGGGTGACATACTGCGCATCAAGCGCCGGTACGAAGAGGCGATCGCCGCTTACACCAAGGCCATCGCGCACATCGACACGCCACAGAAATCCGACTGGGCGGTCTTCTACGACCGCGGCGTCGCCTACGAGCGTGCCGGAAAATGGCCCCTGGCGGAGGCCGATCTGAAGCTGGCGCTGCAATTGTCGCCGGGCCAGCCCTTCGTGCTGAACTACCTCGGCTATTCCTGGGCAGACATGGGCCGCAACCTCGGCTTGGCGCGCGACATGATCCAGGCTGCCGCGGCGGCGCGTCAGAACGACGGCGCGGTGACCGACAGCCTCGGCTGGGTGATGTTCCGCCAGGGCGACGTCGCCAGCGCGGTCCGTACTTTGGAACGCGCGGTAGAGCTGGAACCGGAAGACTCGACCATCACCAACCACCTGGGCGACGTGTACTACGCCGCCGGCCGCAAGCTGGAGGCCCGCTACGAATGGAAACGCGCGCTCACGCTGAACCCCGCGCCCGAGGATGTTCCGAAACTTGAAGACAAGCTGAAGAACGGCCCGGCCGCCGGCAGCCCACGCTCCCGGTGACCGCGAATGAGCCGGCCCCGGCGAAGATCAATCTATTTCTCCACGTCACCGGCAAGCGGGCGGATGGGTTCCACCTGCTGGATAGTCTCGTGGTGTTCGCAGGTGTCGGTGACCGGCTGCACGCCGAGCCGTCCGATGGGCTGTCGCTACAGGTAACGGGACCGTTCGCCGCCCGGTTGGATGGCGAATCCGACAATCTGGTGCTGCGAGCCGCTCGGGCACTGGCGGATGCGGCGGGGATCGCGCCAAACGCCGCATTGATGTTGGAGAAAAACCTGCCCGTCGCGTCTGGCATCGGCGGCGGATCGGCGGACGCCGCGGCGGCGTTGCGGCTGCTGTCTCGGCTCTGGGGCGTTAGCCTCGATCCGGCCGTTATGCACACGCTTGCCGCGCACCTGGGCGCCGATGTGCCGGTATGCCTGATGGGCCGGCCCAGCCAAATGCGGGGCATCGGCGAACAGCTCGATCCCGCGCCGAGCCTGCCGCAATGCGGATTGGTGCTGGTCAATCCCGGGGTGGCGCTGGGCACGGCGGAGGTGTTTCGTACGCGGCAAAGCGGGTTTTCGCAGCCTGTACACTTGCCGGCGGGCTGGGAGAGCGCAGCGGCGATGGCCAACAACCTGGGTGCGCTGACCAACGACCTGCAGCCGCCCGCCATCGCTTTGCGGCCGGTCATTGGGGAAGTTCTTACTGCGCTCGCCATGCGGCCGGGTTGCCTGCTGGCACGCATGAGCGGGTCCGGTGCGACCTGCTTCGGACTGTTCGCCGATCCTGATCAGGCCGCGCTGGAGGCCGCTTCCTTGGCGCGTCCCGGCTGGTGGTCGTGGGGCGGCAGAATGCTATGCGCATAACGCGCTTGCCGCGAAGACCAGCCCGACCTATCAACGCGGCGCGGCGATGGGGTGTCGCCAAGCGGTAAGGCAACGGATTTTGATTCCGTCATACGGAGGTTCGATCCCTCCCACCCCAGCCACCCATCTAAAACGGGACTAGCGGCCGCCGCCGAAGCCCAGGAAGCCGGCATTCGGCACCGGTGCGCCGCCGTCGGACGGGTACTGTTTTTGCGGCGCCACCCGTTCGGCCGGTGCGGCGGCGGTCGTGCGCGCTTGGGCGATGGGCGTGGGGCGCCGCGCCGGGGCCGGCTGTGCGGCGGTTTTCACGGCGGGCTTGGAAGGCCCGGCGGCGTGGTCCGCGTCGCGCAAGGAGATCAGCAGGAACGCGATGTCGTTCTGACCCAGGTCGACCGCCAGTTCCAGCGCCGTCAGCCCTAGAATATTGCGCCCGTTCAGATCGGCGCCGCGGGTCACGGCTTCCCGCGCCGCGGGGAGATCGCCGCGGTTGACCGAATCGAACAACGCTTCCGTCGGGCCCATCTCGCTCGGCGGTTTGGTCAGTGGGGCGGCGCTCGTTCTGGACTGCGTGCCAGGCAAGGCGGACGGTTCTGCTGGGGTCGCTGGCGTGGCGTTGCCCGTGGCGCGACCGGTGGCGATGTTGCCGGCGCCCGGCACCCCGCCGCCGCCCCCGAACTGCGCCCAAGCCGGGGCGGCCAGCAGGAGGCCGGTCAGCAAAAGAAGAAGCAGGCGCGCGTGAGAGGGCATGACGATCCACATGATGAGAGACTACCTTAGGTCCGGTTCAACCACCAGAACCCAGCATCCAGATAGGCCGCATACGACGACCACGCCAGATAGGGCAGCAGCCAGGGCAATCGCATTTCAGAAGAGCGCCAAAAGACGGGTGAGATAGGCGTCGTTCCAACCGGCTCGCTTGAACTTGCCTCGCAAGGAGCCTTTTGATCCTTCTTTCTGCATTGCGTTGATAGCCATGTGACGAAGAAC
>CAIYDT010000210.1 GCA_903924985.1 uncultured Acetobacteraceae bacterium
ATGCCATCCATTTGTTTGGGAGTTTGAAAGGGGGCCTATCGATACCTTGCGAGGCCTCGATAGGCCCCCTTTCAAACTCCCAAACCAAGTAGAGGGTTCTAAGGGCTTGCCCTTAGCGGGGTTCAGGGGCGGAGCCCCTGGCCTTCCTTGCTTTACCCAACCCTCCCCCCCGTAACCTCGATGACCGAGATCGGGTTCTACCACCTGACGCGGACGGGGCCGGAGGGGGCGCTGCCCCAGTTGCTGGCCAGGAGTTTGCAGGCGGGGAAGCGGGCGCTGGTGTTGTGCTGCGGGCCGGAGCGGGTGGCGGAATTGGATGCCGCGTTATGGGCGGCGCCGGACTGGCTGCCGCACGGCACGGCGGCGGATGGCGATGCCGATTTGCAGCCGGTGTGGTTGTCCACCGAAGATGAGGCGGCGAACGGGGCCAGTTTTCTGTTTTTGATCGATGGCCCGCAGACTACCAGGATCGCGGAATTTGAGCGGGTGTTCGATCTGTTCGATGGTAACGACGAGGCCGCGGTGCAGGCGGCGCGGGAGCGATGGAAGGCGGCGAAGGCGGCCGGGCATACGCTTGCCTATTGGCAGCAGGGCGCGCGGGGCTGGGAAAAGAAGGCCTGAGACAGTGCGGGTTCGCCGGCAACGGCATGACGTAAGTAATCATACCAGCTACGAGGCGATGGCTTTCCCGTTTATCCCGATGGCGTTCGGCGAGTAGAGGCACCCAATGGACTACGAACACTTCTTTCGAAAGAACCTCGATAGCCTGCGCCGGGAAGGCAACTACCGGGTGTTCGCTGAACTGCAGCGACATGCCGGTAATTTTCCGCGAGCGACGCATTTCCGCGAGCGCGACCGGGCGCAGGTAACTGTCTGGTGCTCCAACGATTATCTGGGCATGGGTCAGCATCCGAGCGTGATCGCGGCGATGCATGAGGCGTTGGACCTGTGTGGTGCCGGGGCGGGCGGCACGCGCAACATCGCGGGCACGAACCATTATCATGTGCAGCTGGAGCGGGAGCTTGCCGATCTGCATGGCACCGAAGCGGCTCTGCTGTTCAACTCCGGCTACATGTCCAACTGGGCGAGCCTGAGCACGCTGGCGGGCAGGTTGCCGGGTTGCGTGGTGTTGTCCGATGAGGGCAATCACGCCTCGATGATCGAGGGCGTCCGCCATAGCCGGGCGGAGAAGCGCATCTTCGCGCATAACGACCCCGCCGACCTTGAACGCAAGCTGGCGGCATTGGATCGGGACCGGCCGAAGCTGGTGGCGTTCGAGTCTGTCTATTCGATGGACGGCGACATCGCCCCGATTGCCGAGCTTTGCGATGTTGCGGACGCCTATGGCGCGATGACCTATATCGACGAGGTGCATGCGGTTGGTCTGTACGGCCCGCGCGGTGGCGGCATCACCGAGCGGGACGGCCTGGCGCACCGGCTGACCGTGATCGAGGGCACGTTGGCCAAGGCGTTCGGGGTGGTGGGTGGCTACATCGCCGGCTCGGCCAATTTGTGTGACTTCGTCCGCAGCTTCGCGTCCGGCTTTATCTTCACGACCTCCGTGCCGCCCGCGGTTGCCGCGGGGGCGCTGGCCGCGGTTCGGCATCTGAAGGCAAGCTCGGTGGAGCGGGATCGGCAACAGGAGCGGGTGGCGACCTTGCGCCGGATGCTGGATGAGCACCGGGTGCCGCATTACGACAACCCGAGCCACATCGTGCCGGTGATGGTGGGCGACCCGGTACAGTGCAAACAGATCAGCGATCAGTTGCTGGAGCAGTACGGGATCTATGTGCAGCCGATCAACTACCCAACCGTGCCGCGTGGAACGGAGCGGCTGCGCATCACGCCGTCCCCGATGCACAGCGACGAGGATATCGTCCATCTGGTGAAATCGCTGTCGGCGATCTGGTCGGCACTGAGCCTGAAGCGGGCGGCCTAGCGGTCGACCTCGGAGGTATTCAGCGTCTAAACTCTCCTCAACGAATTTTGAGGGGAAGACATCGCCATGACCGCCTGCACGCATGACCATTCGCGCTGGGGTGCTACCGACCAGATCGGCGCCGCCAATCTATTGACGCCGGAAAAGCGCCTTGCCGCGCTCCGCTCCGTGACCCAGGGGCGGATTTTCGATGTCAGCCACGAAATCGCGATGAACGCGCCATACATGATGCCGAACCAGACGCCGTATTTGATGTCGCTGTGGACCAACTGGCGCGACAGCATGCGCCGCCGGCGCAAGCTCGGCGCCACCAACGAGGTGGGGGTGAACATCGAGCGGATGGAAATGACCGCCCATGTCGGGACCCATATCGATGCGCTCGGCCATTTCTCCATCGGGGACCGGCTTTATAACAATGTTAGCGCGGAGGAAGAGGTTACCGATTGGGGCCTCAATCGGCTGGGCATCGAGAATGCCCCGCCCATGGTCACCCGCGGCGTGTTGCTGGATGTCGCCGGCCTCGATGGCGGCGCGCATCTGCTGCCGGGCCGCGTCATTACGCCGGAGGATCTGCAACGCGCCGTGGCCGCGGCGAACGTGACGATCGAGTCTGGCGATATCGTGATGATCCGCACCGGATGGGGCCAGTTGTTCGGGATCGACAATGCGCGCTACGTGGCCGGCGAGCCCGGCATCGACGTGCCCGCCGCCCGCTGGCTGACGGAGCGGGGCGTGGTCGCCGTCGGCAGCGACAACATGGCGGTGGAAGTGCTGCCGAACCCGAACAAGGCGATCTCGATGCCGGTGCACCAGCATCTATTGGTGGAAGCGGGTGTGTATATCATCGAGAACCTGGCGCTGGAGGAAATCGCGCGGGAGAAACTATCCAGCTTCTGCTTTATCCTGCTCGCAACCAAATACAAAGGCGCCACCGGCTGCCCGGTGCGGCCGATCGCGATGATCTGAGGCAAGGCTGGGGCTCTGCCCCAGACCC
>CAIYDT010000211.1 GCA_903924985.1 uncultured Acetobacteraceae bacterium
AAGGCGCCCTCTTGCCAAACGACAATCATAAAAGTAGCGTTCATATCGCTACTCGACGACTGCCCAAATTGGCCAGTTTAATTGTCGATGAGCGGCCCCCATAATTGTCGCGTTGCACCCTGATGACCGCCGATAGCCCGAAGGCGTTCACAAAACCCGGATGGGGTTCGGACAACCAGGCCAAGACGGAGACTGGCCATCGGGAGCCAAGGCAGCGTTGGGCCGCTCAGGGGCGCTCTGGCGGGCCAATTGGGCAATGGGCACCCCAAGAGACCCAGGCCGGATGGAGGATATATACCATAACATATTGACAAATAGAGATTTTGTGATTTAATTTGGCTATGAACAAGCGGGTTATCACTTGTATCAGGGCGTTACCGGGGCAGGCCGGAACCGAACTTCAGGATGCCGTCGCACATCCCCCTGTGTCAGAGAAGTTGCCGCCCCCTGCCAGCACGCCGGCCGCCGTGCTGTGCTCGCAGATCCGCAAACAGCGCTTCGCGCGAAGCGCGCCAAGAAAGCTAAAGCCACGGAAGTCGCGAAGTCGCCTGGGGAACACCGAGCGCGGCCTCAACGCTCCGTGCCCTCCGCGGCATTATCTTTCTCCGCGACCTCCGCGAAAAACACTGCTTCGGTCGCAACCGCACGATCCCCTAAGCGACGGCCATGCCATCGCTTCCGGGGGTAGTCGGGTCAAGCCCGACCATGACGGAAAAACAGACCGGAACAGCCCCTTACCCCCGCAACTCCCCGCTCCGCACGCTGACGATCGCATTCTCCAACACCCGCACGATCGCCTCATCCGGCATGGTGCGGGCCAGCAAGGACACCGCCCCGCCCAGAAACGCCGAGGCAATGGCGATCGGCGGCACGTTCTGCCCGCTCATGTATTCGATCGCTTTGTCCACCACCGAGCCCGCCAGGCTCAATTCCGGCGGGGGGGCGTCGTCGTCGTGTTCGGCGTTCATCAGCTTACTTCCTCTTCCTGTTCGGTCGCCTGCAGGGCCCACATCCGGGCGTAAACGCCATCCCGAGCCAGCAGCGCGGCATGGCTGCCGCGTTCCGCGACGCGACCATCCTGTAGGACAATGATCTCATCAGCGTCGACCACGGTGGACAACCGGTGCGCGATGGTCAGCGTCGTCCTGTCCCGCGACACCGCCCGCAACGCCGTCTGGATATCCTGCTCGGTGCGGGTATCCAGCGCGCTGGTGGCCTCATCCAGGATCAGGATGCGGGGGTCTTTCAGCACGGTACGAGCAATGGCGACCCGCTGCTTCTCCCCACCCGACAGCTTCAGGCCGCGCTCACCCACGCGGGTGTCGTAGCCCTCGGGCAGCCGCAGCACGAAATCGTGCACCTGTGCCGCCTTGGCCGCCGCCTCGATTTCGTCCTGGGACGCGCCGGGGCGGCCGTAAGCGATGTTGTAACGGATGGTGTCGTTGAACAGCACCGTGTCCTGCGGCACCACGCCGATGCAGGCGCGCAGGCTGTCCTGCGTCACGTCCCGCACGTCGATCCCGTCCACCAGCACGGCCCCGCCGGTCACGTCGTAGAACCGAAACAGCAGCCGGTTGATGGTGGATTTGCCCGCGCCCGTCGGTCCCACGATCGCGAGGCTGTGCCCAGCCGGCACGGTGAAATCGACGCCCTTCAGGATCTCCCGATTCGACTGGTAGCCGAAATGCACATTCTCGAACCGCACCTCCCCGGCCGCGCCGTGGGCCGGGAGGACAATGGCGCCGGGACGATCCACAACCTCCTGCTCGACGCGCAACAGGGAGAACATCTGCTCCATGTCGACCAGCCCCTGTTTGATGGTCATGTAAACCATGCCGAGGAAGTTCAGCGGCTGATAAAGCTGGATCAGATACGTGTTCACCAGCACGAACTTGCCGATGGTCATGCCGCCCTCGTGCATGTCGGAAGCCGCCATCAGCATAATGAGCGTTAACCCAATGGCGATGATCGCCGCCTGGCCCAGGTTCAGCATGTTCAGCGACACCTGCACCCGCACCGCCGCCCGCTCATACCGCGCCAGCGCCCCGTCATACCGCTCGGCTTCATGCCCCTCGTTATTGAAATACTTGACGGTTTCGTAGTTCAGCAGGCTGTCGAGCGCCTTGGTGGAGGCGTCGTTGTCCGTGTCGTTCATCGTCCGCCGGTAGCGCCCGCGCCGCCCCGCCAGCAGCGTGGTGTAGGCGACGTAAGCCAGCACCGCGACGCAGGTGACCATCGCGTAGCGCCAGTCGAACATGCGCCAGATAATGACGGTGACCATGATCAACTCGAGCGCCGTCGGCACCACGTTGAACACGGCCAACCGCAAAACCGACTGCATCCCCTGCACGCCCCGGTCGATCACCCGCGACATGCCGCCCGTTTGCCGGTCCATGTGGAAGCGCAGGCTGACCGCGTGCAAATGCTTGAAGGTGCGCAACGCCAGCAGCCGCACCGCCCGCTGCTGCACCGAGGCGAACAGCGCGTCCCGGAGTTCCCCAAACCCGGCGCCGCCGATGCGCGCCAGCCCGTAGGCGATCAGCAGGGCGACGGGCACCGCCAGCATCGCCGCCCCGTCTTTCGGTGCCAGCGCATCCACCACCTCACCGTAGATGATGGGCACGTAGACCGTGACCACCTTCGACAGCAGCATGAAGATCATCGCAATGACCACCCGCACCCGAGCGCCGGGGTTTCCCTTGGGCCAGAGGTAGGGGGCAAGGGACAGCACGGTCCGCATGCTGCCGCTGTTCACGCGGAGCTCTTGGGGCAGGGAAGCCGGGGGATGTGCGGTCCGGAGACCGCCGCGATGTGGTGACATAGAGCGAGATGTGGCACGCTGCGGCATCAATTGAAAGGTGATGCGCTTGGCCCTCGACCCCGGATTCATGCGCCACGTGCGCGCCTGCGATACCGCGATCCTGCCGGGGGAACGCCAGCCCTTTCGGCTAAACGGCACCCAGGTCGGCTGGATAAGGCCCAACATCGCCGCCGCCCTGGCCGAGTTCCCCGCCATCTTCGTCGGCCCCACCGGCATCGACCTGGCCGATCCACCCGCTTTGCACCGCATCGCCCAGACCCTCGCCGAACGCGGGATGTTCCGCTGGCGCCGCGAAGCCTTCGACGTCCGCGCCCCCAACGGCTCGGTGCTCGCCCAAATCGACCGAGGCGCCATCCCGTCCTTCGGAATCGAGGCAACCGGCGTCCACATCAATGGCCTGGTGCACCGGGCGGACGGGGTGTGGGTCTGGGTCGCGCGGCGGGCGATGGACAAGCTGCTGGACCCCGGGAAGCTCGATCACATCGTGGCCGGTGGCGTGCCGGCGGGGCTTTCGCCTTTCGAATGTCTGATCAAGGAAGCCGCCGAGGAAGCCGCGATTCCCGAAGCGCTGGCCGCGACCGCTCGGCATGTGGGCGAGATCCGCTATGCCATGGAACGGAAGGAGGGGCTGCGGCGGGATCACCTCCATTGCTACGATCTGGATTTGCCGGAGGATTTCACGCCGCGCGCGACGGATGGGGAGGTGGAGTCGTTCGAACTCTGGCCGATCGCGCGGGTGTTTGCGGCGGTGCGGGATACGGACGATTTCAAGTTCAATGTGAATTTGGTGCTGATCGATTTGTTTCAGAGGGTGGGGATGCTGGGGTAGCGCGGGATTTGGTCGAAGCGCGCTCGGCGATGACGTTTGCGTCGAGGTCGATCATTGCCTCGCTTGCCACTGCTTGGTATATCGTGACGATATGCCAGTTGAACGGTTAGCAGGAGATTTGCAATGAAGACCTTGCTGATGGCCGGAGTGACAACCGTTGGGCTCGTCGGACTGTGCTTTGGTGCAGCTGTCCCGAATGAAACGCCCGTGGAGCACGTGACCGCGCCTGGTGGCAAGACCACCTATTACATCATGGCGTTCGCTGGCACGGATGCGGACGGCAGTCCAAATCGCCGAATCGAAGTGGGCCTGAACGGCAATACCTCCTTTAAGGTGTTGCTCAGTCCGAGTGTTTCGGCCCAGCCAGAACACAACCTTGCCGGATTCTCACACCTGTTTCTCTCGCCAGACGCCAAGACGCTGTACTTCGAAGCGACAGCTTGGGCTACCTCGAACGCCGTCCACGCTCTCGATGTAGCCACGGCGGAAGAGCGCTTTGTCACGAATGGGCATATCGCTTGCATTGTGCTGTCAGGCGAGCATCAGGGTGACCTGATCATCGGACAGCATAGATACTTTGTCCAAGGCGGAAGCCATGATGATCTCTACATGTTTGAACCAACGGGCAAGGAAGTTGGACTCGTGACGCAGGGCACGAATGCCGCAAAGGTTTGTTCCTCGATCAGGTAGATAATCGGGTATCGTGCCAAAGCATGGCAAGCCATTGAGCCGCTGATTCCAATGAATCGATCGGGTGTAAAGCCACGCCGGACATCCGGTTCGTCGACAGCACCATGGCGAAGGCGCATCGCCGCAGAGCGGGCGGACATTACCCCAAACCTCGCCAGCCCTCAACGACCAATTTTTCAGCAGCCTGCCAGGGATCGAATCGAGTAGATCGCCACAGAACCGATCAGACCAGATCTTGGGCCAGCTATGGCAACGCATCCTCCTCACGCCGCCTTCCTCTCATGCCGCTGCCGCCGTGCCACTTCCAAATCGTGCATCATCTGCAAGTTCAGCCAGAACTCCGCCGAGGTCCCGAACCGTTCCGCCAGCATCAGCGCGGTACCGGCCGAAATCGCACGTTCCCCCGCAACGATCTCCGTTATGCGGTTAGACGGCACGCCGAGTTCGCGCGCCAACGCCCTGCCGGATAGCCCGAGGGGCATCATGAACTCCTCACGCAGCACCTCACCGGGCGTCACCGTGCCAATGCGTTCCTCACCGGCAACATCGGAGAAATCCATCCCGGCGATATCCTCAACCCGAATCGCCATCGTCATCCCCTGTGATAATCGACAATCTCGACATCGTACGCGTCCCCGTCCCGCCAGACGAAGCACAGCCGCCATTGGTCGTTGACCCGAATGCTGTGCTGCCCGGCTCGGTCACCCAACAAAGCCTCCAGCCGGTTGGCGGGCGGCACCCGCAAATCCTCCAGCCGTTTCGCGCTCGCCAGCATCCACAGCTTGCGTCGCGCGGCTTTTGCCAAGTCGCTCGGAAAACCCTTCGGCATCCGGTCATCCCATACCGCGGCGGTGCGCTTGTCGGCGAAGGACCGGATCATAGGTGATATGTATCACGTATCAGCCGCGCGTCAAGCCTATACCCCAAACCTTCCGTTGATCCACCTCAATGCCCATATGAACCCATGCGCCCCAACATTCCCCACGGAAAAGGGATCATCGCATGTCGACCGAGCCCGTCGTCCAATTCAAGGTCGAGTTGACCCGCTTCCTCGCGGCCGACGGCACCGCGCTGCCGCCGCTGCCGGATTTCGCCGCCGATAAGGGCCTGCTCACGACCCTCTATCGCGCCATGGTGCTGGTCCGCGCCTTCGACGCCAAAGCCGTCGCGCTGCAGCGCACCGGCCGGCTGGGCACCTACCCGTCCTCCCTCGGCCAGGAAGCCGTCGGCACCGGCGCCGCCAGCGCCATGCGGGCGGACGACGTGCTGCTGCCGTCCTTCCGCGACCAGGCGGCGCAACTCATGCGCGGCGTCGTCCCACTGGAGCTGCTGCTCTATTGGGGCGGCGATGAGCGCGGCAGCGACTTCGCCGGTCCCCGCCAGGACTTCCCCATCAGTGTGCCCGTCGCCAGCCAAATCCCGCATGCCGCCGGCGTGGCCCTGGCGTTCAAGCTGCGGCACGAGGAACGCGCCGCCCTCTGCATCTTCGGCGACGGCGCCACCTCCAAGGGCGACTTCTATGAGGCGCTGAACATGGCCGGCGTCTGGCAATTGCCGCTGGTCATGCTCGTCAACAACAACCAATGGGCCATCTCCATCCCCCGCTCGGCGCAATCCAAGGCCCAGACCTTGGCGCAAAAAGCCATCGCCGCCGGCATTCCGGGGGAACAGGTCGACGGCAACGACGTCATCGCCGTCCGCGACCGGGTCGCCAAAGCGCTGGACCGAGCGCGTTCGGGCGGTGGCCCCACGCTGATCGAAGCGCTGACCTACCGCCTCGGCGACCACACCACGTCCGACGATGCCCGCCGCTACCGTGACGATGCGACGGTCTCGCCGCACTGGCATGAGGAACCCGTCGCCCGCCTGCGGCAGTACATGCTGACCCAAGGCGCCTGGACCCGCGAGCAGGAAGAAGCGGCCCTGGCCGAAGCCGCGGCCACAGTCGACCAAGCCGTGGAAGCCTACCTCGCCACCGCCAAACGCCCAGCCGCGTCGATGTTCGATCATCTGTTTGCCACCCTGCCGCCGTCCCTGGCGTCGCAACGCGCGGAGCTTGGCGATGCCTGACGTAACACTGGTCCAGGCCATCAACCTCGCCCTCGGCCGCGCCATGGCGGAGGACCCGAACGTCATCCTGCTGGGCGAGGACATAGGCGCCGATGGCGGCGTGTTCCGCGCCACCGACGCGCTGCTGGCGCGGTTCGGCGCCGAACGGGTCCTCGACACCCCGCTGGCCGAGGGCGCGATCGCCGGGGTGTCGATCGGTCTCGCGGCGCAGGGGTTCCGGCCGGTGGCGGAAATCCAGTTCATGGGTTTCGCCTACACCTGCCTGGACCAGATGCTGAACCACGCGGCGCGCCTGCGCACCCGCACCCAGGGTCGGCTGTCCTGCCCCATGGTGCTGCGCACGCCCTGCGGCGGCGGCATCCACGCGCCGGAGCACCACTCCGAAAGCGGTGAGGCCTGCTTCACCAACGTGCCCGGCCTGCGGGTGGTGATCCCGTCCTCCCCCGCACGCGCCTACGGGCTGCTGCTGGCCGCGATCCGCGACCCCGATCCCGTGCTTTTTCTCGAGCCCGCGCGCCTGTACCGCACCCCGCGCGAAACGGTTGAGGACGATGGTGCCGCCTTGCCGCTGGACCGCTGTTTCACCCTGCGGGAAGGCGCCGACATCACCCTTGTCGGCTGGGGCGGCGTGGTCACGGAGATGATGGCCGCGGCCGAGGCGCTGGCCGGCGAAGGCAAGCAGGCCGAGGTGATCGACGTCGCCACCCTGACGCCGCTGGATGCCGAGACCATCCTGGCCTCGGTGGCCAAAACCGGCCGCTGCGTGGTTTGCCACGAAGCCCCGATGACCGGCGGTTTCGGTGCCGAGATCGCCGCTCGGCTGGCCGGGCCGGGGCTGCTGTCGCTCCTGGCGCCGGTCGAGCGGGTCGCCGGCTACGACACAATCCTGCCGTTGCCACGGCTGGAGGACGCGCACCGGCCGAGCGTCGCGCGGATCGTGGCGGCGGCAAAGAGGGCATTGAGCCATGGCTGAGACGCAGGATACCATCTTCCGGCTGCCCGACCTCGGCGAGGGATTGCAAGACGCCGAAATCGTCGCCTGGCACGTGGCCGAAGGCGACCATGTGGCGGCGGATCAACCGCTGGTGTCGGTGGAGACGGACAAGGCGGTCGTGGAGATTCCGGCGCCTCGGTCGGGCCGGATCGGGAAGCTGCTGGGGGCGATGCACGAACGGCTGCCAATCGGGGCGCCGCTCGTGGCGTTCGCAGCCGATGGCGGGGCGGATCCGGGTTCGGTCGTGGGGGAGCTGGAAAATGCCGCGCCCGCCGCCGTAAGCATGCCAGAAGCTGGCGCCGGCCATGCAAGCGGGGATCACGACGCGGGTGGGGCACGCAGGGTTCGTGCCGCCCCCGCGGTGCGTGCGATGGCAACAGAGCTAGGCATCGACCTCGCAACCCTCGCTGGCAGCGGGACGGATGGTGAGATCAGCCGCGACGACGTACGGGGCGCCGCATCCTCCCCCGGCATGGTCCCGTTACGCGGCATCCGCCATGCCATGGCGCTCCGCATGGCGGAATCCGGCGCGGCCGTGGTGCCCGCAACGGTGACCGAGGAAGCCGACATCGAGGCCTGGCCACCCCATGCCCCGATCCAGGCGCGGCTCATCGCCGCCCTCATCGCCGGCTGCCAGGCGGAACCGTCGCTGAACGCCGCTTTCGATGGGAAGCGGCTGGCCCGCCGGTTGAACACCGACATCCATATCGGCATCGCCGTGGATACCGAGGACGGGCTGCTGGTCCCGGTCCTTCGCGACGCCCAGGCGTTGAGCCCCGACGCCGTCCAGACCGCGCTCGACACGCTGAAAGAAGCCGCCCGCACCCGGCGCGTCGCGCCCGACACGCTGCGTGGTGCCACGATTTCGCTCTCGAATTTCGGCCCGCTCGGCGGGCTGCACGCATCGCTTGTGGTGGTGCCGCCGCAGGTGGCGATCCTCGGCGCCGGCCGGATCGTCACCCGGGTCGTGGCGGAGGGCCTCGGCTTCACCGAACACCGCATCCTGCCGCTGTCGCTGACCTTCGATCACCGCGCCGTCTCGGGCGGGGAGGCCGCGCGCTTCCTGACCGTCGTCAAAACCAGCCTGGAGAACCCAACCGATGCATGACCCGTTCCGGTTCGCCGATGCGCTCGGCCCGGCCAAGATCGTGCATATCCACGTACCCTCGGCTGGATTGAAAGCCGCCGTGGTCATCGACAACGTCGCCTGCGGCCCCGCGATCGGCGGGGTGCGCATGGCGCCGGATGTCACCACCGAGGAGTGCGTTCGCCTCGCCCGCGCCATGACCTTGAAGAATGCCGCCGCCGGCCTGCCGCATGGTGGCGGCAAGTCGGTCATTTTCGGTGACCCCCGCATGGATCCGGACGACAAGCAGCGCCTGATCCGCGCCTTTGCCTGCGCCATTCGCTGCCTGGACGAGTACATCCCCGGCCCCGACATGGGCACGGACGAAACCTGCATGGCCTGGGTGCACGACGAAACCGGCCGCTCCGTCGGGCTGCCGCGCGTGCTCGGCGGTATCCCGCTGGACGAGATCGGCGCCACCGGTTTCGGCATCGCGGCAAGTATCGAGGCCGCACTGCCGTTCTGCGACTCTCAGCTCAAAGGTGCGCGGGTCGCGGTGCAGGGATTCGGGGCGGTTGGTCAGCACGCGGCGCGCTTCCTGGCCGAGAAAGGCGCCGTTCTGGTCGCCGCCGCTGACTCCAGCGGCACGCTGGTCGGCACGGATGGGTTGGATATCCCGGACCTGATCGCGACGAAGCGGGAGGGAGGGTCGCTGATGGATTACCCGGCGGGCGAGAAGCTCGATCGGGACGCCATTGTCGGCGTGGATTGCGACATCTGGATCCCCGCCGCCCGGCCCGACGTGCTGCACGCCGGCAACGTCGGGCGGCTGAAGGCGAAGATCGTTGCGCAAGGTGCGAACATCCCCGCGACCCCGGAGGCCGAAGCGGCCCTGCACGCGCGCGGTCTCCTGGTGTTGCCCGATTTCATCGCCAACGCCGGCGGGGTGATCTGCGCCGCCACCGAATACCACGGCGGCAACGAGGCAATGGCGTTCGCCGCGATCGCGGAAAAGATCGGGCGGAATACGCGTGCCATGTTGGAGCACG
Source organism: uncultured Acetobacteraceae bacterium (assembly GCA_903924985.1). Classification (GTDB taxonomy): domain Bacteria; phylum Pseudomonadota; class Alphaproteobacteria; order Acetobacterales; family Acetobacteraceae; genus Rhodopila. Next base: position 9,520 of record CAIYDT010000211.1, read on the forward strand.
CGACCCGCGCCGACATCGCACCCAGGGCGGCGGCCATCGCGATGGCGGAGGCCCGAATTCGGGAAGCATCGGCGGCGCGGCGGTGGTGAGAAACAGAGATCCGCGGCTCGGCCAGCAGAACCGCCGCTCGATAGCAGAACAGGCCCAACCCGTGTCATCCCGGCGCACGACGGGATCAGGAGCGGCATATCCGCCGTGGGATTTATCCCAGCCTGCGCCTGGATGACCGATTGGGGCATTTCGCAGCAATTATCGTCATCGGTTCGGACTTCCGATAACGATCCAAAATTTCCACCGACGCTTCTTTTTCAAATTTATCGTTGCCAATTCATCGGTCTCATACCAACCGGCATAGCTGTTGACTCTTCCGGTATTATGTAGCAGCCGCCACCACGCCGGGCAAGACGTAAGCACCTGATCCGGCTACCATACTGGCATGCGCTACACGTACGCCATCTCTGCCCTCCGCGACAAGCGTGCCCGAATCGCGGGGGAGATTGAAGCTGCCGAACGCCGGATCGTGAAGGACCGGCAAACGCTGGCACACCTGGACGCGACCTTGCGGCTGTTCCATGCCGAGGCCGATCCGGCTCATATCACGTCCATCCGGCCCCAATGGCGCGGGGTCTACTTTCGCAATGGGGAGCGAACGCGGCTTTGCCTTGAAGCCTTGCGGGACGCTGGCGCCCCGTTGAAGCAGACCAAGATCGCTGAGTATCTCATGCGGGCGAAGGGGATGGACGCTGCCGACAAGACGCTACGAGCGATCATCGTGAACAACACCGGCATGGCGCTGTCCCGCCTTGCGCATCTTGGCAAGATCGAAAGAGTGATAACTGAACCAGACGTTTGGTGGGAACTGACAAGGGGGTAGCGGGATTAAATAGTTGACGATTTAATATCGTTCGAATTCTTCTACATGAACGATTTCAACATCTTGCCCAGATATTATGAAATTCCAAACAAGAGACGGGACCCCTGGCATAGGTTTGGTAATTATGTAACGGACACTGAACCAGTCAGATTCCAGTTTTGGAAAGCCATACGGATTTCTATGAAGGCCATCCCAAAAAGAATCTAATGTTTTGTCGATTCGCAAATACCCGCCGATTACTTCGGCTGCCTTATCACAATCATGAGAAAAGAAGACATTCCGTTTCGCCGGCATTATTCAGTTGTCCACGACCTATCATACATCATGGTTGAAATCCGAAGACGCTGCGCCCAACCCAACTCTTCATCAGATAAATAGGCGGACTCGTAGGGCATAGGGTCCTTATCCTCTCTGCTACTCCACGCAACGCCGTGAGATTCATCGCTAGTCTCTGTTCCGGTTTTATCCCAATAATGCCGAATAGACTCGTCTACGAACCGTATATCATCGGCACTAAAATAGTGCATATTTGGTGTAGCCAATGCAATCGTGCGGCGTTCGACGATATCATCGCCAAAATCCCGCAACGACATCTCGATAAGGCCATCGCGCAGCATCCCGTTATGTATCGGGAGCATTTCTTTCGCAGCGGGACCAAGCCTTAGCCGTTGATATGGTCGTCCGGTAACGGGCACTCCCCTTGTCGCGTAAGCTTCAAAATCGGCTCGCCAAATGATCTTATTGAGTTTAATCAGCCCGAAATGGCGTGCGCTTACGCAGCGCTGCGAGACATACAAAATCATCTGCCTCAGACGGTCCTGACCGCCGGGCAGGTCAACTGAAAACGTCGGGTGCGGTCGGTGTGTGTGCATGTCCCCTGGTAGAATCGTTCTCTTGCTTCCTATCATGAACATTCGATTCCAGCAAGCTCTACCGGTGGACAGCTTCAGGCGAATCGCTTGAACGTCACGCCGTCTGCCGGATCACGGTTTCCAGGTAATTGACGTTCCAGCCGGCTCGTTTCCGCCGGTTCTTCAGACTGACCGTTGGTTTGGCTTGTGAGAGCAGATTGAGCGCGGTGTGGCGGA
>CAIYDT010000212.1 GCA_903924985.1 uncultured Acetobacteraceae bacterium
CAGGAGAAGTTACCGCTCTACCTGGGTTTTTTCCAGTTCGTCCATAACGCCCGCAAACGCGGGAAAAACCTCCTCGCAGCGCTGGTCGGAGCCATCGTCGCATGAAAGAGGACCCACCACCCCGGAACACAGAATGAGCCTTCAGAGTTTGGCTTGCGTCATATGCGATGCTGAAATTAGTGTTGCTTGTCGGTGGCTCCGATGTCGACAGATCGATCGGGGATTGTGGGACATCCGCCTCGACGGCGACCGCCTTGGCACATAGCGGACAGGCGGCCAGCATGCCCAGGAAAGAGCGGCGCGCGAGAGTAACGGACATAGGTGGTTCCTTTATTGAACTGATGTCATCCTAAGTCGCAACGATACCGGACGTCAATCCCGTCGCCATAATCCCGGCCCGGCCGAGACGATCGCGTGCAGCCCGAAGCCCAGGAACAGCACACCCGACACGCGGGTGACCCATAGCGCGTGGCGGCGGTAGAACCGGCGCACCGGTCCGGCGCCGATCATGCCCACCAACAGGACGTCGGCGCAGAGGAACCCGACGCAGGCCGCTGCCAACAAGGCGGGAAATGCGCTCCATCCCAAGGAAGCCGCGTGCTTTGCCAGCAGGGCCGTGAACATGGCGACGGCGACCGGGTATGCTTTGGGGTTGGACAGTCCGAAGGCCAGGCCCCGCAATAACGGCCGCCGGGATTCGGCGGTGACGGCACCATCGGCCCCGGTTCGTGCCGTTACGGAACCAAAACCGAGCCAGCAGAGATACAACCCGCAACCGAGACCGAGCAGATCGAACACCAGCGTGCCGAAGGATCGGGCGCCGAGGATGGCGATCAGAGCCAGGGAGGCCCAAAGGACATCCCCGGCCAAATGACCGCACAGAAACAAAGCCCCGGCCCGCCGCCCTTGCCCGGCCCCGATCCCCAGCAGTGCCAGGAACGCAGGTCCCGGCGCCAAGGTATAGGCGGCGCCGGAGACGGCGGAGGCCAGCAGCAGCCCCGCGTTAACCGCCAAACCCTTGGTCCCAAGGTTCCGGCAGCATGAGGTAACCATCGCCGCTGCGCACCAGATGGGCGAAGCCGGGGAAATGCACGTGCATGCCCGCGATCAATTGCCGGTCGTTGGTGACCATGTCGAACACGCGGGTTCGGGTCGCGGCGGCGGCGTGGGGGTCGGTGTCGAAGGCCATGGTGACCTCCGGCCGGGGGATCTGCACCTCCGGCACATGGATGATATCGCCCCAGATCAGCAATGAGTCCTTGCCGGACGACACCATATAGCCGCTATGGCCCGGGGTGTGGCCGTGCATCGGCATGGAGCGGACGCCGGGGAACACCTCCACGCTACCGGTGTAGGGGCGCATCTGGTTGTGGTAGGGCGCCATCTGCTCCCGCGCGGCCTGGAAGTACAGGAGCCTGGCGCGTTCGGGGGCCTGATTCATCAGGGCGTCGTCGCGCCAGTGCTTCGGCTCGTTTTCGTGCACCACCAGTTCGGCGTTGGGGAAGAATTTCTCGCCGGTCTTGGGGTTGGTCAGGCCGGCGGAGTGATCGGGGTGCATGTGCGTCAGAATGACGGTGTCGATGTCGGCCGGGTTCACGCCCGCGGCCTTCAGGTTCTGCTGCAGCTTGCCGGCGGTGGGCAGCAGGTAGTCGCCTGAGCCGGTCTCGACAAGCGCCAGGCGGCCGGCGGAATAGATCAGGTAGCAGTTCACCGATGTGCGGCGGCCCGGGCGAAAGGCCCCGGTCAGCAGGCCGTTGGCGTCATCGGCGGAGATGTTTTGCATCACGTCGACGGTGCCGTCCAAGTAGCCGTCGGACAAAGCGGTTACCACGATGTCGCCAATGCGGCGGTGGTAGAAGCCAGGGATTTGCTGGGTGGGAATGGTCGGCATGTCGTTTGTCTCCAGGGGTATTGCGGCAACGGCGGCGGGGTTTCTACCCCTCCCCCCGCCCCCCTCTCTCAAGGGGGAGGGGCAAGTTTATAGGTTATTGTGCGATGTAGCCGCCGTCGATCACCAGTTCGGTGCCGGTGACGAAGGACGCCTCATCGGAGGCGAGAAAGAGGACGCCATACGCGACCTCGATCGGTTCGCCCAGCCGGCGTAGCGGGGTTGCCGCGATTTTGGCGGCGCGGCCGGCTTGGTTGGTGGCGTTCAGCATCGGCGGCATGTAGCCGGGGTGGACGGAGTTCACCCGCACGCCGGACGGGCCGTACTTGGCGGCCGCGGCCTTGGTGTAGATGCGCACCGCGCCCTTGGACGCCGCGTATCCTGGGTGGCTGTCCTGGCTGCCGACGAAACCCATGATGGATGAAATGTTCACGATGGAGCCGCAGCCGGCCTTCGCCATCACCGCCGCCGCGTGTTTGGTGCCCAGGAACACACTGGTGGCGTTGACGTTCATGATCCGCTGCCAGCCCTCAAGCTGGTCGACATCGCCCACGGCGCTGCCGGAGATGCCGGCATTGTTCACCAGGATGTCGAGCTTGCCGTATGTCGCGACGGTCTCGGCGATCAGGCGCTGCCAGTCGGCCTCATTCGTCACGTCGGTGCGGATGAAGCGGGCGCGGCCCTGGCCGGCATTGATGTCGGCGGCCACCGCCTCGCCTTCCTTTTCCAGCAGGTCGGCGATGACCACCGCCGCGCCCTGTTCGGCGAACAGCCGCACCTCGGCCTCGCCCATGCCGTGGGCGCCGCCGGTGACGATTGCTACTTTGCCTTTGAGCCGCATGTGTTTTCCCCTGTGTCGGTCGGGGGGATCATCGTCCGAGACGCCCGCCGGAGCAACCATTGGCCGGCCCGGTCGCGGCGCGAAAAAAATACGCGCCATCAAGAAAATTCCGCGTCTGTTAACGTTTCGTTAACCATGTGTCGCGTAGGATTTTGTGTAGATGAAAGCAGGGCTACAAACAGGAGTTCCACATGCGTTCCGATAACGACTGCGCCACCCGCCTGCGGTTCATGAACATCGACGCCCAGACCAGCCGCCTGCTGGCGGGATTCTGGCCTCAGGTGGAGGCCGAGCTGCCGGCATTGCTGGAGGATTTCTATCGCCACGTCACCTCGGTGCCGGAGCTTGCCAAGCTGCTCGGCAACGACATTTCGCGCCTCAAAAAAGCACAGGGCTCGCACTGGGGACGGCTGTTTTCCGGCCGCTTCGACGATGCGTATTTCGACGGTGTGCGTACCATCGGGTTGGTGCACAACAGGATCGGGTTGGAGCCGCGCTGGTATATCGGCGGTTACAACTTCGTGCTCAGCCGGCTGATCGCGCTGGCGGTGAAGGCCCATCGCTGGTCCCCCACCAAGGCGGCGGCGGTGGTCACCGCGGTGAACTGTGCCGTGATGCTGGACATGGACCTCGCGATCTCGGTTTATCAGGAAGCAATGCTGGCCGACCGCGCTCAGCGCGGTCAGAAGGTCGAAGCGTTGACGAAGGCGTTCGAGACCAAGGTCGGCCAGCTGATCGGTCTGGTGTCCTCGTCCGCCACCGAGCTGCAGGCCACCGCGCAGTCCATGACCGGCACCGCCGACGTAACGACCCATCAGGCGTCCAACGTCGCGGCGGCGGCCGAAGAAGCCAGCGTCAACGTGCAGACCGTTGCCAGCGCGGCCGAGGAACTGGCGTCGTCGATCACGGAAATCTCCCGCCAGGTGGCGCAATCGGCGAAGATCGCCGGCAAGGCGGCGGACGATGCCAAACACACCGATACGGTTGTGCGCGCACTGGCCGATGGCGCCCGTACAATCGGGGAGGTCGTGGGGTTGATCAGCAACATCGCCGGTCAGACCAACCTGTTGGCACTGAATGCCACGATCGAGGCTGCTCGGGCCGGGGACGCCGGCAAGGGCTTCGCGGTGGTGGCGAGCGAGGTGAAAAGCCTTGCCACACAAACGGCGAAGGCCACCGACCAGATCAGCCAGCAGATCGGCCAGATACAGACCGCGACCAATGAGGCCGTCGCAGCCATTCAGAGCATTTCCACCACCATTGGGGAGGTGAACGAGATCGCCGCCGCCATCGCCGCCGCGGTGGAGGAACAGGGCGCCGCGACCCAGGAAATCGCCCGCAATGTGCAGCAGGCCTCCGTCGGCACGCAGGAGGTGACATCCAACATCGCCGGCGTCAGCGAGGGCGCCAGCAGCACGGGCGTCGCGGCTACGCAGGTGCTCAACGCCGCTGGGGAGCTGTCCCGTCAGTCGGAACAGCTGAACCAGGAGGTCGGACGGTTCATTTCCGACATGAAGGCGGCCTGAGGGGCTGTACCAACCATCCATCCGAAGAAAGGTCCCAGCCATGTCTACCCTCATTGCGGATATGCGTATCTGGCAGAAATCCCTGCTACCCCTCGTGCTGCTGTCGGTCATATCGGGCGGTATCGCGTTTTACATGAGCTCGGCCATGACCCGGATTGACGACCGGTATTCCGAACTGCTCGACAAAGACGCCAAGGCGGCGGTCTGGGCAGCGCGGGCCAACACGACATTGGTCGATATCGGACGGGTGGGATGGCGAACCCTCGGCGAGCCGGCGCTGGAGCGCAAGAAAGCGACGGCAGTTTTGCTCGAAGGCTTGAAGGCCGATTTCGCCGCGCGCCTGGGCAAGGTCCGGGCGGGTATTACCGACCCCGCGATTCTCACCGGGCTGGCAACGGATGAGCGAGACTATGCCACGGTTTATGCCGCCGTCGCGGAGGCAGCGCGCCTCAGTATCGAAGGTGACCAGCAGGCGGCGGTACAGACCATGGTCGAAAAATTTGTCGAACCCTTTGCCCGCGCCCGGAAAAATCTGCGGGAGACGGTCGATGCGGTGGACGAAGCCATGGACCGACGGTCGAACAATCTGACGGAGGAAACCAATGCCACCCGACACACCGCCCTGGGTCTCGCCGCCGCCGGCGTCGCGTTGGGCCTCGCGCTGGCTGTCTGGATATCCCTGGGCGGCATCGCCCGGCCTGTCCGGCTGCTCACCGATTCCATGACCCGTTTGGCCGGCAGCGACTGGAGTACGGCGGTTCCCGGCATCGGCCGCAAGGACGAGCTCGGCGCGATGGCGAAGACGGTGGAAGTGTTCAAAACCAACGGCATCGAGGCAACCCGCCTGGCCGCGGTGCAGGAAGCCGAGCAGAAGGTCAAGGAACAGCGCGCGGCGCGGCTGGAAAACCTGACCGGTTCGTTCGAGAAGACCGCCGGAGAGCTGGTCGGCATGGTTTCCTCGGCGGCGACCGAGTTGCAGGCGACGGCGCATTCCATGACCACCACCGCCGGGCAGACCACGCAGCAGGCTACCTCGGTCGCGGCTGCCGCCGAGGAAGCCAGCGTCAACGTGCAAACCGTGGCCAGCGCGGCGGAGGAACTGGCGGCGTCGATCGGCGAAATTTCCCGTCAGGTGGCGCAGTCGGCGAAGGTCGCCGGCAAGGCGGTGGAGGATGCGCGCCGTACCGATACCGTGGTTCGGGCGCTGGCCGAGGGTGCCCAGAAAATCGGGGAGGTTGTCGGGCTGATCAGCAACATCGCGGGGCAGACCAATCTGCTGGCGCTGAATGCGACCATAGAAGCCGCTCGGGCTGGCGATGCCGGCAAGGGTTTCGCGGTGGTGGCGAGCGAAGTGAAAAGTCTGGCGACCCAGACCGCCAAGGCCACCGACGACATCGGCCGTCAGATCGCCCAGATCCAGGCCGCGACGAAGGAAGCGGTGGAGTCCATCCAAAGCATCGGCACGACGATCGGGGAGGTTAGCAACATCGCCGCCGCGATCGCCGCGGCGGTGGAGGAGCAAGGCTCCGCCACCCAGGAAATCGCCCGCAACGTGCAACAGGCGGCGATCGGCACGACCGAGGTGACGAGCACCATTGGCGGCGTCAGCGAAGGCGCCAGCAGCACCGGCGCCGCGGCGACGCAGGTGCTCGGTGCGGCGGAGGCGTTGTCGCGGCAGTCGGAACGGCTGAGTGGGGAGGTTGGGCGTTTTATCGCGGGCGTGAAGGTGGCTTAAGGGGGCAGACCGTGCGCTGTCGTTCGGGCAGGATGGCCCGAACGACACGCGATGCGGGAGAGACGGATGGAATCGCTGCGCTGCACGATCATGCGCGGGGGCACCAGCAAGGCGGTGTTCCTGCGGGAGGAAGACCTGCCTCCCCCGGGCCGGGAGCGCGACGGGATTATTCTGCGGGTGTTCGGGTCACCGGATAAGCGGCAGATCGACGGGTTGGGCGGGGCGGACCCGCTGACCAGCAAGCTGGCGATCATCGGCGCGCCTCGAGTAAAGGACACCGACGTGACCTACACCTTTGGGCAGGTGGAGATCGACCGGCCGCACGTCGATTACCACAGCCTGTGCGGCAATATCTCGGCGGCTGTCGGGCAGTATGCCATCGAGTCCGGACTGGTGGAGGCGGTGGAACCCGTCACCACCGTGCGCGCCTACACCACCAATCTGAAGCGCATCCTGACCATCGAAGTACCGGTGAAAGACGGCCGCCCGGTACGGATGGGCACCTACCGCGTGCCCGGCGTGCCGGGGACCGGTGCGCGCATCCTGCTGGATTTCGCCGATACGGCGGGCGGGGCGACGGGAAACCTGCTGCCGACCGGCAACCCGGTGGACACGCTGGACGTGCCAGGGGTGGGAAAGATCGAGGCCTCATTGGTCGATATCGGCAATGCCCACGTGTTCATTCGCGCCCGCGATGTGGGGCTGGTTGGCACGGAAACTCCGGCGGAGATCGACCGCGACAAGGACCTGCTGGATCGGCTGGAGCGCATTCGCGGCGCTGGTGCCTATCGCATGGGCATGGCCACGTCCGCCCTGGCCGCTCGGAGCGAAACCCCCGCGACGCCCATTCTGGGGATTATTTCGCCGCCCGCCGCGTATACCGGGCACCTGGATGGCGAGCCCGTCGCGGCCGAGGATGTGGATCTGGTGTCGCGCGTGCTGTTCATGCAGATCGCCCACAAGACCTATGCCGGGACCTCGACCGCCTGCACGGGCGTGGCGGCGCGTATTCCCGGCAGCATTGTTTACGAAATGCTGCGGGAGGATGCGCGCGATCGGGTGGAAATCCGCATCGGGCATCCGGCGGGGGTGATCGACACGGAGTCTGACGTCGTGCTGGCCGGGGCAGGGCGCAACCACGGAGTACGGCGCGCAACGTTGGGCCGTACCGCGCGGCGTATTTTGGATGGGACGGTATACTTGGACGAGGCTGGTTAATGCGACATCAGAATAGGAACGGTCAGGTGTTGTAACAGCCCACGGGTGACGCCGCCGAACACGAGTTCCCGCAGGCGGGAATGCCCGTAGCCGCCGGCTACCAGAAGATCCGCATCGATGTCGGTGGTGTAGGACAGCAGCGCATCGGCGGCCGAGACTCCGTCCAGTGGCAGGCGTACGATCTTGGCTTCGATTCCATGGTGACCGAGGTAGCGGGCGATGCCGGTAATGCCGGCGTCGTCAGGCGTCTCTCCCGAGGCGGGGAATGCGTCGAGAAGGGTCACCGCCACGGCTTTCGTCAGGAAGGGGAGCGCGTCGTGCAGCGCCCGCGTCGCCTCCCGGCTGCCGTTCCAGCCGACGAGTATGTGGGTCCCAAGAGTCTCGAAGCGGCCGGCATAGGGGACGGCCAGAATCGGGCGTCCGGCATTGAGCAAGACGTCCTCCAGCATGTGCCGCCCGGCCGGCGGGGGATGTTCGGGGTTTACCTGACCGAGGACGATCAGATCGGTCTGCCGCGTGTGGCGGACGAATGCCTCGCTCGCGGTATCGGGGACCGCCTGCCATTCGCCGTGCAGGTTGGCGAGTCTGAGCCGGTCCTGGAAGTCCGCCTCCACCCGCTCGAGGATGTCGGCCAGGTTGTTGTTCGTACCGGGACCGCCGACGGTCCGCGCAGCCACGGCGACGGGGCGCAGCATGTCCAGGGGGCAGAGGCCGGTCAGGAAGGCCTCATGCTGGCGGGCCAGGGCGATGGCTGTTGTCAGCCGAACCTCGCTTTGGGTGGAGTCGTCGAGCACAACCACGATATCGCGCAGTGCCATGGTGTTGTTCCCCCTTGCCGGTGGTTATTCGACGTTCTGGTAAACCGCTTCCTCGAACCGGTCCAATAGGTCCAGAACCGTCTTGTCGCCGAATGGCAGCACCTGGGTCATCAGCACGCCGGCGACCTTCTTTTTGGGGTCCAGCCAGTAATAGGTGTTGTTGATCCCCGCCCAGGCGAGGCTGCCGGCGCCGCGGCGTCCCGGCACATCCTGGGTGTTGATCAGGAAGCTCAGGCCCCATTTCTTGTCCATGCCGGGGAACAGATCCACATCGTTGGACATCGCCGGCTTGTAGCTGGTCATGGGCAGCACGTTCAGCGCGCCCATATGGTTTTGTCCCATCAAGGCCACGGTTTCCGGCCGCAGGATGCGGCTGCCGTTGAACTGGCCGCCGTGCATCAGGGCCTGCAGGAACGTCAGGTAGTCCTGGGCGGTGGAGAACAGACCGCCGCCGCCGGCATAGAATTCGGGGTTTGGGGCCGGGCGAGGCGTCTCGATCGGAGTCAGGCCGCCGTTCGGGCCACGGCTGTGGACAACGGCCAGGCGGTTCTCCCACTCCGGACGCAGGACGAAACCGGTGTCGGGCATGCCCAGGGGCTCAAACAAATACCGGCGCATATAGGTTTCGAGATCGAGGCCGCTGGCGACCTCGATCATCCGGCCGGCGATGTCGATGTTGATGCCGTATTCCCACCGCTCCCCGGGGTCGAAGCCGAGGGGGGCGCTGAGGGCGGCGAGCTTGCCGGTACGGGCGGCGGGCAGGCCGGTTTCGGTGGCGAAGCGGTTCATATCCTCATTCCAGGTGTCGTAGACGAACCCGGCGGTGTGGGTCAGCAGCTTGCGCAGCGTGACGACGCCGCGGGCGGCGCGCATCACCGGGTTGCCCTTGCCGTCGTAGCCCAGCAGCACCTGCGGGTTGGCGAGGAAAGGCAGGATTTCCCCGGCCGGCTGGTCGAGGCCGAGCTTACCTTGCTCCACCATCTGCATGGCGGCGGCGCCGGTGATTGCCTTGGTCATGGAGGCGATGCGGAACACGGTGTCCGTCGTCATGCGCGCCGTGCCGGCAAGGCTGCGGCGGCCGAACGCATCGTTGTAGATCGTGCCGTCCGCGTCGGCGGCGGCGCCTACCACGCCGGCAACCTGTGTCCCCGTGATGGCGTCGGCCAGCACATGATCGATCAGCGCAGTATTCCGCATATTAGTTAGTCCTCAACTTTCGATAATTATGACCGATCCGTGGCCGGTTGCATATGCGGGTCCGCGACGCGAAACTGCGGCAGCGCCACCATGCGCAGTACACCAACGGGAGCACCAGGATGCAGGAACAGCACGTTATCGTCAGCACCAAACACGGCAAGATGCCGGCTTTCACCGCCTGCCCGGAAGGGCCGGGCCCGTTCCCGCCCATTATCCTGTATATGGATGCGCCGGGCACCCGCGAGGAATTGCGCCACCACGCCCGCCGCATCGCCCGTCACGGCTATTTCTGCATCCTGCCGGACATGTACTACCGCCTGGGCACCGTGCATTTCGACATCCCGCGCCGCGACGACGCCATGTCGGCGGTCATCCGCGCGTCCATGAACAGCCTGACCAACGCGCTGGTGATCGACGATACGGCCGCGATCCTTGGCTGGCTCGATGGTAACGACAAGGTGAAGCCGGGCGGCGTGGGTTGCGTCGGGCATTGCATGAGCGGGCAGTATATCACCACCGTATCCGCCAAGTTCCCCACCCGTTTCGTGGCCGCTGCGTCGCTGTATGGAGTCGGGATCATCACCGACAAGCCGGACTCGCCGCATCTGCTGCTGAACGACATCAAGGGGGAGCTGTACTACGGCTTCGCCGAGACCGACGCGTCGGTGCCGGCGCATATTCCGCCGGCGTTGGACGAGGCGCTGAAGAAGACCGACGTGAAATACACGCTGAAGGTCTTCCCGGGTTCCGCGCACGGCTACACCTTCGCCGAGCGGCCGGCGTATCACCCGACGGCGTCGGAGCAGACCTGGGCCGATATGTTCGACATGTGGGACCGTCATCTAAAATAACGCCGGCCCGCCAAGGTTGGGGCGGCTAAGTCACCGCCCCGATCCGTCCGCGACATTCCCCGAACCCGATCGAAACCTGGCCTTTCCGGCTGCAATGTGCCCGGAAAATGATATCGTCTCCATCCACAAGATAACGGCGGGTTTCGCCGTTCCCCAGATCGATTTCTTTCTGGCCGCCGCGGCTCATTTCCAGCAGGCAGCCCTCGGTGCCGACATCGGGGCCGGATAGCGTGCCGGTGCCCAGCAGGTCGCCGGGCATCAGGTTGCAGCCGTTTGATGTGTGGTGCGCCACCATCTGGGCGACCGTCCAGTAAAGGACCGACGCGTTGACCGCCGACAGGCGGTGCGGCGCGATGCCGTCCGCCCGCATCTTGGCGGAGTGGATGTAGACCTCGAAATCGATATCCAGCCCTCCGGTTGCCTGATCGTTGGCGTCCAGCAGATGCGGCAGCGGCGCCGGATCGCCGGCCGGGCGCGGCGGTTGCGGGCCGCGGAACGGCGACAGCGCCTCGGCCGTGACGATCCAGGGGGAGACGAAACTGGAAAAACTCTTGCCCAGGAACGGGCCGAGCGGCTGGGATTCCCAGGACTGGATGTCGCGGGCGGACCAGTCGTTCAGCAGGCAGAAGCCGGCGATGTGGCTGGAGGCCTGGCCGATGGGGATCGGCTCGCCTACCGGGTTGCCGGGGCCGACCCAGATGCCGAGCTCGATCTCGTAGTCGAGGTTGCGGCAGGGGCCGAAGGTCGGGGCGTCCTCGGTGGGCAGTTTGCGCTGGCCGTTCGGGCGCTTCAACGGTTCCCCCGACACCCGCACCGACGACGCTCGGCTGTGATACGCCACCGGGACGTAGCGGTAGTTGGGCAGCACGGGGTTGTCCGGGCGGGTGATGCGGCCGGCGGTGATGACGTGGTTAATGCCGGCGAAGAAATCCGTAAAATTCCCGACGCGGGCGGGCATGTGCAGCGTGCAGGCGGCGGCGTCGTGCAGGATGCGGGCGGCGTGCGGTTGGCCGGCGCCGCCGGTCGCGAGCAAATCGGACACCGCGCGGCGGAGGGCCTGACGCGCGGCTGGGCCGGCCTCCAGCAGCGGGTTCAAGGAGCGGCCGGACGCTTCCTGCGCGGCACTCAGCGCGGCGCCGCCGAACAGTCCGAGTTCCAGGGCCGCGCTAACGTCGAAGATGCTGTCGCCGATCGCGATCCCGCCGCGCGGGCCGCTGCCTGCTGGGCTGAACACCCCATGGGGAAGGTTCTGGATGGGGAACTCGGGATGGCCGTTGGCGGAGGCCACCCAGCTGGTGCGGGCGGGGTCGTGGGTCGGGTCGGTCATTGATTGCTTCCTTTGGGGGCGTTCCCCGTGAACATCTTCGGCAGGCCGTCCCAGGCGGAATCGTAGTCGGGTTGCAGTTGCGGGATCGACAGCGCGTGCCGCGTCGGGCGCAGAACCTGCCGGGTTTCGAACATGAAGGCCAGGGTATCGGCGAGCTTCATGGGTGCCAACTCCGCGGACATGGCTCGTTCGACGGTGGGGGCATCGGGGCCGTGGGCGGATAGCATCCCGTGCAACGACAAGCCGCCTGGAATGAAACCGGTCGCCTTGGCGTCGTATGTGCCGTGCACCAGGCCCATGCATTCGCTCATGATGTTGCGATGAAACCAAGGCGGGCGGAACGTGTGCTCCGCCACCATCCAGCGCGGCGGGAAGATCGCGAAATCGACGTTCGCCACCCCCGCGGTATCGGTGGGGGAGGTCAGCACGGTGAAGATCGAGGGATCCGGATGGTCGAAGCTGACGGTGCCGATCGTCATGAAGCGGGCGAGATCGTATTTGTACGGCGCGAGATTGCCATGCCAGGCAACTACATCGAGGGGAGAATGGTTCAAACTCGTTGCCCATAATCCCCCCATGAATTTTTGCACCAGTTCGGTGGGCGTATCCCGATCCTCGAACCACGCCACGGGGGACAGGAAGTCCCTTGGATTGGCCAGGCCGTTGGCGCCGATCGGGCCGAGGTTGGGAAGGCGCAGTGCCGGCCCATGGTTTTCACAGATATATCCGCGGGCGGTGCCGTCGGGCAGCGCGACGCGGAACCGCACGGCACGGGGGATGACCGCGATTTCCCCGGGGGCGATGTCCAGCAGCCCCAGTTCGGTGGCGATCGCCAGCCGGCCGTGCTGGGGAACGATCAGCAGTTCCCCGTCCGCGTTCCAGAACACGCGGTCCATGTCGGCGTTTGCCAGGTAGACATGCACCGACACGCCGGTGCCGTTGGCGGTATCGGCGTTCGCCAGAACGGTAACCAATCCCGCAACGAAATCGGTAGGCTCTTGAGGAAAAGGCAAAGGATCCCAGCGAAGCCGGTTGGGCGAAGGTTCCTCCAGCGGGCCGGTCAGCAGCCCATTCGGTATACGTTTGTATGGACGATGTATCGCGGAGGGGCGGATGCGGTACATCCAGACACGGCGGGCGTCGTGGCGGGGGACAGTAAAAGCCGTGCCGGAAATCTGTTCGGCGTACAGTCCAAGCGGCGGGCGCTGGGGTGTGTTTTGACCGATTGGCAAAGCGCCGTCGACCGCTTCGGTCGCGTGCTCGTTCCCGAATCCCGACTGGTATGCCAGCATACTTTCACTCCTCGTTTATGTCTCTGTCGCCGCTCGATTTTCTTGCGGCTGGACCGTTCCTGGTTATAATGGCGGCAGCGGGAGTAGTTGTAAATGAAATCACCAACCAAGCGGGACGCGGAACCGGGCCAGGTTGCGGTTCCGTTCGACCTTGAAGATTTTTTGCCTTATCGCCTGTCCGTGACGACGAATCGCGTGTCGCGTTTGTTCTCCAGGCAATATGCGACGCAATTCGGACTGACAATTCCCGAATGGCGGGTGCTGGCGGTGGTCGGCCGACTTGGCACGTGCTCCCCCACCGCGGTGGGGGAGTGGTCGGCGATGGACAAGGTCAAAGTCAGCCGAGCGGCGGCGGCACTGGTGGCGAAGGGGCTGCTGCGGCAAAGCCAGGACCCGACTGACGGGCGCGGCCGGCTGCTCCGCATGACCCGTAAGGGCGTGACGGTGCATAGCGGCGTCGTGCCGCTCGCCCGTCAGATCGAGGGCACGCTGGCCGATGGTCTGACCAAGGCGGAATGGGCCGCGCTGAACAAGGCGCTGGTGAAGCTGAGCGCGCATGTGCGTGCGATCGAGGGGCCGGAAACGGGGACAGGGCCGGATTGACGGAGACGGCGAACCCGGCCACAGGTCGGGGCATGGCCGAATTTCTCAGCGCCGATCCAATCGGTTTTCCGCATGGCTTTTTCACCCGGCGCGGCGGCGTATCGGCCGGACCCTTCGCCAGCCTGAATTGCAGCCTGTCCAGCGCCGACATGCGCGCCGCCGTCATGGAAAACCGCGCTCGCGCCGCCCGGGCATTGGGGGCGGAACCGGACTTGTTGATGGGCGTGACGCAGGTGCATGGGCACGACGTGGTGACCGTCACCGAACCCTGGGCCGCCGGAGCCGGGCCGCGCGCCGATGCCATGGTGACGGACCGCCCCGGTTTCGCGCTGGGCATCATCACCGCTGATTGCGCGCCGGTGCTGTTCTCGGACCCGGAGGCGGGGGTGGTGGGGGCTGCCCATGCCGGGTGGCGGGGCGCGGTATCCGGTGTCATCGAAGCCACCATCGCCGCCATGACCGCCTTGGGTGCTCGAAGGGACCGCATCGCTGCCGCCATTGGGCCGTGCATCGGGCAGTGCTCCTATGAGGTCGGTCCGGATTTGCGCGATGCCGTGCTGGTCCGCACCGCCGCCGATGCTGCGTTTTTCGTGCCAGGCAAGCGGGAGGACCGTTGGCAGTTCGATCTTCCGGGCTATTGCGCCGCCCGTCTGCGTGCCGCCGGGATCGGCGGGGTCACGGTACTGGATGTTGACACCCTGGCGGAGGAGGATCGCTTCTTCAGCCACCGCCGCCGCACCCTGGCCGGCGGCGGGCCCATCGGGCACCAAATTTCGGTGATAGCTCTTGTCTGACCTCAAAATTCTGCTGCTTTGCGTGATGTGCGCGCTGGGTCTGAGCGGGTGCGGCGATTATCCAACCCCCTTCAAGGGCAACCCCGGTGCGACCGCCGCACGCCTGGCACAGCCCACGGCGCCGCTGCTGGTGGTGGTGACTCCCGACGATCCCACATTGCCGCCCGATGCGCGGCAGGCGCTGGCCGACAAACTCGCGACCGCCTTGCAGGGGCACGAAGTGCCGGCGCAGGCCAAGCGCCCCACGACCGCCGACTGGAAACTGGTATCCAAGCTCGAAGTACGCGGCAGGTCGGTGGTGCCGGTCTTCACCGTCAAGGATCCGGCGGGGGCCGATCAGGGCAGCGCGGAGGGTGCGCCGGCCTCGGCTGATTCCTGGGCCGTCGCGAGCCCCGATTTTCTGCGGATGGTCGCGTCCGAGGCCGCACCCCGGATCAGCGACCTGCTCAGCAGTATCCGCATCACCCGCGACAAGGCCAATCCCAACAGCCTGCTGAACCGACCCGCTCGGGTCATGGTGGCTGATGTGACGGGGGCGCCCGGCGACGGCAACAAGACACTGACGAAACAGGTGCGCGACCACCTGGCCGCCTACGGGCTTTTGGTGCAGCCCGCCAAAAGCGGCGCCGACTTTCTGGTGCGCGGCGAGGTGGTGGTGACCCCCACCCCCAATCATAAGGAGCGGGTGGAGATCGTGTGGGCGGTAACGGTCCCCAGCGGCGACGAACGCGGCAAGGTCGTGCAGTTGAACGAAATCCCCGCCGGAATGCTGGCGCACTATTGGGGCGACGTCGCGGTGGCGGTCGCGACCGAGGCAGCCGGCGGGTTGAACGACGTGATCGCCCGACAGACCGGGCGGGAGGAAGCCGCGAAAGCCGCCGCCGGTGCGAAACCGGCGGGCCAATAGGTTTGCGGTCCCACTCATTTCCTGCCCGCCGCGACAGTTACTCCGCCCGGACCTCTTCGTTCAGAGCCGTCTCGTACACCTTGATCACGGATGAAGAATCCGAGGTGCCCAGGCCCATGCCGCGGGCCATGCGCATCAGGTTCAGCACCTGCGGGGCGATCATGCCGGGAACGCCGAGGTCGTCGGCCAACTCCATGGCAAGCCGCAGGTCTTTGTGCGCCAGATCCAGGGCGAAAGTCGGGGCGAAATTACCCGCGAAGGCCTTGGTCGCCATGTTGGCATAGCCGCTCGACATGCCGCTGGCGTTGCGGATCACCGCGTCCAGCTTCTTCAGGTCGATGCCCGATCGCTTGCCCATCATCAGCGCTTCCGCCGCGGCGGCGGCGTTGCAGAAGGCCAGCATGTTGTTGATCAGCTTGGCGACCGATCCGAAGCCGATTTCGCCGAGGTGGATGACCTCACCGCTAAAGGACTTCAGCAGCGGCAGGTTGGCCTCGAACACCTTGGCGTCGCCGCCGACCATGATAACGATGGTGCCGTCCTTGGCGCGGGCGGTGCCGCCGGACACCGGGGCTTCCAGCATCTGGATGCCTTTGGCGGCCATGCCCGCGGCGACGCGTTTCGCCGTGGCGGGGGCATTGGTCGACAGGTCGATGAACACCGTCCCAGCCTTGGCGTTTTCCGCGATGCCGCCGGCGCCGAGGGTGACCTCTTCCACGATCTTGGGGAGCGGCAGGGATGTGATGACCACATCGCAGCGTGATGCCACATCGGCGACGGACGTGCCGGCGGAGGCGCCGAGGTCGGTGCAGGCCTTCACCGCTTCGGGGCTTAGGTCGAACACGATGACCTCATGGTTCGTGTTCTTGACGATGTTGCGGCACATGGGCCCGCCCATGTTGCCCACGCCGATGAAACCGACCTTCATGAATACTTCCTCCGTTGACGGCCGGACGCTCCGGCGTTCGGGAGGAGTGTGCCTTATGCGCCGGGGGAAGTCAGGCCTCCCGCGGGGCCATGCTGGAGGCACCACGGTTTGGGTGGCGGGGATCCTGGTCGATTTGCTCTACGCCCGACCCAGAGCGATTGTTGTCTGACGACCCCTTTCAATCCCCAGGTATACCGGCGGCGGGACTCGGTGCCGACCCTTGGGCCAGGACGTGCCGCCCAATCGTGGCAGCCAACTCCGCCTCGTATGCCAGCGCCACCTCGTATGAAGGACAGCACCATGCCAACGCATACCGACCTCACCGGCCGCGTCGCCCTCGTCACCGGAGCCTCCCGCGGGATTGGGCGCGCCATCGCCCTCGCGCTGGCCGAGGCCGGGGCGTCGGTCGCGGTGAACTACCGGGAACGCGCCGCCGACGCGTTGTCTGTCGTCACCGATATTCAGGCGATGGGCCGGCGTTCGGTGGCGGTGGGGGCGGATGTATCCGATGGCGCGGCGGTGACAGATATGGTCGCACGCGTGACGGCCGAGCTGGGGCCGGTCGATGTGCTGGTGAACAATGCGGGGATCGCGATTATTCGCGGCATCGACGACCTGACCGAGGAGGCGTTCGATACCACCATCGCGGTGAACCTGAAATCGGCGTTTCTGTGCACCAAAGCGGTGCTGCCGCACATGCGGGCCCAACAATGGGGACGGATCGTCAATATTTCCTCCGGCGCGGCGCGCGGCGCGGGCGGGGTGGGGCTGCACTACAACGCATCCAAAGCTGGGATGGAGGGGTTAACGCGGGGGTACGCCGCTCGGTTGGTGAAGGAAGGAGTTACCGTGAACGCCATCGCACCGTCGCTGATCGAGACGGACATGGTGCGTTCCCGGTTGGCATCTTCGCCGGCCCGCATCCCGATGGGGCGTTTCGGCACGAGCGAGGAGGTGGCGCAGGCGGCGCTGATGGCGATCGGGAATGGATATATGACCGGTCAGACCATCCAGTTGAATGGGGGAATGAGTTTTTTGTAGACGACCCCGTTCGAGCGCCCGCGTGAGGTCATGCGGACCGTGGACGGCTACGATATGGATCTCCGGCAAGCCGCCAGGCGGCAATCCGCTGCGAGGGAGGAAGCGGGCACAGAGCGAAATCTGTACTGTCCTACCCCATGAACAGCGGGGCCGGTTACCCCTACACCGCCAGCAGCGCCTGGGCGCAGGCATCCAGGATGGCGTCGCGATCCACACCGTATTCCCGATAGAGGTCCACCAAATCCCCCGTCTGCCCGAACCGGTCGGGACCGAGGGGGACGACGCGCTGGCCTCGGACGGCGCCGATCCAGGCGTGCGCGGCGGGGTGGCCGTCGAGGACTGTGACCAGGGCCGCCCCACGCGCCAAGGGGGCGAGCAGACGCTCGATATGGGACGTGGCGCCGGGGGTGCCGGTGCGGCGGGCGCGCATGGCGGCCAGCCAGCCGGCGTGCAGGCGATCGGGGGAGGTGATGGCGAGCAAGCCGGCGCCCGGTTCCTCGGCCACCACTTCAGCGAAGGCGTCTTCCACTTCCGGGGCGATGGGGCCTTGGTAGCCCAAGGCGATGCGGGCGCCCTCGGCGGGGGGGACGACCCAGTGGGCGCCGGCGATGACGGCGGCGGGGTCGAGCACCCGGTCCTTCTGGTCCAGTGCGCGGGTGGACAGGCGCAGCCAGACGGCAGATCCGTCGGGGCGCTGCATGTGGTCGAAGGCGTGCCGCATCAGGATGCCGAGTTCGTCGACGTAGGCGGGTTCGAAGCTCGCCAACCGGTCGGCGGCCATGCCGATCAACGGGGTGTTGATGGACTGATGCTGGCCGCCTTCGGGGGCGAGCGTGATGCCGGAAGGCGTCGAAACCAAAAGGAATCTGGCGTCCTGGTAGCAGGCGTACAGCAGCGCATCGAGGCCGCGGTTGACGAAGGGATCGTAGACGGTGCCGACCGGGAGAACCCGCGCCCCGGTCATCGACGGTGCCAATCCAGCTGCGCCCAACAGGAGAAATAAGTTCTGTTCGGCGATGCCGAGTTCGACGTGCTGGCCCTCGGGCGACATGCCCCAACGCTGGGCGGAGGCCAGCTTGGCATCCCGGAATACGTCGTTGCGGGTATGGCGATCGAAGATGCCGCGCCGGTTCACCCAGGGGCCGAGGTTGGTGGACACCGTAACGTCCGGGCTGGTGGTCATGATGTGTTCGGCGAGGTCTTTCAGCGCCCCCTGGCCGCGGCCGATTTCCGCCAGGATGTCGCCGAATCCGCCCTGGGTGGACATCTTGCGGCCGGCCAACTTGGGGACGGGGAGGGTGGCGGGGACGTGCACCATGGGGGCGGAGAGGAAGCGGCCCTCGGGCGTCAGCGGGGTGGCGAAGGGGACGTGGTCGAGGAAGGCTTGCAGTTCGGCTTCGGGGACGTCCAGACCTTCGAACAGGTCCCATTCGTGGCCGGGACGAATATTCATGTCGTGACGGAACTGCTCCATCTGCTCCTTCGACATCAGGCCGGCGTGGTTGTCCTTGTGGCCGGCGAAGGGCAGGCCCATGCCCTTGATGGTGTAGGCGATGAAGCAGGTGGGGTGGTCGCCGTCGGCCTCGGCCTGGCGCATGGCCTCGGTCAGGACCTCGATATCGTGTCCCCCCAGGTTCATCATGAGGTCGGCCAGTTCGGCGTCCGTCAGGGCGTCGATGATGGCTTTGGCCTTGGAGCGGCCGAGGTCCGACAGCAACGTCTGGCGCCACGCCGCGCCGCCCTGGAAGGTCAGGGCCGAGTAGAGGCTGTTGGGGCAGTCGTCGATCCACGCTCGTAACGCTTCGCCACCGGGTAGGGCGAAGGCGGCCTGCTGCTTGCGGCCGTGCTTGATGGTGATGCAGTTCCAGCCCATGTCGCGGAACAGGCCCTCGATGCGCCCGAACAGGCGGTCGGGGACGACGGAGTCCAGGCTCTGGCGGTTGTAGTCCACCACCCACCAGACGTTGCGGACGTCGTGCTTCCAGCCTTCCAGCAGCGCCTCATAGATGTTGCCCTCATCCAGCTCGGCGTCGCCGGCGATGGCGATGTGGCGTCCGGCGGGAAGGTCGGTGCGGCCTAATCCGTGGAGACGTACGTAGTCCGCCATCAGCGCGGAGAAGCTGGTCATGGCGACGCCGAGGCCCACGGAACCGGTGGAGAAGTCCACCTCGGGGCCGTCCTTGGTGCGGGAGGGGTAGGGTTGGATGCCGCCCATCTGCCGCAGGCCTTTGAGCTTCTCGGCGGTCTGGCGGCCGAACAAATAGTTGATGGCGTGGAAGACCGGGCCGGCGTGGGGTTTGACGGCGATACGATCCTGCGGCCGCGCGATGCCCATGTACAGCGCTGTCAGAATGGAGATGGAAGACGCACAGGAGGCTTGGTGGCCCCCGACCTTGAGCCCGTCGCGGTTGGGGCGGATGTGGTTGGCGTTGTGGATAGTCCAGGCGGAGAGCCAGAGAAGTTTCTTCTCGATCTGCTTGAGGATGTGGATGTCGCGGTCGCTGAGGAGCGGGTGGCTGGCGCCGATCGGCATGTCCATGGGGCTTGGTCCGTCCTGGTGGGCTGGGTCGGGTTGGGTCGTAAACGGTAAACCACGATATGGTTTGGGTGTGCGACCATTTCGCGCGTGCCTGGGACACGCCCCTGTCGGAACAGAAAAAGGTGCTCGGCAAGTGGCAGGACAGAGGATTCGATAAGGTCGGCTAACGCGTCCGCTGCCCGCCATGACGCGGCATATGAGCGCCCGGGTCCTGGCTCAGGGCCGGCGCGGCATGTCCCTCATGGCGTTGGCGATCCTCGTGTTGTTGGCCCTCCTGCGACCGGCCTGCCGCCAATCGCCCGGCAGGGACGCTTCGCATTCCTCTTCGCCAAGGTCCGTAAGTCAAGTACCATTTCGCTGGGCTTGGCGCTTTGTCCGAGCGTTTGGTCAGTCGCCGGTTGTAAGACAGATCGCCCCAGCCGCGCTCGCTTCGCCCTAACCCCACCCGCGCGCCAGCTTCCGCACGACCGTAGAAGCATTGCGCTTGCCTTCGCCGGCGTAATCCTCGTGCCAGTCCTCGATTTTCGCCGGATCGTACAGGTAGTTGACCATCAGTGTCGCGCTCTCCTTGGCGCCTTTGTCCGACGTGTCGGCGGCCATGTTTATCCGCTCCACCCGCGCTCCGTTCGATAAATGAAAATGCGCCACGGGGTCGCGGGCGCGTTTCTTTTCGCCCTCGGTCAGCAAATAGCGGGCGCACAGGCGGGTCAGCACCGGTTCGGCGGTTTTGCGCAGGCCGGGCTCGTTCCACCACCCCTTTTTCGCAACGATACCGGCCAGCGACGCGGCGCCGGACGCCGCCGGCAGCGCCGATCCCAGGCTGTTGGATTCCTCGGCACTCAACAGGTCGTGGGCGTTGGCTTTCAGGGTCGCATCCAACCAACGGCGGAAGCCGGGGATGGGGGACAAAGTGGCGAAGGTCTTCAGGTTGCGGAACTCCCCCGACAACTCCCCAACCACCCGCTTGATGAGAAAATTGCCGAAGCTGATTCCCGCCAGGCCCGGCTGGCAGTTGCTGATGGAGTAGAAGATCGCGGTGTCGGCGTGGCCGGGGTCCTGCACCGGAGCGTCCTCGTCCAACAGCCCCTGCACGCTGTCGGACAGGCCGCGGACCAGGGCGACCTCGACGAAGATCAGCGGCTCCCCGGGCATGCGGGGGTGGAAGAAGGCGTAGCAGCGGCGGTCGGAGTCCAGGCGGTTCTTCAAATCCCGCCAGGATGCGATGGCGTGCACAGCCTCATACTCAACCAGTTTTTCCAGCAGCGCGGCGGGGCTGTTCCAGTCGATGCGGTGCATCTCCAGGAAGCCGATGTCGAACCAGGCGGCGAGCAGGCCGCGCAGGTCGGACTCCAACGCCGCCAGCAGCGTGTCGGTGCCGCGCTGCTTCATCAGGAACGCCCGCAGATCGACCAGGAACTTCTGCCCGTCGGGGATGGTGGTGAACTGGGTCAGCAGTTTGACGCGCGGCGGTTCCAGCGCCCGCCGCAACTCGGCGGTGGCGGAGGCTCGCGCCATGGCATCCCCCGCCGCCGTGACGCCCTTGTAGGCCCTGGCGACGGCTTCCGGATCGGCGTCGAAGCCTGCCAGCACCCGCAGGAAGTCGACCCGCCCGGCTTCGTCCAGGCCTTGGTAGGCCTGCGCCAGCTTGGCCGCTCGGTTGCGGGCACTGACCTCACCGCCTTTGCCGTCCAGGCAGGCGCGCATCTGGGCTTCGAGGGACTGGTCCGCCTCCCCACCCACGCTGGAGGCCATGTCGCGCCAGACGGCGGTGATACGAGAGAGGGCTCGATCGAGCAGGCCGGCGGCTTCAGGCATTGGGGACTCCAGGCTTACGAGGCCCGGTTATAGACGCCCCAGCCCGAAATGGGCGTGAATTTCTGGTTCGCCGATGGCAAGGCGCAAGGCTGGCAGCAGATCCTCGACCACAAGGCCGGGACCCGCCAGGAAAGCGGCGCGGCCGTGCAGGTAGGCAGCGGCACAGGTCGCCTCCCAGGCCGGCATGCCTTGCGCGAGCAGGCCGGCTATCAGCCCGGCCAGCACGTCTCCGGCGCCGGCCGTGGCCAGCCAAAGCGGGGCGGAGGCGTTGATCGCCACCCGCCCGTCCGGCGCGGCGACGATGGTGTCGGGGCCTTTGAGGAGCACGACGGCCCCGGTCAGCCGAGCGGCGGCGCGCGTCGCCGCTACCCGATCCGCGCCTGGGGCGCCGAACGCTCGGGTGAACTCCCCGGCGTGGGGGGTGAGGACGGTGGCGCCTTTCAACCCCTCCGGGTGGCCGGCGAAGGCGGAGAACACGTCGGCGTCGCCCACCACCGTTCGGCCGGCGGCCAGCAGCGTCGGCAGCGTGGCGTGGGCAGCGTCGGGGCCTAGGCCGGGGCCACAGACCCAGACGGCGCGGCGTTGGTCGGCCAGCAGCGTGGCCAGCGGTTCGTCGCTGACGATCGTGCCGGGGGAGCCGGCGCGGTACACGTCCGCGCTGCCCAGGGCCGCGCTGCCCAAGGCCGCGCCAATGGGAGCAATGGTGACCAGGCCAGCGCCGGCGTGTCGCGCGGCATCGGCGGCGAGGCGCGCGGCCCCGGTCATGGTCGCACCGCCGAGCACGGTGACGTGGCCGCGGGTGTATTTGTGCGATTCAGTGGCGAGGTGGGGCAGGGTCCACAGGCTCGGCACGTTGGCGAAGGTTTGCGGGTCGATCTGCCCCAGCACCCCTGGGGGCATGCCGATGTCCGCCAGCACCGTGTCCCCGCACAGATCGCGGCCGGGGAGCAGAAGGTGGCCGGGTTTCAGGCGGAAGAAGGTGACGGTGAGTTCGGCGGGGGCGGCAGTCCCTCGGATGGCGCCGGTTTCGCCGTCGAGGCCGGAGGGGACATCGACGGCGACGATGCGGCGGGCGGCTTTCAGGGTCTCGGCCGCGAGCCCATCGACGTCGCGGGACAACCCGGCGCCGAACACCGCGTCGATGACGAGCTCGGCGCGGGCGGCTTCCTCGGGGGAGAAGCGGGTGATGGGGCCGTGCCAGTGGGCGGCCGCTCCGGCCGCGTCGGACCCTGGGCGGGGTGGGGCGAGGGCGGCGACCGTGACCGGCCAGCCTTGGTCTGCGAGCAGGCGAGCGACCACGTAGCCATCACCGCCGTTGTTGCCTGGGCCGGCCAGGACCAGCGTGCGACAGGGGCGGATGCGGGTCGCGATGGCGCGGGCCAGGGCGCGGCCGGCGTTTTCCATGAGGACGGGGCCGGGGACTCCCAGCGTCGGGGCGGCTGCATCGGCGCGGGCCATTTCGGCGGGGGTGAGCAGTTCTGCCCGTCCGAGAAGGGGGCGGAGGCGGTTGGGGTTAAAGGACATGGGGCATTACTACGTCATGGAGGGGGACGGGCTCAAATCACCCCATCCCGCTGTAGCCCCTCGACAGTCTCACCCCCCAGCCCCAGCCATTCCCCGTAAATCGCCATGTTATGCTCCCCGAGCTTCGGGCTTGGCACTGGCTCGACGCGGTCGGCGCCGTGCAGGCGCAGCGGTGAGTTCGGCAGGATCACTTCCCCCAGCGAAGGATGCTGGACCCGCTGCAACATGCCGCGTTCGTGCATATGGGCGTCGTTCATGACCTCCACCGGGTTGCGCACGGGGGCGGCGGGGACCTTCAGGCGTTTGAGGATGGCCACGACCTCGGCCTTGGTCAGGCCGGAGGTCCAATGGGTGACCAGCGCCTCGGTCTCCGTCATGTTTTTGGTGCGTTCGGGGTTGGTGCTGAAGCGGGGATCGTCAGCCAGATCGGCCCGGCCCATGGCCTTGAGGAGATTCTGCCAATGGCCCTCGGTCACCACGTGGATGGCGACATGGCCGTCCTGGGTGACGAAGGTG
This sequence comes from uncultured Acetobacteraceae bacterium, assembly GCA_903924985.1. Lineage (GTDB taxonomy): Bacteria > Pseudomonadota > Alphaproteobacteria > Acetobacterales > Acetobacteraceae > Rhodopila. Next base: position 23,361 of record CAIYDT010000212.1, read on the forward strand.
TTGTAGGGCGCGCTGGCGAGGCCCGCCTGGCGGTTGCCGGCGCGGGGAGGCGTCTTGCCGGTGCGGAAAAAGTAGTCGTAGCTGGAGGCGAGCGACGGGTACACCGTTTCCTGCATCGCGACCTCCACCAATTGGCCCAAACCGGTCTGCGTGCGGTGGAACAGCGCGGTCATGACGGCGCCGTACAAATGGATGCCGCCCATGAAGTCCACCAGCGTGGGGCCGGCCTTCATCGGGGGGCCGTTCGGGTCGCCGGTCACGCTCATGATGCCGGAGGCCGCCTGGATGGTGAAATCCATCGCCAGATTGTCCCGGTCGGGGCCGGAGATGCCGAAGCCGGTACCGGTGGCGTAGATCAGGCGGGGGTTGACCGGTTGCAGCACGGCATAACCCACGCCCAGCTTGTCCATCGCGCCAGGGGAGAAGTTCTCCAGCAGCACATCGGCTTTGGCCACCATCCGTTTCAGCAATTCCCGGCCCCGGTCGGATTTCAGGTTCAGGGTGACCGCGCGCTTGTTGGCGTTCAGCATGGCCATCGGCAGGGTCGTCTCCTCGCCCTGGGCGATCGCGCGGCGGCGCAGCGGCTCCCCGCCCGGGGGCTCGATCTTGATCACGTTGGCGCCGGCTTTGGCCATCAGCATGGTGGCGTATGGGCCCTGGAAGATCTGTCCGAAGTCCAGGACCGTGATGCCGGCGAGCGGGGTGGTCATGCGGAACCTCATGGGGGCGGGTCAGGGGCACAGGTTAGAGCGCCAGCGCCGTTTCTGGAAACGGGCGGTACCGCCCTTGGTCCGGGTATTTTTTCCTTGGCGCGAAAATCCGACCTTGGTAAATGGACAAAGCATGAACGCTATCCACCCTTTCAGCCCCCATTTTCGGGGGAGCGAGCCGCATTATGAAATCCGTAACAGATAACCCCTTGCAACCTGGTGACGAAGGTCTCGAC
>CAIYDT010000213.1 GCA_903924985.1 uncultured Acetobacteraceae bacterium
GTGCGACAAAACGCAAGATTGCGAATCGGCGGGCGGGGGTTCCGATTCTTTTCGGAATCCGGAAGGGGCAGTTTGGATTCTATTGTTGCGCTAAGGGTTCAAGATAAAATGAGGGGATGCTTGAGATCGGGTGCTGTCACGAGCAACGTTTTCAGGAGGCGGTCCGGTCTGGCCGCGATATCGGGAAACCGCCTCTTGAATCACGTTAACGACCGAACCCCGCCACTTGACAGGTATTGGAAAAAGAACTTACAACCCAAACATTGTGATCGAACTCGGCGCTAATGAAAAAATTGGCCGCCACCTTCATGAGTTCGGGGCAATGTTCCGGGACCAGGGGTATGGGTGGCATCCCTAGCGCACGTCGCTGGCATTGCGGCCCAACGAAAACCGTAAACAATGGGGACTGAATATGATCGACCAAATAAAGAACTGGCTGGCGTTGGCTTCCGATCGTCGGGGCGTTACCGCACTTGAGTATGCCATTATTGCCGGCATTATCGTTGCGGTCATCGCCTTGGGCTTCGGGGTGATGGCCAGCGACATCAGCAACTCGTTCAACAACATCGGTACCAGCCTCTAGGCAGCCTGAAAACGCCTGAACCGTAAGCGGGTCCGATCGAGCAGATCGGGCTCGTTTCCGATTCGGCTCTGGCCCTCCTCACGGCGGGGGCGCATAATTGTGGGTGGTGCCAAGAACAGGAAACGCCCCGATGCTCCCCACACCCGCCTTCCACCATCTGCATCTGAATTCCGTCGACCCCGATGCCGCCATCGGGTTCTATACGCGGCAATTCCCCAGCACCGCCGCCGGCACCTGGGGCGGCCATAAGGCGCTGCTGTCGCCCAACGACGTTATGATCTTGTTCAACACGGTCGACACCCCACCCGCCCTGTCGCCCCCCAGCGCCATCTGGCACTTCGGCTGGCACGTCACCGACGTCCGCGGCAACATCGCCACCTACCGGGTGCGGCCCGAGGTGACGCTCCGCCCCTTGTACACCACCGATGAGGGCGGCTACGTCCTGATCAACAGCGACACCTGGCCAGCCCCGAAAGGTGGGGCGCCTGGGCTGACGCGGGTGCAGATCGAACAGGCCAAAGCGGCCAATGTGCAACCGGTGGGCGGCGGCGGATTCGCCTATATGGACGGGCCGGAGGGCGCCCTGGTCGAATACGTCGGCGACTTCCCCGCCGAACACTTCGACCACGTGCATTTATGGCAGGAGGATCCCTTCGCTGCCCTGGACTGGTACCAAACCCACCTTAACGCCCCGGTGCGTGCCGGATTCACGCCTCCGACGGCGGAGGAACGGAAGCTCAAACGCGGCGCCGAAAGGTCCTGGCCGTCGTTGACCCAGGACGGCATGTTCCGCGATCCGCGTGCAGGCGTGGTGTTTGGGGACGTGGTGCTGACCTGGTACGGCAACCAGTGGGATCGGCCGTTGGTGCCCTCGCGGGGGCAGTTGCAGGACCACATCGCGTTCGCGGTTGCCAATCTGGATGCGTGGGAGGGCAAGCTGCGGGGCGAGGGGGTCACGTTTCTCGAACAGTCCTACAAGCTGGGCGACACAAGGGCGTTCATGATCGAAGGGCCGAGTCGGGAGGCAATTGAGCTGGTCGAGGTCAAATAGAAGGTCCGGGCAGACGTTGTACCGCCGCGCCCGGCTGCGCGGCGGCCAGCGCCGCGATGTGGTCATGGTGGGTGAACAGGATCACCTGGGTGCTCCGACCGAGTTCAGCCAGAAGCCACAACGCGGCAGTAGCGCGCCCGTCGTCGAAATTCACCAGCAGATCGTCGGCGATGAAGGGCAATGGTTCCGACCGGGCGACATGGGCTTCGACGGCGGCGACCCGCAGCGCCAGGTACAGCTGATCGCGAGTCCCTTCGCTGAGGCCGTCGATCGGGCATTCCGATCCGTCGTCGTACACCGCGAGCAGCAGGGAGCGTCCGGCGGCGTCCTGATCGACGCCGAGGCGCCGGTAGCGCCCGCCGGTCAGCAGCGCGAAATGGGCGCTGGCGGAGCGGAGCAGCGGGTCCTGCTGTTCCGCCCGGAACCGGTCGATCCCGGCCTTCAGCAGCACCCGAGCGACGTGCAGCCGGGCGTATCGTTCGGCGGTGGCGCGCGCCTCGGCCAAGGCATCCTCGGCTTCCTGGGCTTTGGCCGCCGCGTCGTGTCCGGCGCACATCTCGGCCAGGGTGGCTTCGGCGCGGGTGCGTTCGGCGCTGAGGCTTTCTCGCCGGTCGCCGAGGACCGCCATCCGGTCGCCGATTTCGGCCAGCTGCGCGGCGGCGGAGTCGGGATCCATGCCGGCCGATTCGGCGCGCAGATCGGCCTCGGGCAATCCGTCGCCCGACGCCAGTAGATTCTGCTCTCGCACCGCGATGTCCCTCGCGGCGGAATCGCGCTTCCAGGCCTGTTCGATGATCCGCGCCAGGGCCCCATTGTCTTCGGCCCCGGCGGCGGAGCGGAGCGCGGCCAGGTCGGCCTCGGCCTCGTCGTGCTGGCGCGTCGCGGTCTCCGCCGCCGTGGCATGCACGGCAATGTGAGCCGACAGCTCGGCGGCCGTCTGTTCGGCGGCCAACGCATCCGCCAGCCGCCGCGTCGCTCGGGCCGCGATGGCCGGCGCCGGATCGCCCCGGTCGGGTTCGCCCCGGTCGGGTTCGCCGAGATGTGCGCGCACGGCTTCCGCCGCCTGGGCGAAATCCACGGAGGTCGCGGACATCGCGATGACGCGGTCCTCATCGGATCGCCAGGCCGGCGCGGCTTCGGCGATGCGGGACCAGGCGCCGAGCGCGGCTTCCGCGACGTCGGTGGAGGCATCGGAGGCCAGCCCGAGCGCCGTCGCGGCGGTGGCCCACTTCCCGGCCCAGTCGTCGAGCGCGGCGGAGGCAGTTTCGGCGGCGGCCCGCAGGTCCGGCAGCTGCGCTTCCTCGCGTGCCAGGGCTTCCGAGCGCCGCTGATCTGCCGCCGCTTCGGCCTCGGCGGCGGCGCATGCGGTTTCGGCCCGCAGCAGCAGAGTCGCGAGCGGTTCCAAACCGGCGCTCTGCCCTGCCAGGGCCTGACGCGCCCGCTCTCGCCGTGCGGCGAGGCCGTCGCGTCGCTGGCAGGCTTCGGCAGCGCTTTCAGCGCGTTGCAGCACCTCGGCCCGCTGGTGGCGCCATTCGGCCATCGCGGCGGGCGAGTCGGGGGTAACGCCCGCCGGTTCCCAAAGGGCACGCCACGCGGCTTCCGCGCCGGTTGCCGCCGCTTCGGCGTCCGCCAGGGCGGATTCTGCTTCAGTGCGCCTTATGCGCAATTGGTCCCGGCTGGCCGTCGCGGTCAGAAAGTCGGCTACCCGTTGCGCGTCGTCAGCGCGCCGGTCCGCCAGCCGGTCGGCATCGTCGCGCAGGGTTTCGAACGCGCCGACCGAGTGACCGCCGCTTGGTGCCACCCCGCCTTCGAGCGCGGATCGCAGCACAAGCCAAACCCGGTCCCGCTGCTCTCGCGCCACCGCCACCGCGTCCGGCGTGGGAACGATCTCCCCTTCGGACAGCCGAGCGATTTCTGCCTCGATCGCCGCCTGTTCGCCGATCAGCTGCGCGACCGTTGCTTGGGACACGGTCAGAGTCTTCGCTGCCTGGTCCAGGCGCGCCGCCGCCGCATTCGCCGCTGCCGGCAGGGGGATCGGGCAGGCTTCCAGCGCAGCGGCGTTGCCGGTCCACAGCGGCAGGGCCGACAGGGCTGCCGCCGTCGCGCGTTCCGCGGTCTCGGCCGCCCGCACCTCCTGGTCGTGCTGGGCATCGAGCGGCCCCTCGGCCCGCACCGCCTCGATGGTCCCGCGCGCTAAGGCGGGGGCCGGCGGGGCCGGTGCGGCCTCCACCGCCGCCGCCGCGCGATCCCGCCGCCGTTGCGCCGTGGCCAGGTTTTCCCGTGCGGCCGCCGCTTTCGCCGCCAGTTCCGCGCGCTGGGCGATCAGACGCTGCACCGTGCGGCGTGCCCCGGCGGTCGGCACGGCATCCCGAGCGGCCTCCGGCGCGCGGTCCAGACCGAGGTCCAGCAGCGCGTCCACCACCTTCGCCCGATGCGACGCGGCGGCTGCGCGTACTTTCGGTAGATCGTTCTCGGCCTGGACTGCGATCGGCCGTCCTTCCGCCAGGGCGTCGATCGCGTCCCGCACGGCCAGCGCCGCGGGATCGCGGGGCAGCGCTGCCCGTTCGGCGGTCAGGCGTTCGGCCGCCTCGGCCTCCCGCGCCGCATCCCGCGCGGCTTCCCGCCGGGCGGTATCGGCGGTCTCGAGCCGGGTGGTGGCATCGGCGGGCAGATACGGCACGTCCTTCAGGGCTTCCACCACCGCTCGGGATGCATCCAGCGCCGCGAGCACCTGCGCTACCCGGCGCACCCGTTGCAGTTTGTTATTTTCCGTGGCGAGGGTTCGGGATTCCGCCTGCACGTCGGCCAGCGCGGCGACGGCGGCGGTGTGCGCGGTTTCCGCTTCCTGCCAGGCGCGCGGGGCGATGGCGCGTTCGTCGGTCGCCCGTTGCGCCAGCCGCCAGGCATCGGCTGCTTCCGACAAACGCCGCTTGCCGCGCCCGTCGCCGACCAAAGACCGCGCTTCCTCATCCAGGCTGTTGAGCGCCGCGCGCAGATTCAGCAGGCCGGCGCCGGCCAGCAGGCTTTCCCCGGCATCCCCGCCGCTGCGCAGGAGGGATTCCGCGCCCGCCCGTAGCCGGGCGCTGTCCAGACCGAAGCCTTGTTCAAAATACTCCCGGCTGGCACCGCCCAGGAGGCGGCGCATGGTGTCTTCGGGCACCGGTTGGTCGGCCGCGTCGGTCAGGGTGTTGTTGCGGCCTTTGCGGCGGATGAAATCGCCCTGGGTGCCGTCTTGCGCCGTCAGTGAAAAGCCGATCCGCAGGCGGGGGCCGCCATGGAGAAAATCGTAATCGGTGCGGTGACCGAACCCGAACAGCGCGTCGGCGATGGCGGCGAGGGCGGTGGACTTACCCGCCTCATTGGCGCCATGCACGACGTGCAGCGTGGCGTCGGGCGGGAACACCAGCGTGCGATCCGCCAAATGCCCGTAGCGCAGCAGATCGAGGCGGCGGAGCTTCATCGCTGGTCCGTCGCCGCGATGGCGCCGGCGGCAAGCTGCCACGCCTCTTCGGCCAGTCGCCGCAGCCCATCTTCGTCCGTTTGCAGGTCGAGGTCCGCTCGGGCCGGGGCCGGCACCTTCTGACGCAGCGAGTCGAATTCGTCGCGCAGTTTGGCCACGATGTCGGGATCGCCCAGACCCGCGAAGAAGACATCCCGCAGTTCGGCCAGATTGCCGCTGTCCGTCGTCGCGACGGGGCGCGTGCGCCGTTTCACCGCCTCGATCCAAAGCGTGCCGCCGGCCTCGATCGCGGCGTTGCGGCATTCGGCGGCCAGATGGTCAGTGTCGGTCCGCAGGTCGCTCGTGCCGGTCAGCGTCAGGCGGGCGAGGACCGGGCGGTCTTCGGCGTCGGTAATCGCGGTCCGGACCTGGTCGGCGACGGCGGCGATCAGGGCGGTTTCGTCCAGGCCGGTCGCGTCGACCTCCAGCGATGCCCAGCGGAGGACATCCACCGGCCGGTGTTCGACGGCCACGATCTGGCGGTCCTCGACGGTGACCAGGTTGCAGCCTTTGGGGCCGGTCTCTTTCGGGTGGCGGCCTTGCAGGTTGCCGGGGAAAACAATCCATGGCCGTTCGGCCAGCACCTGACGGAGATGGATGTGGCCGAGCGCCCAGTAATCGTAATCTTTCAGTGTGAGGCGGGCGGGGTCGCAGGGGGCGTACACCTCATGATCCCCAGGGCTCATGCCGGAAGTGTGTAACACCCCTATGTTGAGCATCCTTGGAAGCGGCGCCGGGTAGCCGGCGGACAAATCCTCCGGCACCGCGCGGTTGGGGAACGAATGCCCGTGCAGCGCGACTTCCAGTTCGGGCAGGGTGAACGTCTCGCATGTGCGGGAGGAGAATTCGCGCACGTTCTCCGGCAGCTTCAGCCCCCGAGTGATCACCGAACGCGCGTCGTGGTTGCCGCGCAGCAAGAAACAGGGGCGGGCGAGGCGACGCATTTCCTCGGCGAAAAACAGGCCGGTGGAGAAGTCCTTCCAGTCTCCGTCGTACAGGTCCCCGGCGATCAGGACGAAGGCCACGTCCTCGTCACGGGCGAGGTCGATCATCCGGGAGAAGGCGCGGCGGGTGCAGTGGCGGATCGTATCCTCGGGCAGATCGTCGCGCGCCCGAAGGCCGGCGAGCGGGCTATCCAGGTGGATGTCGGCCGCGTGGATGAATTTCATGCGGCAACGGTAGCGTGGGTGTCAGCGCGCCGCCAGCCGGCTGAAACTCACCGCCGCCGCCACAGTCGCGGCCATCGCCGAGATCAGCAGCGCGGTCACTGGCCCGGTCTCCGGCAGAGCCGCGAAGACCAACGCCACCAGCGCGGCCCCGGTGGTTTGCCCGAACAGCCGCGACGTCGCCTGCATGCCGCTCGCCCCGCCCGCGCGGTGCGGCGGCGCGGACCCGATGATCGCCCGGTTATTGGGCGTGTTGAAGAAGCCGAATCCGATGCCGGACAGGGTCATCCGCCAGGCGATGTCGAACGTCGTGGGATGATCCGGCAGGAAGCCCATCAGCCCCGTCCCCACCGCCATCAGCGTCATGCCGCAACCGCCCAGCAGCCCGGCGGGGTAGCGATCCGCCATGCGGCCGGCGAAGGGGGCGATGACTGCGACGCTCAGGGGCCAGGGGGTCATCAGCAGCCCGGTCGTCACCTGGTTCAAGCCAAGCGTGTGCTGGAACAGGAAGGGCAGCGCCACCACCGCCATGCCCTGGGATATGAAGGAGCAGATGGAGCTCGCGACGGACAGCGCGAACAGCGGGATGCGCAGCAGGTCGACCGGCAGCAGCGGCGCGGTGCGGCTGAGCTGGCGCACCACCAGGAAGGCGCCGATTCCCAATCCGGAGGCGATTTCCAGTCCGATCAGGATGGGCGCGTCGCCGTGCCCCATCTCGGAGATGCCGATCAGCAGCAGCCCGAAGGCGGCGGCTTGCAGCAGAGCGCTGGCGACGTCGAATTTACCTCGGGTGCGTGGCGTGTTCGGCAGATGATGCCACGCGATGATAATGGCCAGAATGCCCAGCGGCACGTTCACCGCGAAGAGCCAGGGCCAATGCGCGACGGACAGGATGGCGGAGGCTACTGACGGGCCGATGGCCGAGGCCGTCGATCCGATGGTGGCGTTCAGCCCGACGCCTCGGCCCAGCCAGGCGCGCGGGTAAATAAAGCGGACGAGGGCGCCGTTGACGCTCATGATTCCGGCGGCGCCGACGCCCTGGACGATGCGGGCGACGATCAGGACGGGCAGGGTGGACGACAGCGCGCAAAACAGCGAGGCGATGGTGAACAGGATCAGCCCGCCTTTGTAGACGCGCTTGTAGCCGTAGATTTCGCCCAACGACGCCAGCGGCAGCAACGACACCGTGACCGCGAGCTGGAACGCATTCACGACCCAGATCGACCCGGCGGGGGAGGTATGCACATCCCGCGCGATTGTCGGCAGCGCGACGTTGGCGATGGCACCGTTCAGAACGGCGAGAATCAGGCCGAGGGCGATGGTGAGGATGGCCCAGTAGCGTTGCGGAAGGGGGACGCCGTCTGGGGTGGGGAGGGTGGCGGACATTAGGCAGCTATGAGGGTGTTGCGCACCTGCCCCTCGTTATCATGACGGTACTGAGCCGCGGCGCGCCAGCTTTCAGACATCGGGCTTACGGGCGATGTAGAGCCACTCGTCGCGCAGCAGGCCGTAGCGGACCTCTTCCTCCGGCGTCATGCGGAAGGTTTCCACCGCGAAGCCTGCCTCGGTCAGCCTGTCGGCGAAGTCCAGGCCATAGTACCGCAGGTGATCGTGTGCGCTGAAATGCGCCCAGCGTTCGGCTTTGCCGGTGATCGCGGGGTTCTCGTATGTCGATTGACGGGTGGCGTTGATGGGCACCGTGAACAGTCCGATCCCGCCGGGTTTCAACAACCGGAACAGTTCCCGCATCGCCTTCCGGTCGTCGGGAATGTGCTCCAGCACGTGGTTGGCCATCACCACATCGTACGACGCGTCGGGCAAATGGATGTCCGTGATGTCGAGCTGGTGGGTCACGCCCTCCTGCATCAGATCGGCGGTCTCGTACAATGGATTGCCGGCCATCCGCCGCATGATGACCTTCTCGGGCGCGAAATGCAGGATGCGCTTGCCGGCCAGCTTGTCACCGCCGCCCTCGATGACCCAGAGGTGCAGCAGCCGGTGGCGTTCGCGGGATCCGCAGCTCAGGCAGCGGGCGTCCCAGCGGCCGGGGTGGCCGACGCTGATGAACACACCATGGTAGCCGCAGATCGGGCATGTGCGATCCAACCGACCGGCGCGGAACTGCCGGCGGTCGTTCAGCCACGCCCCCGCCAGCCGGCGAAGGCGGGTCCAATACCCGAGCCCGCCGTTACTCATGAAATTTTGCTGCACTGCGGCATAAACCGGGAGGTATCAGTCCGACCCACCGCCCGCAAGCGGCGCGGGATGCGTGGCAGCCCAGTGTTGCGCGATATCGATTCGGCGGGTGACCCAGACGCCGCTGAACTTGGCAATGTGGCCCATCAGCCGTTGCAGCCCCGCCGCCCGTCCCGGGTGCCCGATCAATCGCTGGTGCAGGCCGATGGACATCATCTTCGGTTGGGTCGCGCCCTCCTGGTACATCATGTCGAACGCGTCCCGGCAGAAATGGAAGAAGTCGTCGCCGGTCGAGAATGTGCCGCGCCCGAACTTGGTATCGTTGTTGGTCAGGCTGTAGGGCACGACCAGATGCTGTTTTTCACCCACGGTCGTCCAGTACGGTAGCTCGTCGTCGTAGGCATCGGAGTCGTACAGGAACCCGCCTTCCTCGACCAATAGCCGCCTTGTGTTCACGCCGGGGCCGCTGCGGCAGTACCAGCCCAGTGGGCGTTCGCCCATGGTGGCCTGCAACGACGCCACCGCTCGGGCAATGCGGGCGCGTTCGGTTTCTTCGTCCATGAGGTAATGTTTTTCCCACCGCCAGCCGTGGCAGCACACGTCCCAGCCGGCTTCCTTGATCGCGGCGACGGCGGGCGGGTTGCGCTCCAGCGCCAAGGCGCAGCCGAACACCGTCAGCGGCCAGCCATGTTCGGCGAACAGGCGGCGGATACGCCAGAAGCCGACGCGGGTGCCGAAGGCGAACATGCCCTCGGCGGCGAGATCGCGGCCGGGCACGCCGGGGTTGACGGCGCCGTACTCGGTCAGGCCCCATTCGGACTCCTTGTCGCCGTCGGGGATGGAGGCTTCCGAGCCTTCCTCGAAATTGACCACGAAGTTGACCGCGAGGCGGGCGCCACCGGGCCAGCGCGGGTCGGGCGGGTTGGCGCCGTAGCCGATCAGGTCGCGGTCCCCGGTCTCTGCGTTACTCATGGTGTCGTTCCTCTTGTCGTTCAACAGTACAATACGTCGGGTCCGGCTGGCGTGCGACTACATTGACGCGGTGGGTCGCCGAGCCGAAAAGCCCGGCCATGTCGCAAGCCACCGTATCCTGGATTCTCAGCGAGGACCTCGCCGGCCTGAAAGCCCAGGCGCTGGGCCTCGCGGAGGCCGCCGGCCTGACCCCGGAAGTGCGCGTGCTACGGCCCGCCGCGCCCTGGAAGCATTTTCCCGCGCGGTTCTGGCCGCGGCCGCTCAGCGTGGTGGCGGATGCGATGCGCGCACCGTTGCCCGGATTGGCGATCGGGTGCGGCGGCATGGCCGGGGCCGTGTTGGCAGCATTGCGGAAGACCGGCCGGCAGGTGGTGCAGGTGCAGAACCCCCGGATGGATATCGGCCGCTTCGACCTGATCGTCGCCAACAAGCACGATGAACTGACCGGTCCGAATATCATCGTGACCCGTACGGCGTTGCACCGGGTGACTCAGGCCCGGCTGGACACGGAGGCAGAGGTTTGGCGCGACCGGTTCGCTGGATTGAAGCGGCCATTGGTTGCTGTGCTGCTGGGCGGAAATAACGGGCGCTACAAGCTGGATGTTTCCGTCGGCGGCAGGCTGGCGGCGGACCTCGCGGCGATGGCCCGGCGTGATGGGGTGGGGATCGCGGTCACGCCATCCCGCCGCACCGATCCGGCGGTGACCGCCCTGATGCGGGAGGCTTTGGCCCCGGTCGGCGGGTGGGTATGGGACTTTACCGGGGACAATCCGTATTTCGGCATGCTGGCGTTGGCGGACATGATCGTGGTGACGCAGGACAGCGTGTCGATGATCTCCGAGGCGTCCGCCACCGCGGCCCCGGTGATGTTCGCGCCGCTGCCGGGATCGTCCCGCCGGCAAGGCATTTTCATCGACACCATGATGAACGAGGGCCGGGTGCGCCCATTCGAGGGTCGATTTGCCCCCTGGCCGGTCAGGTCGCTCGACGATACACAAGCGGCGGCGGCGGAGATGTGCCGCCGGCTTGGACTGCGGGACCCCGGATAGATGCTGAAAATCCAGACCTTCGACGCGCGCGCGGGGGGCAACGTCATCTACAAGGCGCTGGCGCACCCGCTGGCCGCGGAGGGTATTTCGCGGCTTTACGCTGGGCTGACGGGGCCGGTCGCGCTGTACGATCCCGACCATATCGCCGACGCGCTGCTGGCGCTGTATCCGGCGCCGGTCGATGCATTGTTCGTGCACGACGTGGCCGAGGTCGGGCAAACACGCGCGGGTTTGACCACGCGGCCGCTGACCGAATTGCCGGATTGCGGCGCGAAGACCGTGCTGATCGCCGCCTTCGACGCTGCTCGGATCGTGGATCGCATCGCGCATTTGCCGCCGCAAGGTGCCCGCGTGGCGACGCTGGACGAAATCCGGTTGCCGGCCGAGATGATCTCGGTGCGGGGCAAGTATCTGGACAAGCTGAATTTCGCGACCAATTTCGCCTTCTTCCGGGATGCGGAGGGGCTTTCCACCCGGCTGGTATCGGCCAATTACTGGGCCAATTACGGCGCCGGCGCGATGCGGCTGTGGCTGCGGCTGTTCGGTGCGGACGGTGGCATTCTGGCAACGTGGGAGCAGGATCTTCCCCGTGGCGCCGGTGGTTTCTCGATCGACAGCCGAGCGGTGCGGGCGCGGTTTGGCTTGGGCGATTTCACCGGCCAGCTTTTTATCCATGCGATCGGCGCGGCCGGGCATGACGTGGTAAAATACGCGCTGGATACTTATGCCTCGGATAACGGTGCGTCGCTGTCGTGCACGCATGACGCCAATGCCTGGCCCTCGGATCGTTTCGCCGGGCTGCCCGCGCCGGCCGAGGGCGAGCGTGTCGTGCTGTGGTTGCAGAATAGCCACGCCGTGCCCATCCCCGCCGGCACCGTGGCGCTGGACCGCATGGGCGCGGAGCGGCCGGTGACGCTGGACCAGGAGGTCGGACCCTTCGCCACCGTCGCGATGGATGTCGCTTCCCTACTGCCGGGGTTGCATTGGCCGGCGCAGATCGAGGTGCGGGCCGGGCGGCATGTGGTGCGGCCCCGATACGAGATTACCAAGGGCGATCGGACCCGCATCGCGCATGTCAACGTCGAGCGGGACAATCTGAAGGCTGACCCTGGTATCCCTGGTTTACCCGCCGCGTTGGGACGCGGGTATTTGCTGCCGTTCCCTATTCTGCCGAAGGCGCAATTCCGCAGCATTTTCCAGCCGACGCCGATGGCGACGACGCAGGGCAATCTGCCCGTGCGTCTCGATGTGTTCGACGAATCCGGGCGGAAGGTGGCGGAACGATTCCTCGGGTGTTTGCCGAGGGACCATGATTTCGCCCATGATTTCGATGACGTCGATGTTGAAGCCGGCCATGCCGAACTGGTTTACGACTTCCGCGACGGCGGGGAGGCCGACGGTTGGCTGCATGGGTTGTTCCGTTACGAAGACCGTGTTTCCGGGCATGCGGCGGAGTCCAGCTTTGGGGCGCATATTTTCAATACCGCGATGACCTACCGGGATGAACCGCAGTCCTACTCCGGACCACCGCCAGGGTTGTCGACGCGGCTTTTTCTCAAGCTGGGCGACGACCGGAGAAAGAGTTTCGCGGTGCTGATCTACCCGGCCTCCGCCGCGTGGCACCCGGTCTCGGCGACGTCGTTGCAGTTGCACGATGGGGCGGGGCGGTTAATCGCGGAAGCGCCGGTGTCGATTGCCTGTTCCGGATCGGCGATGGTTTGGCCGCATAAGGCATTCGGTGCGGCGACGCTGGCCGCGGCCGGGCCGGCGGGGTACGTGCTGGTGCGAGATCCCACCTGCCGGTTATTCGGGTATCATGGGTTGATGGATGCGGCGGGGAGTTTCTCGTTGGATCATATGTTCGGGTTTTGAGCGGCGCTACACTGCCTCCTTCGACGTCATGTGCTGCTTGCGCAGCAAATCCCGGTAAGGACCCGCCCGCCCCGCCAGCTCGTCAGGCGACCCGTCGTCGACGATGCGTCCCTTATCCATCACGATGATGCGGTCGAAGCTGCGCAGCGTGGACAACCGATGCGCGATGGCGATGACCGTTCGTCCGGTCATCAGCAGGTCCAGTGCCGCCTGGATCGCCTGCTCGGATTCCGTATCCAACGCGCTGGTGGCCTCATCCAGCAGCAGGATGGGGGCGTCTTTCAACAACGCGCGCGCGATGGCGAGGCGCTGGCGTTGGCCGCCGGATAGTTTCACGCCGCGGTCGCCGACCATGGTGGCGAAGCCCTCGGGCAGGGCCTCGATGAAGTCGCGGCAATGCGCCATGTCCGCCGCGGCCAGGATGTCCGCTTCCGAGGCGTCGGGGCGGGCGTAGCCGATGTTCTCCAAAACCGATCGGTGGAACATGGAGATATCCTGCGGCACGATCGCCATCACCTGGCGCAGGCTGTTCTGCGTGACGTCGCGGATGTCCTGCCCGTCGATCAGGATGCGGCCACCGCTGACGTCGTAGTACCGTTGCAGCAGCGACAGCACGGTGGATTTGCCCGCGCCGGAATAGCCCACCAGTCCAATGCGCTGCCCGGCGGAGATCTTCAGGTCGAAAGCCTCCAGAACCGGTTTGCGGCCGGGGTAGGCGAAGGTCACGGACTCGAACGTCACGGCGCCCGGCCCGGGGATGAGGTCCGGCGCGTCCGGCCGATCCGGCAGTTCGTGCGGGATCAGCAGCGTGCCGATCGCTTCGTCGAGCCGAGCGATGTATTGCGTCAGGTCCACCAGCGACACCGCGAGGTCGCGGGTGCCATGCAGGATGGTGAACGCCAGCGATGTCAGCAGCACGATGTCGCCGACCGTGGCCTGCCCGCGTTGCCACAGCACAATGGACCAACCTACCACGCCCGCCGTCATCAGCGCTGTCAGTACGGCGTGGATCAGGCGCAGATGCTCCATGTAGTACAGGCTGCGGCGACGCATCGCCATTTCGCGTTCCAGCGTGGTGCCGATGCGGGCCTGTTCGCGGAAGGTGGCACCGAAGGCGCGCACCACGCTGAAATTGCCGATCACGTCCACCAGCTCCCCATCCACCGCGGCCGCCTGTTCGGCGTAGGCACGGTGCCGGGCGGTGCCGCGCTTGGCGAGCCAGAACACGACGGTGCCCAGGCAGAATGCCACGCCGAGTAGCGATAGCGACAGCGGCAGGTTGACCGATCCGATGAAGCCGATTGCCAGAAACACCGCCACAACGGGCGGTATCACGCTCCACACGCCGGTGTTCAGTAGGGTAAACGCCGCCAGCGCCGTGGAGCTGATACGGCTGGACAGCGCCCCCGGCAGGCGTTCGGCGAAATAGCTGGGGGAGTGGCCGGACAGATGCGCGAACAAATCCCGCCGAATGTCGCCGGTCACCGCGACGAAGGTGCGGTGCGCCGCGTAGCCGCCGACGCGCCAGAGCAAATTATCCGCCGCGACCAGCCCGCACAGCAGAGCGAATCCGCCCCACACCTTGTCGCGTCCGGCGTCCAGGCCGGAAGACACGATGTCGATCAAATGCTTCATGCCGTACTGGGTGGACACGGAGCACCCAACTGCCAGCAGCACCGAGATCAGCACGGTCAGGTGCCCGACCGGGTGCTTCGCGATGTAGTGAAACAGAAAAGCGAGTGGCCGCCCGCGCAGCGACGGCAGTTTCTGGAAGGACAGGTCGTTCGGCATCTGCGGCAGGCTCCTGGTCGAGCGATATTATGGCGCCGGACTGTGGCGGGTTTCTGGCGCCGGGCGACGTGAAGACACGCGCCGACATTCCGCCACATTCCCCCTCTACCACCAATCCCCGGGAAACCGCCCCCGAAACCCCACACCCCATCAGGCCCGCCTTCATGCGTATTGCCCAGATTTCTCCGCTGTTCGAAGCGGTGCCGCCCAAGCTGTACGGTGGCACCGAACGTGTCGTCTACTCGCTGACCGAGGAACTGGTCGCGATGGGGCACGACGTGACGCTGTTTGCCAGTGGCGACTCCATCACCTCCGCCACCCTGGCGCCGATGCGCGATCGGGCGCTGCGGCTGGATCCCACGGTGAAGGATTGGGTCGCCACCTACTACCGGATGGTGGAGCTGATCTATCGCCGTAAGGATGATTTCGACATCCTGCACTTCCACATCGACTACTTTCCGCTGCAACTGTTCAGCCGGCAGAAAACCCCATACCTGACCACGATCCACGGCCGGCTGGACGTGCCGGAGTTTGTGGAAACCTACGGCACCTTCCTGGAATCGCCGTTCGTTTCAATCTCCGACAACCAGCGGCTGCCCATCCCGAACCTGAACTGGGTGCGGACGGTGCAGCACGGCATGCCGCCCAATATCCTGACCCCGCGGCCGGTGAAGCAGGAATACGCCGCGTTCCTTGGCCGCATCTCCCCCGAAAAGGGCGCCGACCGAGCGATCGAGATCGCGACGCGGGCGGGCATGAAGCTCAAGATGGCGGCGAAGGTCGATAACGCCGACCGGGAGTATTACGAGGCGAAGATCAAGCCGCTGATCGACAGCCATCCCAATGTCGAGTTCATCGGGGAGATCAACGACGCCCAGAAGCCGGAATTCCTGTCCGGCGCGCATTGCCTGATCTTCGCCATCGACTGGCCGGAGCCGTTCGGCCTCGTGATGATCGAATCCATGGCGTGCGGCACCCCGGTGATCGCGTTCAATTGCGGATCGGTCCCCGAGGTGATGGACGATGGGGTCACCGGCTTCATCGTGAATAACGTCGACGAGGCGGTGGCCGCGGTGGCCAAGGTGCACACCCTGGACCGCGCCAAGGTGCGCGCGACGTTCGACCGGCGGTTCGTGTCGCGGCGGATGGCCGAGGATTACGTGAATTTGTATGACGAACTGATCGGTAAAGCCGCGCGGTAGGCCAGCCGCGGCGTGCTCCGGCGACTGGATGCGCTGGCCCGCGCGGCCGGGGAGAGCCGCTCGGGGTTTATCGCGCATCTGACGCTGGATAAGGCCGCTTAAAACGCGAATTCCGGCCCGTCGACGTAGCGGAATTCTTCCAGTGCATCCGGGCGCAGGGTGAAGCCGAGGCCGGGACGGTCGGGGGCGTGGACGGAGCCGTCCTTGCGGATGTCGAAGGGTTCGTTGAACAGGTCCCACATCATCGGCATGTAGCCTTGCGTGACCTCAAGGATGTGGCAGTTGGGGGCGGCCATCGCGACGTGGATGCTGGCCGCGAACAGCACGCCGCTGCCCCAGGCGTGCGGGGCGAGGCGGACGCCGTATGTTGAGGTCAATGCCGCGATGCGGCGGATTTCCGTTATACCGCCGGCCCGCGCCACGTCGGGTTGGGCGATATCCAGGGCGCGGCGTTCCAGCAGGTCCTGGAAATCGAAGCGGGTGAACTCGCGCTCGCCGGAGGCGATGGGGATGGTGGTGGAACGGCGCACCTCGGCCTGGCCGGCGTGGTCGTCGGGGGTGACCGGTTCCTCGAACCAGGCGATGTCATATTGTTCCAGTTGTTTCGCCAGCTTGATCGCGGTGGAGACCTCCAGCGAACCGTGGGCGTCGATCATCAGTTCCACGTTGGGGCCGATGCCGCGGCGGGCGGCGGCGACCCGGCGCACGCAGTTGGGGATGGAGAACCCGTCGCGGCCGACGACGCGCATTTTAACGGCGGTGAAGCCCTTGGCGGCGTAGCCCCCGAGTTCTTTCTCGGCCTCGTCGCCGGGTGCCCAACCGCCGCTGGCGTAGCCTCGGACGGATGAACGGACGGCGCCGAGCGCGTGGTAGAGAGGGATGCCGAGGGATTGGGCTTTGACGTCCCAGATGGCGATGTCGACGCCGGAAATCGCCTCCATGATGACGCCCCGGCGGCGGCTTTCGTCGGCTTGGGTGACGCCGCGTTCGAGCGCCGGTTTGGCGCGGGAGCCGTTATACATTTTCTCGAAAATGCGTTCGGAGAACATGGGGTCCTCGCCGATGCACTCGGGGGCGAGCTCGTGTTCGACGATGGCTTTGACGATCGGCGGGGTGCCGAGGGCGGCGCCGATGCCGATCAGGCCGGTGTCGGTCTCGACCCGGATGAGGGTGGCATCGGATTTGACTTTTGTTCCGAGGTCGGTGCGGTGGCGGTTTTCGACTGGCACGGGGGCCGACATGGGGATGGCGGTGACGCGGACGATTTTCATGGGTTGGGGTTCCCTGGACGGTTGGTCGGAGGATGTCACATGGGGGGATGGGGGTAAACGGCTGGGCGGGCGGTTTCGCGCGGCACGTACCATGCCAAGGTTTCAATCAGTTGACCTCTCGACTGCACCCTTGATGGGATCATTGAAGCCAGGCAAGCCCATTCCGCTCTCGAATTCGAGTTTCTACTCGAACAGCGCCTTACACTGCCCTGCCGTCAGGATATCGTGCCACTCAGCATTGTCGCAGGTGATAGTATATGTCTTGTCATGAATGTGTTGTGCCTCCTCGATCAGAATTGACCGATATAAGAGGAAAGATGATGCGGAATGTCGAGCCGGTGGTCAGCTTTCTGATACCTCCATGCGTGCCGGCCCCGCCGCCACGCTGCCAATAATTGAAGCCATGGTGCAGCCGGACGCGCGTATGATTGCGAGGATATCCTCCGCTTCATTTCCCGCACACGAGATCAAGAGTCCGCCAGATGTCTGGGCATCCGTCAGCAAATGGCGCAATGCCTCTGGAAAACGGTCCGGTAAGGTAACTCCGGTGCCATAGCTGTCCCAGTTTCGATGAGACGCCCCGGTCACATGTCCCGCTTCGGCAAATCGCCGCGCCCGGGACAGAAACGGAACCGCTTTCGCGGAGATGCGGAGTGTGACCTCACTCGCCCGCGCCATCTCAAGCCCATGGCCTAACAGTCCAAATCCCGTCACGTCGGTCATGGCATGGACCGCCGAGCGGGTGCCCATCGTCGCACCGATCCGGTTTAGTAACGTCATGGAAGCCAACATCTCCGCATAACCGGCATCGTCGAGTTCACCCTTTCGGAGGGCGTTGGCATATATCCCGACACCGATGGCCTTGGTCAGGATTAACGCATCTCCCGGCCGTGCGCCGGCATTGCGTCGAATCTGCCCGGGCGGCGCTGTACCGACGACGGCGAGTCCATAGATAGGCTCGGCGGTGTCGATCGAGTGTCCACCCGCGACGGGGATGCCCGCGACCGCACAGGCGGCGGCACCGCCCGCCAGGATGTCCCGGGCGACCGCGACGGGGAGCTTTCCCAACGGCATTCCCAGGATTGCGAGGGCCAGGATGGGTGTGCCGCCCATCGCATAGACATCGCTAATCGCGTTGGTCGCGGCGATGCGCCCAAAGTCGTGAGGGTCGTCAACGATCGGCATAAAAAAGTCTGTCGTCGCGATCACGCAAAGCTCGTCCGACAGCCGCCAAACAGCCGCGTCGTCCGAAGTCTCGGTCCCAACCAGAAGCTGTGGGAACAGCGTGCTGGCCTGCCCCGCGAGAAGCTGCTGGAGCACGGCCGGCGCGAGCTTGCAGCCACATCCACCACCGTGCGCCAGTTCCGTGAGTCGGACGGAAGGCGAGCCCGCGCAATGATCGTTCATCTGAACCGTTCCTCTGAACATCAGGGCGGGAATTGTAGGACCGATCCCTCGTGGCGCCCATAGCGCGTCTCATGGGATAGCATCCAGGGATATGTGCCGCTCTGTCGAGTGAGGCTTGCCGTCAACGCCAAGAACGGCCGATTATGCAACGAGTCCGTTCGGATTCATGGCGGGTGGTGTGGCTATATAGCTCTGAAATACGAACGGTACAGAGATAATCTTAAAGTTTTTCGTAGATTCGATATTGTCATGATATAAACAGACTGATATGGCATCTACCCTATCGACCGTGCCGGTAATATTCATGACGCTGATGCTTCGTGCCGGCGTTTGCCGAGGGGGGCAGCGAGGCGATGTTACGGTAGTCCGCTTCGCGGGATGCCAGAAGCCGCGGCATATTGAGCCTGCGTGTCCGGGAGACCGGAGAGCTGGCGGCGCTCTTTTCCGCACAGACCTCCATGCGCCCTGAGACGGCGCTCGGCCGCCGAACCTCGAAACGCGCCCGCCGGTCGCCGTCCCGCCCCGCGCATTGGACAAAAACCCCGGCAAGGGGCTAAACGGCCCCGCTTTGCGCAGCGCCAAAGGACCGCCGTGACCCCTCGTCCCACATTGCCGCGCCTCTTGGCGCGCCGAGCCGTTGCCGCATTTCTGCTGCTCGGCCTGCTGGCCCCGCTTCCTGCCCACGCCCATGCGATCCTGGAGGAGAGCGTTCCCGCCCAGGACGGCACCGTGCCCGCCGGGACGATCGGGATTACCCTGCGTTACAACAGCCGCCTCGATAAAGCGCGGTCTCGCATGATGCTGACCCGGCCGGATCGCAGCCAGACGTCGCTGCCCATCATGCAGGCCGGCCCGCCGGACGTGCTGACCTCGTCGATCGAGCTGAAGCCGGGCGCCTACAGCATCCGCTGGTCCGTGCTGGCGACCGACGGGCACCTGACGCGCGGCGACGTGCGCTTCACCGTGACGGAGCAATAGGCGTTGGAACTGCTGATCGACGTCTTCGGATACCTGTCCATTGTCGTGCATGGGCTGACGATCCTGGCGCAGTCCATCGCGCTCGGTGGGGTGTTGTTTCTTGTCCTGCTGGCCCGTCCCCTGGCGATCCGAATCGGTCCCGACATCGCCCGTCGCGCTGCCCGCATCGCCGCCTGGGGATCGGTCTCTCTGTTGATCGCGGAGGCGGCGACGGTCGCGCTGCAATCCGCTGCCGTCATGGCGTCGGTAGATATCGGTCTGGACGACGCTTTGGGTGCCAACTTCGCCATTGCCGGCTTCATGAAAATGGGCGTCGCGGCCCTGCTGGCGGCGCTGCTTTTCGCCCGAGGCGCCAAGGCGCCCGTCGTGCCGCTGGTCCTCGCGGTGATCCTGGAGTTGGTCGCGGCAACCCTGACCACCCACGCCGTCGCCCGCATGGACGGCCGTGGCCCGCTGCTGATCGCCGCCTGGCTGCACCAGGCCGGCGCAGCCATATGGATCGGTGGCATCCCCTGCTTCCTGATGGCCCTTGCTCGGTTGAAGGACGGGGTGGCGTTCCGCCTGACCAGCGCCCGTTTCTCCCGCATGTCCATGGCCGGGGTGGGTGCCATCCTGCTCAGCGGTGCGACCATGACGGTGCTGTACATCGGCGACTTCCAGGGGTTCTACGGCACCGCCTATGGCGTCATGGTCGGGGCAAAAATATGCATGTTCTTGATGTTGCTGGGCCTGGGTGCCGCCAATTTCCTGCTGACCGAGCGGCTGCGCGCTGACCCGTCCACCCCCGTCACCCGGATGCGCCGCTTCGCCGAGGTCGAGCTGGGCATCGGTGCCGCCATCTTCTTCGCCGCGGCGTCGCTGACCTCCGTTCCGCCGGCCGTGGACCTGACCAAGGACCGGGTTACGATGGCGGAGATCGTCGAGCGCAATACCCCCGTCTGGCCGCGCCTCGGCAGCCCCG
This sequence comes from uncultured Acetobacteraceae bacterium, assembly GCA_903924985.1. Lineage (GTDB taxonomy): Bacteria > Pseudomonadota > Alphaproteobacteria > Acetobacterales > Acetobacteraceae > Rhodopila. The sequence continues at coordinate 19,999 of CAIYDT010000213.1, forward strand.
ATCATAGCGACCTGGCGCTGCCGGCGTTGCAGGCCAAGCTGGATGCCGAGGCTGCCGCCCGCAAAGCGGCGCCGCAGGTGGCCTTCGTCCCCGGCGCGGGGGAACTGCCGCCGCGCAACGCCAACGACATCGCCTGGTCGGAATACAACCACCATTGGGCCGGGCTGATCGTGACGCTGGTCGGGCTACTGGCCTTGGCGAACCGGGCGGGTGTTGGTTGGGCGAAGCATTGGCCGCTGGCATTCCTGTGCCTCGCCGTCTTCCTGTTCTTCCGCTCCGACCCCGAGACATGGCCGATGGGCGATATCGGCTTCCTGGACAGTTTCCGGGATGTGGAGGTCGCGCAGCACAGAAGCTACGTCCTGCTGATCGTTGTGTTCGCGTGGTTCGAGTGGCGGGTGCGTGCCAGTGGCTGGACCAACAAGGCCGCGACCTACGTGTTCCCATTGCTGTGCGCCGTAGGCGGCGTACTGCTGCTGACCCACAGCCATGCCATCGCCAACATCAAGGACCAGTTGCTGATCGAGTTGACCCACACTCCGCTGGCGCTGGCGGGCATCGTGGCGGGCTGGGCGCGCTGGCTGGAGCTGAGGCTGGACCCCAAGGCCAACGCCACGTCGATCTGCATTGCCGCCTGGGTCTGGCCCGCCGCGATCCTGTTCTGCGGGCTGGTACTGCTCAGCTACCGGGAGGCTTAGGCCGGCAGTTGCAGGGTGGCCGTGGTTCCGCAGCCTAACTCGCTGTCGAACGCGAGATCGGCGCCCATGGCGCGCGCCAGACGGCGGCTCAGCGCCAGGCCGGTGCCGGTCGCCGGTACGCCGTTGATATCCTGGAGGAACGGCTCGCCCAGCCGTCGCAGGATGTCGCCGGACATGCCCTTCCCCGCATCGCGTACCAGCAGGGCCACCGACCCCAAACGCCGCTCCGTCACCAACTCCACGGTGCTGCCGGCGGGGGAGAATTTGACGGCGTTGGCGATCAGATTGTCCAGAATGCGCCGCACTGCCCAAGGATCGGCGTGGGCGGTCAGTGTTGTGCCGGACAGCTCCAGTTCCACGACGATCTGTCGTTCGGACGCCATTTGGCGATGGGCTTCGGCCGCTTGACGGATCATCCTGTTCACATCGACCGTCTCGGTTGCGATCGTCCGCTCATCCAGGTGGGTCAGGTCAATGAGGTTCTCGATTGTCGCCAACAGGCGCTTGCTGCCAATTTGGACCTGCTGCAATGGCACACGTTGGTCAGGACGGCAGTCGGCAATCATGACCTCCGACAGGCCGACCATAGTGTGCAGCGGCGTGCGCAGTTCCGCGCTGAGGGCGGTGAACACTTCCGTCTTAACCCGCTCCGCCGCCTCGGCCCGCACGGTCTGCGCCGCGAGCTGTTCCTGGGTGCCGCGTGCGTAGCGCACAAGCGCGGCGGTAATGAAAATCGCGACAACCGACAAGCCACGGTTGATGATGCCGTTCGCGATGTGGGGCGCGATAACGGGCAGAAAGAAGCCTATCACAACCATGACGGTTGCCGCGACCGCCAGCCACCAGGCGCTATGGGGATTGCGGTGAAAAACTGCCGTACAAATAAGCGGGATGTACAACAAGCCGAACGGCACGTAGAAAATTTCTTCGGTCACGTCGGCTACAAAAGCGACCAGAACGCCAGCGTAAATGACCGGTACCAGCCACTTGGTCCAGCGTCCCCAACTCCCGTTGCTATCTGCCGCGCCCGGCTGCGTCAGCAATCTGTCCAACGGCGCCTCCCTACGAACCCAAATTAGCCGACAACCAGTGTGTTAGCACACTTACACCATCCAGGAAGTCGCTAATTGCCATCGCTTCATGTGGATTATGAGAGCCATTTCTATTTTTGACAAAAATCATGCCGATAGGTATTCCGCATTCCGCGAATGCGGCGCCATCGTGCGACGCTGGGCTGCCGATGTCCAGCGTTTGAATGCCTAACGCGATGGTGGCTTTTGTCAAACCCGCCTTGATCGCCGGATCGGCGGGGCCTACGGCCGCCCGAGCCTTTGGGCCGCGGTGGAAGCGCACGCCTCGGCGTTGCTCGATGCTGGCGATGATGGCATCCACTTTCTCGTCCAGCGCTGCCAGAACGGCTTCGTCGTATGCCCTGACATCCAGGCTGAAATGGAATGTGCCAGGAACGATGGTCAGCCCATGCTGTGCCGGATCGGTGTAGAAACGGCCGATAGTGCAGGCCATGGGGATGCCGCGTGCGTCGTGCTCCGCCCACAGCGCATCCGTCGCCATGGCGAACTCGGCCCCCGCCATCGCGGCATCGTGGCGGAAGCGGCGGGGCAGGCCGACATGGTCGTTGGCGCCTTCGATCCAAGCGTTGGGGTAGCGGAAATTGCCGGGGATACCGGTGCAAATCCCCACCGGCTTCCCCGCCTCCACCAAGCTTGGTGCCTGCTCGATGTGCAGTTCCAGGTAGGCCCGTATGCCAGCCGGGTCCAAATGCCGAGTGCCCGCCGCCAGTGCCGCCGGGTCGCCGCCGCATTCGGCGATGTGCTCGGCCAGGGTGCGGCCGGTGTCGATGCGGCGGACGTCCAGCGCGCCGTCGGGCAGGGTGCCCAGTGCGCCACGGCTGCCGATGTAGGAGACCTGGAACCAGATGCTCTCCTCGGCCCGAATGCCCATCACGGTCAGGTCGCAGTCGGGCATGGTGCCCGATTGTTTGAGCGCGGCAATGGCCGCCAAGCCCGCGACCACCCCCGCGGCGCCGTCGAAATTGCCACCATGCGGGACGGAATCCAGATGCGAGCCGACGATCACCCGGGGCGCGGACCGGTCGCGGCCAGGCAGGGTCATGTAGAGGTTGGCAGCGGCGTCGCCGGAGATCTCGAGGCCCAGGTCGCGCGCGATGGCGGCGACGCTGGCGTGGGCGCGCTGCTCCCCAGCGCCATACGGATCGCGAGACACGCCGGGTTCGTCCAAGCCGTCCTGGCGGAGCTGGTCGAACAATTGGCTGACCCAATCGCGCTGCGCCGCGACCGCGGCCTTGATCTCTTCGCCGGTACCCGTGACCATGGGATGCCTTGTCCTTTCACGCTCTGGTCGCACCGTTGCCAGCTTGGCACGCGGCGCGAAGGAAGACGATATCAGCCATGACCGAACCCGACTCCACCGGCGCACTTCTTCGCGAGACGGCCGATCGCGTCTTTCAGGAATGTTGCGGCACCGAGGTATCCCGTTCGGCGGACGGCGGCGCCTGGCCGGCCGCCGCCTGGCCGGCCGCCGCCTGGGCGGCACTGGCCGAGGCCGGGCTACACCGGGCGCTGCTGCCGGAGGAAGCTGGCGGCTACGGCGTTGCGGTCACGGATGCGCTGTCGCTGCTGCGCGTCGCGGCCGAACACGCCGTGCCGTTGCCATTGGCCGAAACCATGCTGTCGCACTGGCTACTGGCCGGTGCGGGGCTGAACGTGCCGGATGGGCCGTTGACGGTGGCGCCCGTTGTGGCTGGCGAAATGCTGACGCTCACCCCGGAAGGGGCCGGGTTCCGGGTGCACGGAACCGTCAGCCGCGTCCCCTGGGGCCGCGATGTGGTAGCGGCTTCGGTGCTGGTAGTGCACGGCGCCGAGACCTGGGTCGCGTTGTTGCCCCGCACCGCCTGGACCTGGGAACCGGAGCAAAACGTCGCTCGCGAGCCGCGCGACCGGTTGGTGATCGACGGCGTGGCGCTGGCGGCGGCGCGCTCTCCGCACGATGCCGCGTCCTTGCGCGCGGTCGGTGCGGCGATGCGGGCGCAGCAGATCGCCGGCGCGCTAACCCGATTGACCGCGATGACGGTGCGATATGCCCAGGACCGGGTGCAGTTCGGCCGGGCGATCGGCAAGTTCCAGGCGGTGCAGCAGAACCTCGCGGTGCTGGCCGGCCAGACTGCCGCGGCGGTGGCCGCCGCCGATCTGGCGGCCGAAGCGGTGGAGAACGGCATCAAGGTGTTGCCGATCGCCGCCGCCAAATCCCGGTGTGGTGAGGCCGCGGGCATCGGTGCCGGCATCGCGCATCAGGTGCACGGCGCGATCGGCTTCACGCTCGAGCACAATTTGCAATGTCTCACGCGCCGCCTGTGGTCCTGGCGGGACGAATTCGGGAATGAGGCCGAATGGAATCGCCTGATCGGCCGCCACATGGTGGCGGCTGGCGGTGATCGGCTGTGGTCGGAGATCGTGGCGGCTTAGGCCGATTCGAGGTCCGTCGAGTCGTCCGGCAGCGAGTAGTCCCGCAGGCTGACAATGTCGTGGAGGATCACCCGCGCCCCATGCGTTTCCACACCCAAACGCCGCAGCGCCGCGAAGGCTCGGGACAGATTCTCCTGCCGGCAGCCGAGGCGGGCGGCGAGCAGACGCTTGTCGAAGGGCAGGCGCAGGGAGACGCTGTTGACAGCGGTTTCTTCAGTCAGAGCGAGCAAATAGCAACCAAGCCGCTGGGCAGTCGTGCGCAGTTTGAGGTCGCAGACCTGACGGACCATGGCGCCGAATTCCATCGCCTCCGCGCGTAACAGCGCCGCGGCCAAGGACGCTTCGCGGTGCAGGAGAATTCGGAGACCCTCGGCCTCGATGCCGATCAGCTTCGCGGCGGTGACGGTACGCGCGCTCATGAGGCCTGGCAGCCCGCTCAGCACGGCGCTGAGCATGAAATGCCCGCCGGGCGACACCACATCGACCACGGCGCTGGCACCGGACGGAGTAGTGTTTTCTAGCGCCACCTGACCCTCCAGCAGCACCAGCAACTGTTCGGCCGGGATGCCCTGGCGGCACAGTATGGTGTCTGCCGGCATGGTTACGAGCGTCGAGATCGCGGCGAGCCCCGCCAGCGTATCGTCGTCGACGTCCCTGAACACCGGCACTTTCCTGAACTGCGACAGCGCGACCGGCTGGGCCTCGCTGGCAGCTTCGCTCGCGATCGGGGTCATGACGTCACTGTTGTCCATGCTCGTGGCCAGTTCAGGCTATTAGTGGCTGTCGATACGCGCTGGGGAACCATAATCCCCGAAATTGACCAAATGCAATGCCGAAGTTCCGAGGGGGACTCCCTGGGCGCAGTCGATTGATACATTATTCCCCCGATGGCAAGGAGTTTTCAATGAAAGCAATGGTGTGTGAGGCGTTTGGCGGGCCCGAGGTGCTGGTAGCGCGTGATTTACCCGACCCGCCACCGCCCGGTCCCGGTGAAATTCAGGTCAGAATTCGCGCCCGTGGGGTGCAGTATGTCGATGTTTTAATGTTGGCCGGCCAATATCAATTTCGTCCGGAACCCCCGTTTACTCCCGGCAGCGAGGCAGCCGGGGAGGTTGTGGCCGTCGGACCGGACGTGACGAATTTCGCCGTCGGCGATCGCGTCATGAGCCGCCACACCCTCGGCGCCTGCGCCGAACTCGGCAATGCCAAGGCGGCTTTGTGCGACAAAGTGCCCGACGGCATGAGCCTGGAGTCGGCCGGCGTGTTCCGCGGCGCCTACCAGACCGCCTACCACGCGCTGCTACAGCGCGGCCGCCTGAAAGAAGGCGAGTGGGTGCTGGTGCACGGCGCGGCGGGCGGCATCGGCATCGCGGCCATCCAGGTGGCGAAGCTATTCGGCGCCAAAGTGATCGCCACCGCGAGCACCGATGCCAAGCGCGCCGCCTGCCTGGAGGAGGGCGCCGATTATGCCATCGACTACCGCGGCGGCTTCACCGACATGGTCAAGGAACTGACCGACGGAAAGGGTGTGGATATCGTCTACGACCCGATCGGCGACAAGGTGGCCGAGGAATCGCTCCGCTGCCTCGCCTGGTGCGGCCGGCTGCTGATCCTGGGCTTCCTGGGCGGTGGGCCGACCAACATCCGGTCCAACTATTTGCTCATCAAGGGCATCGATGCCATCGGCGTGCGGGTCGGCGGCCTGACCGAGGCGGCGCCGGAGTTGGCCATCGCCAACATGAAAATCCTGACGGAGCTGGCGGGGCAGGGGAAGTTGAAACCCCGCATTTCGCACCGATACCCACTGGCACAGGCCGCGGAGGCCTTGCAGGCGGTGATCGACCGGGTGGTGATCGGGAAGGCGGTGCTGGTCAGCCAGACCGGGCCGCACTAGGGTTTGGCGCGAAGGAGACTGTCCATGGACCGAACGACGTTCGAGGCCGAACTGACGCGCGACGGCTACACCGTCGTCAGCGTCGCCATGCAACCCAATGCGGTGAACCCGGAACATGTGCACCCGTTCGATGCGCGCTTACTGGTGATCGAGGGCGGGATGACCATCGTGCGCGAGGGGGCGCCGACCCGGACCTACGCGGCAGGCGAGACGTTCGAGATGCCGGTTGGGACCAAACATTCCGAAAGCGCCGGCGAAGCTGGTGCGGCATATGTCGCTGGGCGACGCGCCCCAGCCAGGGAGATGGCACAATGAATATCGACGACTTCAAGGCGGACCTGATCCGCGAAGGCTACCAGCCGAAGTTCAGTAGCCTGCCGCCAGGCCAGATCGCACCGGACCACACCCACGACTTTGACGCCCGCGTGTTGGTGCTGGGCGGGGAGATCACCATTACCCGGGATGGCAAAGCCGAACTGTTCCGCATCGGCGATAGTTGCTCGGTTCCGGCCGGCACGATGCACGCCGAACATGTGGGGCCGGAAGGCGTGGCTTACCTTGCCGGACGTCGTTAATTCTCGACAAAGAATGGAGGAAAAAATGGCTGAACCAGGTCGCGCTTTGCCGGCGCCTACACCGGAGACCCAGCATTTCTGGGACGGAACCCAGGCAGGCGAGTTGCGCCTGCAACGCTGCGATTCCTGCGGCAAAAACTATTTCCCGCCGCGGCCGTTCTGCGCCGCCTGCGGATCGCGCAGCGTCAGCGTCTTCAAGGCGTCCGGTAAAGCCGTGCTGTGGAGCTACGTGATCCATCACCGCCCGGTGCCGGGGTTCACCCCACCGTACGCCATTGCCGTCGTGCAACTGGCTGAGGGGCCGCGCATGATGACCAATATCGTCGAATGCCCGCAAACGCCCGAGGCGTTGCAGCTCGACATGGAACTGGAAGTTGTGTTCGAGGCGCAGAACGACAAGATCACCCTCCCCTTCTTCCGTCCGGCGAAAGGCTGAACCCATGCGCAGAAATGCAGTCGCGGTCGTCGGCGCCGCCGAAACCACCCGCCTGGGCGTCATCCCCGAGTTGTCGCAGCTTGGCCTGCACGCCGATGCCGCCCTGAACGCGATGGCCGATTGCGGCCTGAGCCCGAAGGACATCGACGGTATCGCCTGCGCGGCGAACGAAACGCCGGTGCAGTTGGCCCATTATCTGGGCATCACGCCGACCTGGATCGACGGCACCGCCGTCGGCGGGTGTTCGTTCATGATCCATGTCCGCCACGCGGCGGCGGCGATCGAGGCGGGGTTGGCCAAGACCATCCTGATCACCCATGGCGAATCGGGAAAGTCACGCGTTGGCGCCCCGCCGCGTCCGGTGCATCCGCAGTCCCTGAATGGGCAGTTCGAGCAACCGTTCGGCCCGATGGGCCCGCCGTCGATGTTCACCATCCCCGTGCTGCGCTACATGAAGCGCTACGGCGTGACCGAGGAACAGATCGCTCAGGTCAGCGTCGTGCAGCGCGAGTGGGCGGCGATGCATCCGCGCGCGACGTTCCGCAACCCGATCACCACCGCCGACGTGCTGAACAGCCGCATGATCGCGTGGCCGTTCCGGTTGCTGATGTGCTGTTTGGTGACGGATGGCGGCGGCGCTTTGATCCTGACCTCGGCCGAGCGGGCGAAGGATTTCAAGACGAAGCCGGTTTATATTCTGGGCACGGGCGAGAGCGCGGAAACCCCGATGGTTTCGCAGATGGAGGATTTCACGTCGTCACGGGCATTCCGCGTGGCCGGGCCGACGGCGTTCCAGCAGGCGGGGATCAGCGTTAACGATGTGGATCATCTGATGATCTATGACGCGTTCGCGCATTTACCGATCTACGGTTTGGAGGACCTCGGGTTCGTGCCTCGTGGCGAGGGTGCGGCGTTCATCGCGGCGCGCAATACAGCGCCGGGCGGGAAGTTGCCGATGAACACCAATGGCGGCGGGCTGTCGTATATGCACTCGGGCATGTACGGGATGTACGCGCTGCAGGAGAGCGTGCGGCAGATGCGCGGGACGTCCCCGGCGCAGGTCGCGGATGCGAAGATTTCTGTCTGCCATGGGGTGGGTGGGATGTTCGCGGCGTCCGGGACGATTATCTTCTCGAACGAGACGCCGGCTTACGATTGGTGAGGGATTGGCACCGGCGGTCTGTGGGAGCTGGCCGCCGGGGCTAGTTTGCGACAAAGGAGGCGATAATGCGGATTGCTACGGTCATGTTGGCTTCGGGTTTGTTGCTTGCATCCTATGGTATGGCGTCACGCTGAGGGGTAGCTGTTCGGTGCATTTGGTCTGATGGTAGCAAGATTGATTATGAAATAGATGCAAGCCGTGTTGTTTCTGACTGGATAAATATCGGAGCAAGAGATATCATAATAACCGACAATTATGTGTCGTGAGACTTGGGGAGCGTCAGACAATAATCGCTCTGCATCCGGCGCTCTGGCCTCTCAACGTCATGGCGGGCGCAGGCCCGCCATGACGATGTTAAAACGTCGGCGCGCCCAGATAATTCGATTACTGTCTGACGCTCCCTAAGCAGCAGCGAAAAGCCCAAAATCTCGTCCGCGAGTCAGAGCTTCGCCTTAAACCTGACGGGAACGAAGTTCGATGTTCCGGCCCCAGGACGAAGACGGGCCTCGACACGTTCCGCGACTGCGTCGAGATCCGCCGGCACATCGGCCAGCGGCACAGTCAATCCGGCCGTCACCTTCCGGTTGACTCGCTCCATTATCGCCAACAGCGTGGCCTCATCTATCGCTGGCGGCGCCAGATCGTCTTCAAGCACGTCGAGTGGATTATCCATACTCACTCTCTGCCGCCACCGTAACACCAAGCAGCGCCCGATGCATTCAAAATCAAGGTAATCGCTGGAATTGGATCGAGGGTCGGATCACTGGTCTGCATGGTCGAGGGCGGAGATGGGTCAGATCACGAGCTAGCCACATCCGTCTCCCCACCCGTTGCCATCCCCCCGCCTCGGCCCTACCGTGCCCCTTGATATCGCTACCCCCACCCCCGGGGGACCAGCGTCCAGCCAAAAGGGAACGGAAACCATGAAGGTCGGCGAAGCCATAGCGCACATCATGAAGGCGGAGGGGATCGAGATCCTCTGCGGCTATCCCGTCAACCATCTGCTCGAATTCGCCGCCGCGGCCGATATCCGGCCCGTGATTGTCCGGCAGGAGCGGATCGGCATACACATGGCCGACGCGATCTCCCGCGTGACCTCCGGCCGCAAGATCGGCGCCTTCTGCATGCAGCACGGCCCGGGGGCGGAAAACGCCTACGGCGGCGTCGCGCAGTGCTACTCCGAGTCCATCCCGCTGCTGGTGCTGCCGCAGGGCTACCCCCGCCGCATCGCCGGCATCGACCCCAACTTCGGCTCCGCCCGTGAAATGCGCGGCGTGACGAAATCGGCAGAAGTCGTGAACCTGCCGAAAGAAGTCGGCAACATCATGCGCCGCGCGATGAGCAACATCCGCAACGGCCGCAGCGGCCCGGCGCTGGTGGAAATCCCCACCGACATCTGGAATGAGGAGATCGGCGACCTAGATTACACCCCGGTCGGCGTGCACAAGTATGGCCCCGATCCGGTGGATGTGCGCAAGGCCGCGGCAGCCATCCTCGCCGCCAAATGCCCGCTGATCTACGCCGGCACCGGCGTGCAGTGGGCGGAAGCCTGGGCCGAGTTGAAGGAACTCGCGGAACTGCTGGGCGCGCCGGTGACGACGAGCCTCGGCGGCAAGAGCTCCTTCCCCGAGACGCATGAGCTCTCGCTGGGTTCGGGCGGCAACGCAGTGCCGAAACCGGTGCATCACTTCGTGCAGAAATCCGATCTGGTCATCGGCATCGGCTGCTCGTTCACCGAAACCAATTTCGGCATCAAGTTCCCGGCCGGCAAGAAGTTCGTGCATGCCACGCTGGATCCGAACCACCTGAACAAGGACGTGGTCAGCACCGTCGGCCTTGTTGGCGACGCCAAGCTGACGCTGCAAGCCCTGATCGGCGAGCTGCGCCAGACCATCAAATCCAACCGCGACACCAAGGCGCTCGTGGCCGAAATCCAGGCGGTGAAGGCCGAGTGGATGGCGGTATGGCAGCCGCTGCTGGACTCGAACGAAGCCCCGCTGTCACCGTATCGCGTGATCAAGGAGTTGATGGGGGCGGTCGATATCGACAACACCATCATCACCCACGACGCCGGCAGCCCACGCGACCAGATCTCCCCGTTCTGGGTGTCCACCACTCCGATGTCCTACATCGGCTGGGGCAAAACCACCCAGCTCGGCATGGGCCTCGGCCTGGCAATGGGCGCGAAGCTGGCCAAGCCGGACAAGCTTTGCATCAACCTGTGGGGTGACGCGGCGATCGGCTTCACCGGCATGGACTTCGAAACCGCGGTGCGTGAGCGCATCCCCATCCTGTCGATCCTGCTGAACAACTTCTCGATGGCGATCGAGCTGAAGGTGATGCCGATATCGACCGAGAAGTACCGCTCCACAGACATCTCCGGCAACTACGCCGACATGGCGAAGGCGTTCGGCGGTTACGGGGAACGCGTGACGCAGCCGGATCAGATCCGGGCGGCGATCCAGCGCGGCATCGCGCAGACGCAGGCTGGCAAGCCCGCGCTGCTCGAGTTCATCACCGCGAAAGAGACCCGCGTTTCGAAGTTCTGATCTGCCCAGGACCCTCCCCCCGTCACGGGAGGGGGGGAGGGTCACCGCTGCCTCCCCCAAGGAGAGGGGGAGCGAACGATAACCGGGGACGCTGACCGTCATGGCGACCGTATGCATCCGCGACGTGCGCAAGCGCTTCGGCTCCACCGAGGTGCTGCACGGCGTTAGCGTCGAAATCGAGGACGGCGCGTTCGTCATCCTCGTTGGCCCCTCCGGCTGCGGCAAATCCACCCTGCTGCGGATGATCGCTGGGCTGGAGAACATCAGCAGCGGCGACATCGCCATCGGTGGCCGCGTGGTGAACAACGTCGCGCCGAAAGAGCGGGACATCGCCATGGTGTTCCAGAACTACGCGCTGTACCCACACATGACGGTGCGCGACAACATGGCGTTCTCGCTGTCCCTGGCGGGCGCCCCGAAATCCGAAATCGAGGAAAAGGTCGGCCGGGCATCCAGCATTCTGGGATTGAACCCCTATCTGGCGCGCTACCCCAGGCAGTTGTCGGGCGGCCAGCGCCAACGCGTCGCCATGGGACGCGCGATCGTGCGTGACCCCCAGGTGTTCCTGTTCGACGAGCCGCTGTCCAACCTGGACGCCAAGCTGCGCGTCGCCATGCGCGCCGAGATCAAGGAACTGCACCAGCGCCTGCAAACCACCACCGTCTACGTGACCCACGACCAGATCGAGGCCATGACCATGGCCGACAAGATCGTGGTGATGAACGCCGGCAACGTGGAACAGATCGGCGCTCCGCTGGACCTGTACGACAGGCCCAACAACCTGTTCGTGGCCGGCTTCATCGGCTCCCCGGCGATGAATTTCGTCAAGGGCAAGATCGCGGACGGCGCCTTCCACGCCGTTGACGGCACCGTGCTGCCGCTGCCCGCCAGCACCCGCGCCGATGACGGGCGTTCGGCGGTGTACGGCATCCGGCCGGAGCACTTCCAGCTCGCCCCCGGCGGCTTGCCCGCCCGGGTGAACGTGATCGAGCCGACCGGCTCTGAGACCCAGGTCATGGCGCGATTCGCCGATACCCTGATTATCGCCGCCTTCCGCGAGCGCGTGTCGGCCAAACCGGGCGAAACCATTCACGTGACGGTGGACCCCGCTTTGGTGCATGTATTCGACGCGGAGACCGGACAGCGCATCAGCCGCTGACAGACGCCACGAACGATGGGAACCCTCGGTTGTTGTCCGCCATGGGTTCACGGTTTGACCCAAAAGGGAGAAACACAATGTCGATGACGAGACGTGAGTCACTCGCACTCGGTGCCGCCGCGTTTGGCGCCACGAGCGTGCCGCTGATTGGGGCACGCGCCGCCGATCTGGATGTGCCGACGGCCGACGTGAAGCCGCCCGCCTACAAGATCGAAGCCGGTGCCAGCCTGCGCGTGCTGCGGCCGGCCAAGTTCGTCGAAGCCGATGAGCTGTTCTTCAAGGAGAACACCAAGAAGTTCAGCGACGCCACGGGCATCCCGGTGCGCGCCGATTTCGTGAGCTGGGAGGATATGCGGCCGCAGACCGCGGTGACCGCCAATACCGGCGCCGGTCCGGACATCATCATTGGCTGGGGCTCCGATCCTCAGGTCTACGCCAGCAAACTGCTGCCGATGAACGATCTGGCTGAGTATCTCGGCGCGAAATACGGCGGCTGGCACCAGCTCGCGCAACTCTATGCGAAGAAATGGGGGACCAACGAGTGGCTCGCCATTCCGATGGGCGGCAGCGGCGGCGCCTCGGTCTACCGCATCTCCTGGCTCAAGGAGGCGGGCTACGATAGTATCCCGAACGACCATGCCGGGTTCCTGGCGCTGTGCAAGAAGCTCAAGGGGATCGGCCATCCCGCCGGCTTCGCGCTTGGCCATGCGGTCGGCGACGGCAACGGCTTCGCCAACTGGCTGCTATGGTCGCACGGGGCGTCGCTGACCGACGAAAAGGGCAAGGTGTCGCTCGACTCCAAGGAAACGATGGCGGCGCTGAAATACGCCAAGGAGCTGTACCCGCATCTGATCCCGGGCACGCTGTCCTGGGGCGACCCGTCCAACAACAAGGCCTTCGCGGCCGGCGAGATCAGCCTGACCTTCAACGGCGTGTCGATCTACTACGCCCTGAAGAAGGGCGACGCGAAAATGCAGGAGATGGCCGCCGACACCGGGCATCAGGCCCCGCCCATGGGCCTGGCCAAGCGGCAGCCGCAGTCGGCCCTGGTGGTGAACGCGATGGCGTTCAAGCACACCAAGTACCCCAACGCCGCCAAGGAATACCTGCGCTTCATGATGGAGAAGGAGCAGTACGCCCCGTGGCTCGCCGGCTGCCTGGGCTACTGGTCCAATTCGCTGAAGGCCTATGCGAAGATGGCGTTCTGGGACACCGATCCGAAGCTGAAGCCCTATGTCGGCGGGATGGATACGCCGTACTACGACAGCTACAAGGGACCGATCTCGGCCGCCGCCTCGGCGGTCGCGGCGAACTATACGCTGGTCGACATGTTCGCTTCGGTCGTCACCGGCAACGCCACGCCGGAGGAAGCCGTGAAGCAGGCCACCAAACAGGCGGCGCGTTACCTGAAGGGTTGAGCCCGACGCGCCCTCCCTTTTCCGCCGCGGGAGGGGGAGCGGTGTGCGAAATGAGGTGCCCATGAGCGCGACCATGACCCCCGTCCGGAGCTACCTTGTCCGCCCCAAGGAAAGCTGGCTGGCGCGGCTGTTCGATTCCAAGCCGTTCCTGGTCGCGCTCTGCCTGCTGCCATCCTCCGGCCTGCTGATCGTCTTCCTGACCTACCCGCTAGGCCTCGGCCTGTGGCTGTCGCTGACCGACACCACCATCGGCCAACGCGGCGCGTTCATCGGCCTGGATAATTTCGTCTCGCTGTTCGATGACCAGATCTTCTGGAACGCCGTCGGCTACACGATCTTCTACACAGCCGTGGCCACCACCGGGAAGTTCCTGCTCGGTCTTTGGCTCGCGCTGCTGCTGAACCATCACATGCCGTTTAAGGCTTTCCTGCGCGCGATCGTGCTGCTGCCATGGATCGTACCGACGGTGCTATCGTCCATCGCCTGGTGGTGGATCTACGATCCGCAGTTCTCCATCGTGTCCTTCGTCGCCGTGGACGTGCTGCATATCAGCGACCACTACTTCGACTTCCTCGGCTCGCCCTGGCCGGCGCGGTGGTCATTAATCGTAGCGAACATCTGGCGCGGCATCCCCTTCGTGGCGATCACCCTGCTGGCGGGGCTCCAAACCATCTCGCCATCGCTATATGAGGCGGCGCTGCTGGACGGTGCCAGCGGCTGGCAGAAGTTCCACCGCATCACCGTGCCGCTGCTGATGCCAATCCTGTCGGTGGCGCTGACCCTGTCGGTGCTGTTCACCTTCTCCGACTTCCAGCTCGTATATGCCATCACCCGCGGCGGCCCGTTCAACTCGACCCATCTCATGGCCACGCTGGCGTTCCAGCGCGCCATCCCAGGCTCCCAGTTGGGGGAGGGCGCCGCGATCGCCGTGTCGATGATCCCGTTCCTGCTGCTGGCGACCCTGGTGTGTTTCTTCGGCGTCGGACGGCGCAAATGGCAGCAGGGAGGCGACAATGACTGAACAAACCGCCGTGGCCGTCGAGGAAGCCCTGGCCGGCGCCAGCACGGACGTACCGGAATACCTGAGCTGGGACTCAGGCGTCCGTCGCACGATCACGGTGTACATCCCGCTGGCGGTCTTCGTGATCGTGCTGCTGTTCCCGTTCTACTGGATGGCGGTCACCTCGGTGAAGCCCGACTACGAGATGTACAATTACAAGCAGTACAACCCGTTCTGGGTCCACTCGCCCACTTTGGACAATATCCGCAAGCTGCTGTTTGAGACCGACTACCCGCGCTGGCTGCTGACCACCATGGGCATCGCCACCGCCGCGACCTTCCTGTCGGTATTCGCCAGCGTGCTCGCCGCCTACGCGATCGAGCGGCTGCGCTTCAAGGGCGCGCAGCATGTCGGGCTGGCGATCTATTTGGCGTATCTGGTGCCGCCCACCATCCTGTTCATCCCGCTGGCCACGCTGATCTTCGAGTTCGGCCTATTCGATAGTCCGATCGCACTGATCCTGACCTACCCCACCGCCTTGGTGCCGTTCTGCACCTGGCTGCTGATCGGCTATTTCAAGTCGATCCCGTACGAGTTGGAGGAATGCGCCCTGATCGACGGCGCCTCCCGCCTGCAAATCCTGCGGCGGATCACTTTGCCGCTGGCGGTGCCGGGCCTGATTTCAGCGGGCATCTTCGCCTTCACCCTGTCGTGGAATGAGTTCATCTACGCCCTGGCCTTCATCCAATCGACCGAGAAAAAGACGGTGCCGGTGGCCATCCTGACCGAGCTGGTGACCGGCGATGTGTTCCAGTGGGGCTCGTTGATGGCCGGATCCCTGCTCGGCTCGGTGCCGGTGGCGATCATTTACTCGTTCTTCGTGGAATATTACGTGTCGTCGATGACCGGCGCGGTGAAGGAATAACCCATGTCGTTTTCTGGCACATTCCAGAACGTTCAGATCGACCGCATCGTCTACGGCCGCCCCGCCGCTTTGGTTTTAGCCGAGGAAGCCACCCGCCTCGGCGCCACGCGCGTGTTCCTGATGGTCAGCCGCACGCTCGACCGGGAAACCGAATGGGTCAACGAGATGCGCGCCGCACTCGGCAATCGTTACGCCGGCTCGTTCGACGGCATGCCGTCCCATACCCCGCGTGAGGCCGTTCTGACCGCGGCCGCCCAGGCCCGCGAGGCAAAAGCCGACCTGATAGTCACATTCGGCGGCGGATCGACCACCGATGCCGGCAAAATGGTGCGGCTGGCGCTGCGTCACGGCATGACAGAGGTGCCGGATTTCGACCGTTTCGCCGTCCAGGTCATGCCGGATGGGCGCCGCGTCGCACCCGCCTTCGACGGACCCAACGTGCCGCAAATAGCCATTCCCACCACGCTGTCGGCCGGCGATTTCAACGCCAGCGCCGGCTGCACCGATACGCGGACGATGCTGAAACAGTTGTATTCACAGCCTGCGATGATCCCGCGCGTGGTGGTGCTCGACCCCGCCATGACCGTACGCACACCGCAATGGTTATGGCTTTCGACGGGCATTCGGGCGCTGGACCACGCTGTGGAGTCCGTATGCGCGGTAAATGCCGATGTTCGTTCCACATCGGAATCTCTGGGTGCAATCAAGCTGTTGACGCGCGCGTTGCCGCGAACGCTGGCGGATCCGTCGGACTTGGACGCTCGGCTGGAAGCGCAACTGGCGATGTGGATGTCGATGGAACACCATCGTTACGGTGTCTCGAAAGGCGCCTCCCACGGGATCGGGCATGTGCTGGGCGGCACCTGCGACGTGCCGCATGGGTATACGTCGTGCGTGATGCTGCCATACGTGATGCGTTACAATCTGCCGTCCAACGCGGATAAGCAGGCCTTGGTCGCCGAGGCGATGGGGCATCCAGAGCGCCCTGCCGCGGATGTGCTGCACGCGTTTATCGCCGGCCTGGGGATGCCTCGGACACTGGCGGCGGTGGGGGTCACGCCGGACAAATTCGAAACGGTGGCGAAGGCGGCGCTGCTGGATCACTATCTGCACACCAATCCCCGGCCCATTGGCGGGGCCGAGGACATCATGGAAATTCTGCGCGCCGCGGCGTGACCAGGCACGCGATCCTCGCTTGGCGCGGGCTTCGGGCTAAACGTCCGCCATGTCCGCTGCCCTGCAGCCCCGTTCCCCATGACGCTGGACGAGTTCCTCGCCGGGGACGCCCCGCCCGGCGCCCGATGGATGGCAGCTCGTCGACGGTGAACCTCGCGCCATGGTGCCCGAGCCGATTTTACTGGTTGAAATTCCGTCCCCCGGCAACCCGGCCGAGGTGCTCTACGTCGGCGCCTGGCTCGCCGCCTAACCCTACCCCCCGCAACAACCCCAAAACCGCCGGCGGGGTCAAAGGCTGCCGTTCCGCCACCACTCCAAACGACGCCAGCGCGTCGTTGACCGCCAGCGTGACGGCGCCGACCGCGCCCATCACCCCGCCCTCCGACATGCCTTTGCTACCTGTCGGTGTACGGGTGTTCGGCGTATGGCGGGACACGATCTCGATCGGCGGTAGATCGGCCGCGACAGCGATCCCGTAATCCATCAGGCTGCCCGTCACGTTGTGACCGTCAGCGTCGTAGATCACGTGCTCTCGTAACGCCCCGCTCAGCCCCATCGCCACCGCGCCATGCTGCTGCCCGGCAACGATCATGGGGTTCAGCATGGTGCCGCAATCCTCGGCCAGCAGATACCGCACAGGGGTCGCCAAGCCCGTTTCGGTGTCCACCACGACCTCACACAGATGCGTCGAATTGGCGTAGGTCATCGGCGGCGGATCGTAGGTGCGATGGGCCTCCAATCCCGGCTCCATACCGGGCGGCAGACGAGCGGGATCGAAATAAGCAATGCGGGCGATTTCGGCCAACGCGAAACCGGCGTCCACCCAGGCACCGTCCAATAACCGTTCCAGTCGCCCTTCGTTCAGCCGCAGATCGTCGCCGGAATTCAACCCGATTAACCCGGCCCCGATGGCACAAACCTTACGCTGCAATTTCTGCCCCGCCAGGAACAGCGCCGACCCGCCGGCGGTGCCGCCGCGCGCGCCCCGGCTGCCCATGCCGTAGGGGGCAATGTCGGTGTTCCCCAAGCGCATCCGCACCGCTTCCGCCGCCACGCCCAGGCCGCTCGCCACCGCCTGCGCCAGCGCGGTTTCGTAACCCTGGCCGGAGCCCATCAACCCGCACGAGGCATCCACCGCACCCGACGGCGCCACCTTCACCCATCCTGCCTCGTACCCTGACCCGGGAATGCCCGACGTCTTGTAAAACGCGGACCCGTAGGTGCTGGATTCCATAACGGAGCAGACGCCCAAGCCGCGATACACGCCCCGCGCCCGGTCCACCTTCTGACGCGCCCGAAACGAGGGGACATCGAACGCCGCCAGCGCGGCCTCGAACGTTTCCCATGGGGTGACATCGTGCATCGCCACGCTCTCCGGCATGGCATGCGGCAGGTCGGTCTGAGTCAGCATGTTGCGCCGGCGCACCTCAATGGGATCAAGCCCCAAATCCCGAGCGATGGCGTCGATCGTGCCGTCCATCACCCAGCTGCCCATGGCCATCGGCGCGCGCATCGGCGCCGCGCCGCATTTGTTGGTCAGAACGATCTGCATGTCATAGGAATAGGCGTCGACGCGATAGGGACCGGTCAGCGACAGCACCATCATGCGGGACAGATAATTGGCGGGGAAAAAGCAGTAGGCGCCGAAATCCTCAACGACTTCGATTGCAAGTGCCGCAATGCGACCGTCTGCGTCCACCGCCGCCCGCGAAACGACCGTCTGCTCCCGCGCATGCGCGCTGGCGAGCAGGTTTTCGCCGCGATCCTCGCGCCAGCGCACCGGTCGTTTCAACGCGCGCGATAACGCGGCGCACGTCAGGTCCTCGCGTTGCAACACGATTTTTTGTCCAAACGCGCCGCCGACATCGGGGGAGATCACGGTGATCTGCGACTCCAGCAATCCCATGCGCACCGCGAGTGCCGTGCGATACGGGTGCGGCGCCTGGTTGCCGATATGTATTGTCAGATGCTGCTGCCCCTCGTCCCAGATGGCGCAGCATCCGCGCGGTTCCATCGGGGCATGGGTCTGGCGGTGCTGTTCGAAGCGGGCCCGCACCACGCGATAGGCGTTGGCGAAACGGCCCGCCACGTCGCCCATTGCGTATTGCTGGTGCGCCACGCGGTTGGTGCCCAACGCCTCATCCACCAGCGCGGCGCCCGCCGCCATGGCCGCCGTTACCGACACGACCGGCGGCAACAGCTCATAGTCCACCGCCACAAGCTCGGCCGCATCCTCCGCCGCCACCCGGTCGCGCGCGACGACACAGGCTACCAGATCGCCGTCGAAGCGTACCTTCCGCACCGGCATGGTCTCGTTCACCACCGGCAGCAGCCCTTCGACCGCGGGTGCCAGGTGGCCCGGCACGGTCCAACGGGCCAGATCGGCACCGGTCGCCACCATCACCACGCCCGGCACCGCCAACGCGGCGCTAACGTCGATCCCGCGGATCAGCGCATGCGCGTGGGGGGAACGGACAAACCGAGCAACCAACGCCCCGGCAAACCCCATGTCGTCGAGGTAGCGTCCCTGCCCGGTCAGGAACCGCGCATCCTCCCGCCGGCGCGGCGACTGCCCAATGGCGGTCATGCCACTGAGGCGTCCACCCTGGCCATCAGATCGGCCGGCAACGGTCCGGCGTCAGCCGCCGCGACGCACTCCGCCAGTTCCCGCCGGTTCTTCACCCCCAGCACCAGGGTATCGATGGGCAGCGACAGCGCGTAACGGTGCGCGATCACCGCCGGATTCTCCCCCAGTTCCGCGCACAGTGCTCGGAACCCCGCCGCACGGGCATAATCCAGCACCTCCGGGTGATCCGCCGGCAGATCCCGGTCGATCGCCGCCGTCAGGGCGCCGGCCTGCACGGCGCGGATGCCCATCACGCCGATGCCGCGCGCCCGCGCCGCCGCCATGATCTCCCGCGGGCGAGCCGGCTCATCGTAGAATTTCAACCCACCCGGCGAGTCCAGCAGGTTGGCGATGCACTGCACCGCCGCCGGGGCAGGGGCCTGCGCCAGCAGCCGCAGGATCGCGTCGGGGTGGCCGATGCCGGTCAGGCCCCAGGCGCCGATGATGCCCTCCTTCACGAATTTCTCGAACAACGGGCGCACGTGGTCCACGAACACCGGATAGGGTGTGAACCGCTCCACCGCGCCCTTGTTCCCCCACATCGGATGCCCGTCCGGCACGACGTTGGAGTGCAGGAAGAACAGGTCGATCCGGTCGAGTTGCAGCAACCGCAGGCTGGCTTCGATGGACTGGCGCAGGATCGACGCGATGCGCGCCACCGGCGGGTTGCCGAGGTTGCACTTGGTGGTGACGTGCACCCCCACCGGCAGGCGCCCACCGAACGCCGCGCCCACCACGCTTTCCGCCTTGCCGTCGCCATAACGCGGTGCCAGGTCCAGCAGGTTGACCCCGGCGTCCACTGCGTCCTTCACCGTCGCCACGCACTCATCGAACGTGGTTTGCCCCCAAAGCATGCCTAGCCCGCCGCCGCCAAGCGTCAACATGGAAACGGGGAACAGGGAGCCGAAGGGGTGGGTTTGCATGGGCATTTCCTTATCGAAGCCGACGATACGGACGATCTTCGCCGTCATCGCCCGGTTCCTCAAGGGTGCCGCCAATCGGAAACCTCCGTCCCGTTCGACATTCTGGCCGTCGAACTCGCCTCAATCCGATGAAACTCCGTTGACACACGGGCGGCGCCCGCTATAACGCCCCCTCTCCGGTCGCCGGGTTTCCCCCGAGCGGCCCGTGTTGTCTTGGAAAGTCTGACAAATGTTTGCTGTGATCCGCACCGGCGGGAAACAGTACCGCGTGACCCCGAACGCGGTACTGAAGGTGGAGAAGCTGGAAGCCGAACCCGGCTCGACCGTGACGTTCACGGACGTGCTCGCGGTGGGCGGCGAAGGCAACCTGACTCTGGGCGGGCCAACCGTTCCCGGTGCATCCGTCACCGCGACGGTGATCGCGCAGGATCGCCTGGACAAAATCATCATCTTCAAGAAGCGCCGCCGGCAGAACAGCCGCCGCCGCAATGGCCACCGCCAGCACGTCACCGTGCTGCGGGTCGCCGACATCGTCGCA
>CAIYDT010000214.1 GCA_903924985.1 uncultured Acetobacteraceae bacterium
ACGCA
Organism: uncultured Acetobacteraceae bacterium; assembly: GCA_903924985.1. Taxonomy (GTDB): domain Bacteria; phylum Pseudomonadota; class Alphaproteobacteria; order Acetobacterales; family Acetobacteraceae; genus Rhodopila. The sequence goes on from CAIYDT010000214.1 coordinate 6, forward strand.
AGATTGCGAATCGGCGGGCGGGGGTTCCGATTCTTTTCGGAATCCGGAAGGGGCAGTTTGGATTCTATTGTTGCGCTAAGGGTTCAAGATAAAATGAGGGGATGCTTGAGGGGTAGCACCTAATAACAGATGACTTCGATCGCGGTCAGCATTACAGTGACAACTGCGGTCAAAAGGCTATTTTTTTTCGTGGAGGGGCTTCGGAACGGGGCGTGCGATCTTGGCATGACGTCTCTTCGCCGATGTCGTGTTGACCAGTAGGAGTGACGTCAAGCTGGACATCGGTATAAATAGGTCACTTGAGAGGTGATGTCGACGTAAACAGCGAACGCTGCTCAGAAGCAGCACCGGGGGGCATAGGTTATGGCGAGTTGGACAGGCATCGAATCGTGGCAATCGTATACGACTGGCTCGATCACGACTGTTTGCGCACTTTATGTGCTGAATCGAGTGTGGAAAAAACTGAAACCCATCGCAGAAAGGTTCTCCGAGTACGTTATAAATGGGGCCATTTTCCATATCGTACCGCTCGTAAACCAGGCAACTGCTGCTCGACTCACGCTGAGGGCCTACGTTCGATATCAGCTCAATGGATCGAGTAAAACGGTACGTATCCCTGCAGTACCTCCCGTGATGCTCGACGTCGACCAAATATTTGTCCCGCTAGTTTTAGAGCGAGTTGGAGAGGATTTTGATCACAGCACGATTCTTTTTGCTGGCAATAGGATCCAAATCATCGGTGATCCTGGTTCAGGTAAGAGCTCTGTCGCGAAGCGGATTTTCCGGGACGCCTGTAGAGAAGCGCTAGTCTGGCCCAGGCAAGCTAGGTTTCCGATGATGGTAGAACTGCGAACGATAAAATTTCCGGAAAAGCTGACGGAAAAAGATTCGGAGGAATGGTTCCTCCGGCACCTCAGGGAGGAACTTAGCAAACTTCGAACTTACGAGACGACTGCTTGTTTTGAGGCATATCTTCAAACGAGGGGAGCTTTACTTATCCTCGATGGTCTAGATGAAATCCCAAATAGCAGCTACAATGTAGCGATGAGAGCAATCAACGGTTTGAGCACCAATTTGAACCGCTCAAGTGAACGGACGGTAATCATTCTCACTATGAGATCACAAATGCATCGGCTTGTTCATGCGGATTTTGCTGACTCGTATCCATTGGTGGCAAATTTGAAGAGATTTTCACCCACAGATATCTATGAATTCCTTACACGATGGAAGTTCACAACAAACAAAACTGCGCAAGTAGTTCGGATCTACAAGAACCTTACAGACCATCCCAATCTGCGGGAAATGTGTACTAACCCGCTTGTACTTTCTATGTACGTGGCTCGAGACCAGCAGACGGGCGGAGCTGTAAATTCGGAAACTCGGACTGAGTTCTACTCGAGAGTGACTGACGAACTTATAGTATATCGCCGTGCAAGTCAAACTGGAGCGCCGGAAGGATTGGCGATCATTCGGGAGCAGCGTCAGAGGATCCTGGGTCAAATTGCTTACGATCATTTGTTGGATCCGGAACAGCCAGCAAATCTCCTTTCGTGGGATCATGCCGTGCAAGTGGTGATGAAGATCACGGGAGCTGATGCCATCGACGCACAGAAAGGACTCCGCCAAATTTCTATCGACACGGGTCTGATATCCGAGGAGAGGCCCCAGGAGTCATTCCGCTTCATTCATCTCACATTTTGCGAATTTCTTGCGGCTTTCGAAGCGATAAATGGGCAACCTAAGGGATGGAATATGTTACTAAATAGACATAAGAGCCTTACTTCTCAGGAGTCGTCGGCACTACACCCTCGGCTCTCGGAAGTTCTTCCGTTTGCTTGTGCCCTGATGCCACGACTGCAACGAGCCGACGCTATTTCTGACTTGGCGGAATTCGGAAACGATCGGTTGTTGTCAATCTCATTTTTGGAAACAAAAGCATACGACCATAAGCTATGGCTTAATTTTGCCAATTCAATGCACGTGAAGCTTTTATCGAGTGTCGACGCGCACCGAGATACTGGGTGGCTCTCAGATGCTCACTTGTTTATGGTGATTTGTAATGATGCCGATAGGGCTGCCGCTTTAGGCCATGGCATCGGTACTGGGTCAGCCATTCGATCGTTTTTTGAGTCTCTCGCTCAAAGGGACGACGACACGATACTAAGCCTAATCGTCGCCTACGCTAAGCAAGACGCTGCTGCTGCGTTTCGAGTTGCCGAACTTATACAGATCGATCTTCTTGACAACTTGCCGACAGTAATCGTTCAGAACTGTGATCAACCACCGTTTTTTGCGTTAGTTCTAGAACGCGCGATCCAGGATCAGGCGCGCTTTATGCAATGGACATGTGCCATCGCTGAGTCGGCACTATCCTCCAAGGCCGCCGGTGCCTTGCTTTGGAACGCGAGCGAGCGGCCCTGGCTGAGCTTGGCCGATCTTGCTCCGTCCCGAGTGCGGTGGTTTAAGGCGGGGTTACTAAAACGAAACTCCCTGACCGAGTGCTTGACAGTTGCCTGTCAAACTCAATTTGGACACGAATCGTTCCCGTTATTGTCCCAGGTGCAAAAAATTAGACCGCCAGGGTCCCGGGTGTTAATAACCCCATTTTCACTATTCTCCGACCCAAGACAGGAGTTTCCTTACATCGATACCTTTAACGAATATGGAGTTTTTATAGCACCTGTTTCTGCATTAATAGAAATAAATACCATTCTGATGGGAGCTGCTGGAGTGTTCGTTTCTCTATTTTTTTCGGGACGCGGCGTTGGCATTCCGCATTGGTTATTTATGGTAACAGCAGGAATCGTAACGGCTAGTCTCCTTAGTGCTGCTGTCAGTGGCCTGTCCAAGAAATGTGCTTCCGTTTATAGGTTCATCGCGTTCGGCTGGGCGCGGCGTTTTCTTGAAACTGAACCTGGTTTACCGCCCAAGGTCATGCTCTATGGAATCCCTAAATTTGGGCCTTTGCGCATCCTGTGGAGGTTCACTAGGCACGTAGGATGGCCGTTAAACAGGTCTGAAATTTCCGCAGTTTCTCTTATGGAAGACTTACGGCGGAGTTCGCCCTTGCGGGAATCGGGCTTCAGGCACACCGACCACTTTCGGAACTAATTCAGTGCGGTGCTGAAGGGAGGCTACAAACGTGGTTGTCGGTGATGATGCGACGTGAGTGTCCGTCCGAAAAGATAACATTCGAATGGCGGCACTATCTCTCATGATCGCGATCCTGCGTTCGCGGGATACAGATTCGGGAACCAACGCTCCGCACCCTCGGCCGGAAACGCCAGCCGCAGCGGGGCGCGGTGCGACGAAGCCATCAGTATGCCATGATCGACGAGGGCCGCGGTCACGTTCCTCGCGGGGCGTTCCTCATAGCCAGTGACTGACGGAATCCTAGACCGCTCGACCTCGCCGGCGATCACCGCTTCCCGCAGGACCGAGAAACTGCCGCGCGGCAGGCGCTTCGCGCGTACCTGGCGCGGATCGCGCCATATGGGCAGGCCGCATGATCGCGATCGCATAGATCGCGCGCCGACTCGCCTCGCCCTCGATCGACATGCAAACGGCAATGTTGGCATTCGTCCACGGCGCATACGCGGACGCATGACCCGCGCCCTGCCCCAACCTCCCATGCCGCCGTGTCTCAGCCCGACACCTCCCACGGATCGATCAGCGTAAGACCACACCCCGCGAAACCGCCGGTATCACGCGTCACCACCGCAGCCCCAGCGACCAGGGCCGTGGCCGCGATCAAGGCATCGAACCCATGGATCGGTGCCCCGGCCTGACGGCGGTTGACGACGATGTCGGCATAGCGGTCGGCTGCCGCCGCATCGAAGGCCAGAACGCGCCCCCCCAGATCCTCATCGAACATCGCCGCCGCGGCCTCGCGAAGGGCCGAGCAGCGGCGCCCCTCCGGCATGATGCCGATGCCCGAAAGGATTTCCGCCCGGGTGACGCTGGTGGTGTACAGCGCGGCCCGCGGCTGCGCCGCGACCCAGGCGAACACCGCGGGATGTGGTTCGGGCCGCATCAATTCGGAAATCACATTGGTGTCGAGCACGAACATCAAGCTAACCGGGCATCAGTCGAACCGCGGTGGATCGCGGGCCGGTTCGCGTGGCGGTATCTCCAGGTCTTCCACACCGCCCAGGGGCGCGAAGCGCCGGCGGATCGCTTCAGCCAGATTGACCTCGCGCGGACGTTCGGCACCGACGGCGCGACTGATGATGTCACGGGCCTCGGCCTCCATCGAATGGCCATGTTGGGCTGCGCGGACACGCAGCCGCTCCTTCACCGCCGGGTCGAGGTTGCGGATGGCGATACTGCTCATTGGGATAATGTCGCTTGTGCTACACATGTACATTATGATCAATGATTGCATTGCTGTCAATCTCGTGCGCGTCCGGCAGACCAGCCCGCGCCTTCAGGCCATCCAGATAGGCGCTGCCCCCCCCCCGCGACTCCCCGCCACAACCATGATACGCTCCCCTAAAATCAACCGGAGGAGCCAACCCATGTCCCTGACCCCAGACCTGCTCGCCACCGCCCTGACCTTCGTCGGCTGCGCCCTCGGCAGCACCACCGCCGTCCCCCCCCCGACCGCGGCCAGCCGCCGCCGGGAAACCGTCATCAACGGCAAGCGCATCAAAACCATCGACGTCCACGCCCACTGCATCGTCCCCGCCGCCGCCGCGATCATCAAGCATCCGCTCGAAGCGCCGGACCTGATGATGCAGGGCGCGACCCTGGCCACCCGCCTCGCCGCGATGGACGCGCAGGGCATCGACGTCGAAGCACTCAGCATCAACCCCTACTGGTATCGCGCCTCGAAAGACGAAGCCGCCGAACTGATCAAGGTCCAGAACGAAACCCTGGTGCAATTCTGCGCCGCCAACCCCGACCGCTTCGTCGGTTTCGCCACCGCGTCCCTGCAACACCCCGAACTCGCGGCCGAGCAGGTGGAGTACGCGGTGAAAAAGCTGGGGTTCAAAGGGGTTGGCGTCGGCGGCTCCGTCGCCGGGGAGGAACTGGCGAACCCCCGCTTCCACCCGTTCTGGGCCAAGTGCGAGGAACTCGGCGTCCTCGTGTTCATGCATCCGCTCGGCGTGCGGGAACTGGAACCGTCCGGCCGGTTGAACGGCAGCGGCCTGCTGACCAACACGATCGGCAACCCGCTGGAAACCACCATCGCCCTGTCGCATTTGATCTTCGAGGGCACGCTCGACCGCTTCCCCGGCCTGAAAATCTGCGCCGCGCACGGCGGCGGGTTTCTCCCGTCCTATGCCAACCGGTCGGACGCGGTCATTCGCTGCTTCCCGGACAAGGTGGGCCCGCTGCCGAAGAAGAACCCCACCGCCTATTTGCGCGACGGCCAGCTGTTCTTCGACACCATCGTGTTCACGCCCGAGGCCCTGCGCCATCTGATCGCCGAAACCGGCGCCAGCCAGATCATGATCGGCACCGACTATCCGTTCCCTTGGACCCACACCGAGGTCGAACTGGTGATGAACACCCCCGGCCTGACCGACGACGAACGCATCGCCATCCTCGGTGGCACCGCGGCGCGGTTACTCGGCATCCAGGGCTGATTGCCCCCCGGCGTCATCCCCGGACTTGTTCCGGGGGGCCGTCGTGGCAGGATGCTGATCTTGGGCCCCGTGACAAGTACGGGGATGACACGGGACATCGGGAGAAAACAACATGTCCAACAAAATCCGCCTGGGCCTGATCGGCGCCAGCGTCTCCGGCACGTGGTCGTCGCGGTCGCATCTCCCGGCCATCGGCGCCAGCGACGACGTTGAACTCACCGCCGTCTGCACCACCAAACCCGAAAGCGCCGAGGCCGCGCGCAAGGCCCACGGTGCCAAGCTGGCCTTCCACGACTACAACACCATGATCGCCTCGCCAGAGATCGACGCCGTCGCCGTCGTCGTGCGCGTCCCCTCCCATTACGGCCCGACCAAAGCCGCCCTCAACGCCGGCAAGCACGTCTACTGCGAGTGGCCGCTCGGCCGCACCACCGCCGAAGCCGAGGAACTGACCGCGCTGGCCAAAGCCAAAGGCCTGGTCACCGCCATCGGCCTGCAAGCCCGCGTCAACCCGGCGATCTTGTATCTGAAGGAACTGATCGACGCCGACTACATCGGTGAAATCCTGGCCGTTCACGTCAGCCTGATGCGCGAGGGCGTGCTGTCCCGCCCCTCCAACCGCGTTTGGCAGCGGGACGGATCGCTTGGCGCCAACACGTTGACCATTGCCAACGGCCACACCATCGACGCGATGCGCTTCGCGGTTGGGGATTTCGCCAGCCTGTCCGCCGTCGTGACGACCCAGGCGAAGCAATGGCTCGACACCGGCACGAAGGAGTGGCTGGACGTCACTTCCCCCGACAACATCCTGATCGGCGGCAGGCTGGCGAATGGCGCGGTGGTATCGTCCCACGTCAACGCCATCCCCTACGCCGGCAGCGGCTACCGCATGGAAATCTACGGCCGAGAGGGAACCCTGGTCGCGAGCGGCGAGGACTCTCCGCAGATCAGCCACGTTTTTCTCCATGGCGCCAAAGGCAACAACGCGCTGCAACCGATGCCTGTACCGGATCGTTTGACTTTTGCCCCCGCCGGCACACCGGACAACGAGGCCATGAATGTCGGCCAGATGTACGCCCAATTCACCAAAGCCATCGGCGGCGGCGCAAGCAAATTGCCAAACTTTGAAACCGCGGTCGGTTTGCACCGGCTGATCGATACCATTCAACGATCGTCCGATACCGGACGGGCCATGCCGTTCGTCATTTAAAGCCTGGAGAGTGAAAAATGACGCTTCAGTTGTTCGATGCACCAGCAGCCGAACGGCTGCGGAACCGGATAAATAGCGATGGCCTGTTCGGCCTGGTGTCGCGCGACATGACCTTGAATGTCGCGATCGAGGCCAACGGTGAAGCCCGCCTGCTGAAATTCCGCGACGGCGCATTGCGCGCGATCGGCCGCTTCGTGCCGCTGACGGAACCGGTGGACATCGCCATCCAGGGCAACGCCGAATTCTGGCAAAAACTGCTGTCCCCGGTACCACCCCCACGCTTTCAGAACCTGTATGCCGGCGTACGCGCCGGCACCTGCGTCGTTGCCGGCAATGGCGAATTGTACAACGCCTACTTCCCGGCTCTGTCCCGCCTGACCGAGATCATGCGCGACCTCCAAAACGCAGGACACCGCTGACATGGCGCGCTTTGAAACGACAACCGGCCGCTACGTCTATTTGGACGTGCATGGCACCGAGTACCGAGTGTATTTCGAAGAAGCCGGCAACGGTATTCCCCTGGTGTGCCAGCACACCGCCGGCGCGGATGGGAAACAGTGGCGGCATTTTCTGTCCGACCCCGATATTACCGCGACCTATCGGGTTATCGTGCCGGATTTGCCGTATCACGGCAAATCCTTACCGCCGGAATCGGTAGAATGGTGGGCCCGCGAATATCGCCTGACGAAAGCCTTCTTTATCGATTTTCATCTTGCTCTGAAGCGGGCCCTCGGTCTGGAAAACCCGGTGTTCATCGGCAGCTCGATGGGCGGTCATCTCGCCCCCGATCTGGCGCTGGCCTGCCCCGACGAATATCGCGCCGTGATCGGGCTGGAAGCGGGCTTGCGGAGCGGAATGGGAACGGAAGACGAAATTCGCGCGGGCTGGCGGTATTTTCGTCACCCGAGGGTGAACGGCGCGGAACGGGCGGCGGCATCGATGTATTGCCTGAATGGGCCTCTCAGCCCAGAAAAATACAAGCGCGAGGTCGCCTGGACCTACAGCCAGGGGGCGCCCGGCGTATTCGCCGGCGATCTGAACTACTACAGCATCGAGCACGACCTCCGCGAAACCGCGCATGAGATCGATACGAAACGCTGTCCCGTCTTCATCATGAACGGCGAATACGATCCCGGCACCGGAATCAAGGAGGGTGAGGAACTGGTGGCGCGCATCCCAGGTGCGACCTTCATTCCCATGCCGGGTTTGGGGCACTTCCCGATGACGGAGGACTTCCAGACCATGAAGACGTTCCTGATGCCCGTGCTGCGACAAATCGCTGGAAGGAAATGACAATGCCCTACGTCAGACCCACCAAGTCCACCCCGCCCCCAAAATACCCGCAACAAGCGCCGCAACCCGCCATCGCGCCGCTGACCCCGCCGAACTTATCAGTCGATCTGATGACAACACAGGGTTCGGCAACGATGGGCGCGAAATGGAAAGGCAAGGAGGCATTGCTTGTTACCTGCCCTGCCCTTTCCGACTCCATGCCGGAGTTCAAAACGACCTACGACGTCGAACCGCACGCCGAAATCCTCGGCTACGATGACTCCGATTGGACCGACATCGCCGCGACCGACCTCGCCGCCCGCCGAGGCGGCGGCATGGTATCGTTCTATTGGTTCCGCATGACGCTAACGATCCCTGGGAGAATCAGCGATTTCAGCACAGCCGAAACCAAAGCGGTGCTGACGGTGAACGTCGACGATTACGCCGAGGTCTGGGTCAACGGCGTCATGCCCCGCACCCCCGGCCGGCCCTCCCCCGCCGCCATCCAGGGCTTCAACATGCCCAATCGTTTGGTTCTGGGCGATAGCGTGAACCCTGGCGACAAGTTCGAGATCGCGATCTTCGCCATCAACGGCCCGATCTCCGCCGCCCCGGCGAACTTCCTGTGGTTCCGCGAAGCGAAGGTCGAATTCTGGAGATAAGAACATGGAACGCCTGCAAGGAAAAATCATCCTCATCAGCGGCGGCGCACGCGGACAGGGCGCGGCCGAAGCCCGTGCGTGCATCGCCGAGGGCGCGCGGGTCGTCATCGGCGATGTGCTCGACGACGCCGGCAAGGCGCTGGCGGCACAGCTCGGCAACGGTGCGGTCTACGTGCACCACGACGTCACGAAGGAAGAAGACTGGGACGCCGCCGTCAAAACCGCCGAAGCCATGGGCGGCCTGCACGGCCTGGTCAACAACGCCGGCATTTACCGACCGGCACGCCTGATGGACACCGACGCCGCCTTGTTCGAGCAGCACATGCGGGTCAACCAACTCGGTCCCTTCCTTGGCATGAAAGCGGTCGTGCCGCTGATGGAAAAATCGGGCGGGGGATCGATCGCCAATATTTCCTCCACCGCCGGCCTGCGGGGTTCGCCCGGCGCCATGGCCTATAGCGCTACGAAATGGGCGTTGCGCGGTATGACCAAAGCCGCCGCCGTCGATCTGGCGCCGCGCAAAATCCGGGTGAACTCGATCCACCCCGGCCCGATCGACACGGAGATGCTGTCCGTGCGCACACCCGAGCAGAACGCGGCGCGATTGCAGCTCGTGCCCATGAAACGCATGGGTACGGCGGACGAAATCGCGAATCTGGTGGTGTATCTGCTGTCCGACGAAAGCGGCTATGTCACCGGCGCGGAAATCGCGATCGACGGCGGCGCGACGCTCTAACGCCGCCCGCCCGTATTCCGCCGTTCTTCCTCGGCGCGCACTGTGTCCAGCAGATAATGCGGGCCCAGCGCGTCGAGGTTCAGCGCGCCCAATTGCCCCATCACCAGATCGATTTCCCGTTGCAGGATGGAGACGGCTTTCTTCACGCCCTCCAACCCGCCCGCCGTCGCGCCATACAGCGTCGCCCGCCCGGTCAGCACGAAATCGGCGCCCATGCACAGCGCCGCCACGATGTCGGAGCCGCGGCGCACGCCGCTGTCCAGCAGCAACGGCACGTCCGGCCCCACGGCGGAACGGATCATCGGCAGCATGTCCAGCGGCGAGGGCATCATGTCCAGCTGCCGCCCGCCATGGTTGGACACAAGCAACCCATCCACGCCCATCCCGACCGCGATGCGCGCGTCCTCCGGATGCATGATGCCCTTGATCAGCAGCTTGCCCGGCCAGGCGGCGCGAATGGCCTCGATGTCGCCCCAGACCTGACTCGCATCCGGCGTCTGCGTCGCGAACAGATCGGCCACCTGATCCGGCGTCGATCCGGAAGCCGCGTAGCGCTGCCAGTTGCCCAGCATCGGCAACCCGCCCTGGCGGTAGTAATTCAGCACCCAGGCCGGATGCAGCATCGCCTCCAGGATCGTCGGCAGAGTCATTTTCAGTGGCCGCACAAACCCGTTGCGGCGATTGCGTTCGCGGTTGGACGACACCGGCACGTCGCAGGTCACCGCGATGGTCGTCAGCCCGAGGTCGATGGCACGCTTCACCAGATCGAGCTGAAAAGCGCGGTTCTTCGCTCCGTAAATCTGGTACCACAAGTTCTTGCCGGCCAGCTTGAACCCCTCCTCCATCGACGCGTTCGACGCGCCCGACATCAGATACGGGATGTCCGCCTCGTGCGCCGCCTGCGACAGAAACAGCTCCGCGTCCTTGTGGAAGGCCCCGGCCATGCCGGTGGGCGCGATGCCGAACGGGCTGGCGTAGGTGCGGCCGAACAGCGTCGCCTTTTGCTCCCGCTTGGAGGTGTCGATGTAGTAGCGCGGCACCAGACGCACGTCGCGGAAGGCGTTGGCGTTGGTGCGCAGGCCGACCTCATCCTCCACGCCGCCTTCGATGAAGTCGAACATGATCTTCGGCAGGCGGCGCTTTGCCATGCGCTTGAGGTCGTCGATATTGATCGCGCTGTCGATGCGGCTCATGGTGATGCGTGTCCTGGATCGGATATGATTCGCCTAACTATCAGCCAAACCCGCCGGATGCCAAATGCTGGAGGAAACGATGCGGATCATAGCCGCCCTTGCGTTACTGACCGGGTTGGCCGCGCCGGCTGCCGCCCAGACCTTGGCGGTTGGAATCGGCGATGCCGTGACCAGCATCGACCCGCATTATCTGAACTCGCCGACCAACAAGAACGTTATCTGCAATATTTTCGATGGATTGACGGATGCCGACAATACCATCGGCATTATCCCGTCGCTGGCGGAATCATGGCGGCTGATCGACGACACCACGTGGGAATTCAAACTGCGCCCCGGTGTTAAATTCCACGACGGCACGCCGTTAACGGCGGACGACGTGCGTGCGTCCTATCTCCGGGTCCCCAGAGTCCCGAACGCGCCGCAGCCATTCACCACCTACATCCGTCTGGTGAAGGAAATCCAGGTCATCGACGCTCGGACGGTGCGCATGACCACCAACGGCCTGGACCCAATTTTACCGAACGAGGCCGTGCAGATCCGCATTATCCAGGCCTCCAAAGCGGATTCTCCCACCGACGATTTCAACAACGGCAAGGCCGCGATCGGTACTGGGCCGATGCGGTTCGTGTCGTATCAGCCCGGCCTTGGCATGGAACTCGCCCGCAACGATGCCTACTGGGGCACCAAGCCGCACTGGGAGAAGGCGTCGTTTCGTATCATATCCGATGGCGCGTCGCGGGTCGCGGCGTTGCTGGCCGGCGATGTGCAGGTCATCGATTTGGTGCCGAGCGACGCGTTGTCCCAGCTGCGTTCCAACAACAAAATGCGCGTGGCTTCGGCTGAATTGGGGCTGCGATATATCTTTTTGGCATTGGATCAATCGCGCGACGGACCGACCCCGTTCGTAACCGGTCCCAACGGGGAAATCCTCGACAAAAACCCGCTCATGGACGTGCGCGTCCGGCGGGCTTTGTCGATCGCCATCAATCGCCCCGCAATCGTGGAACGGGTGATGGAGGGCGTCGCAACCGCGACCGGCCAGATGGTACCAGTGGGAACCTTCGGTTGGACGCCGGAGATAAAGGTTCCCGCTTTCGACCCCGATCAAGCGAAGAAACTGCTGGCCGAGGCAGGATATCCCAACGGGCTGCGGGTCACTATCCACTCCACCAAGGGCCGTTATGTGAACGACACCCGCGTCGTGCAGGCGGTGGCACAGATGTGGCAGCGCATCGGTGTGCAGGCGAGCATCGAGTTACAGCCATGGAGCACCTATGCCTCCCGCGTGCATAGGCGCGAATACTCGATCATGATCGGTGCGGTGGCAGCGGTGACCAGCGAGAGTTCGCAGGTTCTGCGCAGTGCGATGGGGACCTACGATCCGCCTAATGGGTGGGGCGGATTCAATTGGGGGCGCTATTCCAATCCGGCTTTGGATGCCTTGGTAACGCGCGCCGCGAACATCGCCGACAATACGCAGCGCGAACTGGTGTTGCGCCAGGCCATGACGATGGGAACGAACGACGTGGGTAACATTCCGTTGCACCTGCAAAAAACAACCTGGGCCATGCAGCGTACCCTGACGTACGCCGGCCGTTCCGACGATCAAACGAGGGTGGCCGATATCAGGCCTGCCGCAGCGGATTAAGGTTGCCGCGGGGAACCTGGACGAACCGCCAGGATGGTGGGACAATCTCCTCAAAATCGAGGGAACCATCCGATGACCGAGCAAAAATCGCGCCGCGCACACCTTATCACCGGCGGCTTCCCACCCGGCGCCCCGGCCGGTCATGACCACGACTACGCTCGGCTCCGGCTTCTGACGCTGCTGGCCGAGCAGGATGTTCAGGCCTCGGTTGGGAATGATTTTGCCGATGTGGCGAAGTGGCTCCCCATTAGCCGGCTGCTGGTAACCTACGTGGCTGGGCCGTATCCCGATGCGGCGCAATCCGCCGCAATTCAGTCGTGGCTGGAAGCCGGCGGCCATTGGTTGGGCCTTCATGGCACCAGCGGCGGACGCGCCGAACGGGTGGAGGGCGTCCGCAACCGCCGCACGATCAAAACCGCGCACCACGCCGTGCTCGGCAGTTTCTTCCTGACACACCCGCCGCTGTGCAAAATCCGCGTGGATGTGGCGGCCAATCACCCCATCACGAATGGCATCGGCCCGTCGTTCGAGGTCGAGGATGAGCCGTATTTTATCGAATTGCAGCACCCCGAATCCACAACCGTGTTGCTGACCGCCGACTATGGTGCGGATGGCGCCTGGCCGACGGTCGATGCGCTGTACGGCAAGGACACCTCGTTGCAGGCCGATGGCAAGACCCGTGTCCTCGGCTACACAAGACCGGTTGGCACCGGCGCCGTGACGTATTTCGCGTTCGGCCACTGCACCAACCCGCCGGTCTATCGCGGTCCCTGGGAAAATGCGGAGTTTACGCAGTTGCTTCGGAACGCCATCGGCTTTGGGATGGGGGACTGACGCGCGGTGGTCAACAGCCATCCACAGATGGCCGTCCGCCGATACGAAGTCACGGACATGTCCCGACACTGCCTTGGCCATCCGGCCCGTACCAAGCCTTCCAGGTACCATCGTTGAAGCAACCGTTGGACCACGCCCCCTCATACAAGCGACCATCGCTGCCAAGCATCCGCCCGTACCCATTGGCCTTTCCGTCGAGCAACTGCCCCTGGTAATAATGCCCATCCGAGAATGTTACCTTTCCGGTACCCGTTCGCTGTCCCGCGAGGTATTCGCCGTCGTAAACTTCGTAACCGTTGCCGTGCCGGTAGACACCGTGGCCGTGGCGCTTGTCGTTCAGAAACTCCCCGTCGTAGCGATCGCCGTCACTCCATAGCTGGGTTCCGGTACCGTTACGCTTGCCGGCCTTCAAATCGCCCGTATAGGTATCGACCCCGCCTGGGAAAGTCATGGTTAGCGTGCCTCGGCCGGATGCCTGGCCGCCGGGACAAGGCCCGCTCCAGGTCCAGCCTTGCGAAACCGCCGTGTTATTGGACCACACCGCACAACCACGATCCGTCGGGTAAAAACCCTGCTGAACCCGCGGCTGTTCGGCCGCGCGCGGCTGCGTGGACACCACCGGTGGCGGCGTTTCGACATAAGGTGCGGGCGGAGGCGGAGGTGATGAGCAGCCCACCACCAGCCCCGCAAATACCAACCCGAACGATGCACGGGTCATGTCGCGTACTCTTGACGTATCGAATTAATAACTCAATCAAACGGTAACAAATGTTCCCCACGCTCCGATGCCCATATCGGTGGCAGCTTGCGGATCATATCGACCATGTTACTGCGATGCGCGCGCCGGGCCGACCAGCGTGGCACCGCCATCTACGCCCAACACCTGCCCGGTGATGAAGCGCGCCTGATCCGACAGCAGGAACCGCACGGCGCGGCCAATGTCCCAACCGTTGCCCTCCCGCCCCAGAACGGATGCCTTGCGGCGGGCATCGCGCGCCTGGTCGGTCATGCCACGGGCGTAGACCATTGGGGTGTATACGGGGCCAGGGAATACGCAGTTGGCGCGAATGCCATCCGGACCATGGTCCACCGCCATCGCCTGGGTCAGCGCTATCACCGCGCCCTTGGATACGCTGTACGCGGTCAAACCCCTGGGACGCAGCGCGGAGATCGACGAAATCGTCACGATCGACCCGCCATCCCCCGACTTGATCATCGCGGGGATGGCGTGTTTGCAGGACAGGAACATGGTGTCCACGTTGACGTGCATCACGCGGGCCCAATTTTCCTCGGTTTCCTCGACGACGGTACCCTTGCTGCCGATGCCGACGTTGTTGTCCAGGCAATCCAGCCGGCCCCAGCGTTTCACCGCGTCGGCGACCATCGCCTCGCATTCCGAGGACCGCGTGACGTCGTAGGACGCTGCCGCCGAGGCCGCGCCGCCTTCTTCGGCGATCATGGCGACCGTGCGTTCGGCAAGCGCGATATCCTTATCCACCACCAGCACATGCGCGCCAGCCCGAGCGAGCAGGATGCAGGCGGCGCGGCCGTTGCCGATGCCGTCGCCGGCCGCTCCACCGCCGGTGACAATCGCGACCTTGCCGATCAGGCCCCATTCTTCGTTCGGTGTCATCGTGTTCGTTTCCTTCTTACCCGTTCACCCTGTGCATGAATTCCGCCACCGCGTCGAGTTTCGGCAGGATCGCCTCAGCCGGTTCCGGCTCGAACGAAAACACCACCCGCTCCACCCCCAGATCCTCATAACGCTTGATCAGATCGGCGTCCTGGCGCGGGTGCCACACGGTGATCGCCAGCGGATCGCGGCCAGCTTCTTCCGTCATGCGCCGAAACGCCGGGATCATGTCGGCGATCTGGCGGTAGGCGCCCCTCCGAGCAGCCTGCGGCAACCAGCCGTCGCCGTAGCGGATCGCTCGGCGGGCGGAGTAGGGGAAGGCACCGCCGACATAGATCGGCGGGTGGGGTTTCGTGACCGGCTTCGGCCACGCCATCATCGGGTCGAAACTCACAAACTCCCCGTGGTATTCGGCTTTGGACTGGGTCCAGACGGATTTCATCGCCTCCACATTCTCCCGCGCCCGTTTGTGGCGGGTGGCGAACGCGGCGCCATGGTTTTCCATCTCATCCTGGTTCCAGCCATTGCCGATCCCGAACAGGAACCGGCCGGCCGAGACCTGGTCGATGGACGCCACCAGCTTCGCCAGTTGGATGGGATCGCGCTGCGCCACCAGGCACACGCCCGTACCGATCTTCAGCGCCTTGGTCACAGCGGCGGCGGCGGTCAGCGACACGAACGGGTCCATGGCGTCGTAATACTTCTTCGGCAGATCCCCGCCCGCCGGGAACGGGGTCAGGCGCGATGCCGGAATATGGGAGTGCTCGGGTGCCCAAACGGACTCATAACCGCGGTCCTCCAGCACACGGCCGAGCGCGTCCGCCGCGATCGCATAATCGGTAAAAAACATTGAAGCGCCGAATTTCATCGCGGCCTCCTCCCCTCGTAGGTGTTACGATGACCCCGCCCCCGCACACCGGCAATCGTCGGCGGCGTGTAGGTAGATTCCGGGGAGCTGAGGTGATCGACGCAACCTCAAACGATCATGGGCTAATGCCCCATCTTCACCACGACCTTGATCGCGTCCTCGACACGCTCACGGGCGTAGCGCAGGGCTTCCGGCAGTTCGGCCAGCGGGAAGGTGTGGGTGTGGATCAGCTTGGCGTCGAAGCGCTTCTGCGCCATCAGCGCGGCGGCACGGTGGGTGGCGCTGCGGCCCTCCCCCCGAATGCCGAACACGTAGATGTTGTTGCGCACGAGGTGGGCGATATCGACCATCGCCGGTTCGTGCGGGAAGGCCGCGAGGCAGATGCGGCCGCCGCGGTTGACCATGCGCCCGGCGTCGTTCAGCGCGTTCGGGGCCCCCGAACACTCCAATACATATTGTACACCCTTGCCGCCGGTGATGCGCTTCACCGCCGCGACGGGGTCTTCGTTATTGACGTTGATCGTGCGATCGGCGCCGAGTTGGCGGCCGATGTCCAGGCGCCGGTCGCGCGTACCGGTGAGGATCACCGGGTCGGCGCCCAGCGCCTTGGCAACGGCGACGCCCAGCAGACCGATCGGGCCGGGACCTAGGACGACGACCCCCTGCCCGGCCACGATGCCGCCCAACACGTCCAGCCCGTACATAGCGGTGCCGGCGGTGACGATCAGGGTCGCTTCCTCATCCGGCATTTCGTCTGGGATGTGCACCATCGTGTTGACGCTATTGATCGCGTATTCCGCGAAGCCGCCATCCGTGGTGAAGCCGTTGGCGCGGTGGCCTTTGCTGGCGAAGCCGTAGTTGGTGCAGGAGGTGTACATCCCCTCCCGGCAGCGGGGGCAGCGGTTGCAGCCGGCGTGAATTTCCACCGCGACGCGATCGCCCACCCGGAACTCGTCCACCGTGGGTCCGAGCTTCACCACCGTGCCCATGTATTCGTGGCCGGGGGTAAAATTCTTGTTGAACGGCAGCTCGCCCTCGATCATCGCGGGCATGCCGCCGTGAATGACCTCCAGATCGGTGGCGCAAATGGCGACGGCGTCGATCCGGACCAGCACTTCCGCGCGGCCGGGTTCGGGGACCGGCTTATCGACGAAACGCAGCTCCTCCGAACCGCCGAGGACCCATGCCTTCATGGTGCCCGGTATCGCAAATTCGTTACTGCGACTGGCCGATGCGGTGTTTGCCATGGGAGTCCTCCGGTCTTGTGACCGGGACAATTACCGGCGCGCCAGGGCGCTGGCAATCTGCCGCGGTCCGTTCCGGAGGCCGCTGACGGTGAAGGTCTGCGATCCCGCGACCGGTGCGGTGATCGGGGAGATCCCGTGCCATCCGCCGGGGACCAGGCGGGTGTTTTTGACGACGGACTTCGCCGGTTGACACCGCTGCGTCCCAGGGGACATCCTGCTGACATAAAATGATAACTGGGGGGTTATCGCCATGGGTTCCGCTCCGACCCGAGCGTGTTTGGGGTTTTCGGCCGGCGCGATCGCCGCGCTGGTGTTTCACCAGGGCCTGGCCGAGATTTTCGACGTCATCGGCATCGGCAAGCTGGTTGCGTTCCGACTGACGCCAACCTGGCCCTTCGGCATTCCCGCGCTTGTCAGCCTGAGTTTTTGGGGCGCCATGTACGGCGTGGTGTTCGCCCTGCTGCAACCGCGATTTCGCCGCCCGCTATGGCAGGTTGGGATCGGGTTGGGGCTGATCGCGGGGCTGGTGACGCTGCTCATCCTGCTGCCGCTCAAGGGCCTTCCCGTCGCGCATAGCTGGGCGGTGTGGCCCATCGCCCACACCCTGATCCTGAATGCATCCTGGGGCTTGGGGACCGGGCTGATCCTGCCGCTGCTGCAACCGCGCCCTTTACATAAGCCCGTGCCGCGAGCGGTGCGGGCTTGATCGCTCCGTTCTAACCGCGCCTAATCCACCGCGTGACATCCGGCCTACCCTACGCGCTCGGCGCGATGCTGTTCTTCGGCGTCGGCGACCTGCTCTACAAGCGCGGCGCGGCGGCGGGGGCGCCGGCCCATCGGCTGATGATGGTGAACGCCTGGGTGTTCATGCCGACGGTGGTTCTGTACGGTGTTCTGTCGGGATCCTTGCACTTCGTTCCCGGCATGGCGTGGGGCGCCCTGGTCGGGGTATTCATGGTCGTGGGTTTCTATAATTACGCCCACAGCCTCCGCACCGGCTCGGTCAGCATCAATGCGCCGGTGTTCCGGTTGAGCTTCGTCATCACCACCGCGCTCGCGATCCTGGTCCTGCATGAGGCGCTGACCCTGCCGAAAATCGGAGGCATCGTACTGGCGCTGGCCGCCGTCTGGCTGTTGCTGAGTGGGCCCACCCCACAGCGGGTCGCGGACCGCCGCGATGCCCGTTCCTCCCTGGTGCGAGTCCTGATCGCCACCGCATCGGTCGGTATCGGCAATGTCGTCTACAAGTACGGCCTGCGTTCAGGTGCCACCCCAGCCTCCCTGATCGCGGCGCAGGCGTCGGTGGTCGTGATGCTTTCGAGTACGTTCGCCTTTGCGGTGGACCGGCGCATCGCACCCGGCCGGCCGGCTTTGCGCCATGCACCGTGGTCGGGGGTGCTGCTGGCATTGGGATTTATCTGCATGGTCGAGAGTCTGGCACGCGGGGAGGCCAGCACTATGGTGCCCATCGCGCAAATGGGGCTCGCCGTGACGGCGGTGTTGGGTTTTCTGCTGCTGGGGGAACAGTTTACGGCGCGCAAAGGCGCCGGGCTCCTGGCCGCGCTGGGGGCTTTGGGTTGTTTCGCTTATGGGTAGAACCGGATAGCTGAGTACTCCCCCGCCCTTTCCCGCAATGGGAGAGGGAGAATTTTCCCCTATTCGTCCCTACCCCTTCCACTTCACTGGCCGCAGCGGCGGATGCGCTCTGATAACATCCTCGTTTACCTCCGCACCCCAACCGATGCCGGTGGGAATCAACAATTCGCCGTTCTCGATCGCTGGGACCTTGTCCACCAGGTCGTCCTTCCAGGGCACGTCCTCAATGTCGATCTCCATCACACGGAAGTTGGGTATGGCGGCGCAGAGATGCGCGCTCATCAGCGAGCCGATGTGGCCGTTGAAATTATGCGGGGCGACGTTGATTTCGTAGGCGTCGGCCATGGTGGCGATTTTCATCGACTCCAGGATGCCGTTCCAGGCGACGTCGATGATGGCGACGTCGACCGCCTGCTGCTCGAAATACGGGCGGAACTGGCGGCGGCCATACAGCGACTCGCACGACGCGATGCGGGTGCGGGTGCTGCGGCGGATGGTGGCTAGGGCAGCCGGGTCGTAGCTGTCGATTTCCGCCCAGACGAGGTCGAAGGGCTCCAACGCCTGGGCCATGCGGATGTAGCCCTCGGTCTTGAAGTTGAAGTTCAGGTCGACATGCAGGCCGACGCGGTTGCCGGCGCCTTTACGGAAGGCCGTCATCTCGGCCACCACCGCGGCGACGAGGGCAGAATCGCAGTTCAGCTCGGGCCAGCCGGAGCCGTTGAAGCCGGGCATGTGGATGTACGGCTTGTCCGCGTCGAAGCGCATCATGTTGGTTTTCAGGCCCTTGAAGCCGCGTTTCGCAACCTCGGCGCCCGCTTTTTCGACATCCGCCAGCGACTTTATCGGGTCCCAGCCGGTCCACTCCTTGATGCGGTCGGCGAAGCTGACGCGCCAGGTGCCGCAATGCGACCAATACAGCTGCAAGCGATCCCGCACCGGCCCGCCGAGCAGTTCGTAGACCGGGATGCCCAGGGCTTTGGCTTTGATGTCCACCAGCGCGTTCTCGATCGCGGCGATGGCCTGCTGGTTGATGCCGCCGGGGGCCTGCCTTGTGGCACCGTGCAGAAAGGCGGTGATTTTCTCCACCGGCCGCGGGTCCATACCGATCAGCAGCTCGCCCAGCCTCCCGATCACGATACCCAGGCCGCCGGAGCCGAACCCCTCCATGAACTCCGACCACCCGACGATGCCCGAGTCGGTGGTGATCTTGAGGAACGAGAAGTCCCGCCAACCGGCGTTGCAGTGCAAATCCTCGATCTTCGCGATGCGCATAGCGAGTCTCCCTTTGGCGTTCGGGCGATGCTAGAGCGGCTTCCCGACCACCGAAAGGGCGCCCATGACTCCAATTTCCCGCCGTTCGGCGTTTATGCTGCCGCTGCTGGCCGCGTTCCCGGCCCGGGCCGATATCCCTATGGCGGCCAAGCCGCTGTCGCGGGACCTGGCCTGGTGGCAGAAACGGCACAAGGAGAAGCTGGCGGAACTGCGAGAGAAGAAACCGGCGCTCATTTTCCTGGGGGATTCCATCACCCAGCAATGGGAGTTCGACGGGGAGCAGCCGTGGCGCAAATTCGCACCGGGGTGGCAGCGCTTCTACGGCGACCGCAACGCGGTGAACCTTGGCTTCACCGGCGACGCCACCTGCCATCTGCTGTGGCGAATCGAAAATGGGGAAGTTGCCGGCATCTCCCCCAAGGTGGCCGTCGTACTGATCGGTGCCAACAACCTGGGCCGGCTGCACTGGACGGCGGGGGACACGATCGCCGGCATTGGCGTCATCGTGAACGAGCTGCGCCGCCGCCTGCCCTCCACCAAAATCCTGCTGCTGGGCGTGCTGCCGAGCGAGCGGAGCGACTGGGTTAATGAGACGACCGTGGCGATCAACAAGGGATTGGCAGCGCGGTATCGCGACGGGGGGCGGGCCACCTATCTGGATGTCGGGAAGGTGTTGATGAAGAACGGAAGGGCAAACCCCGACCTGTTTTTGGACCCGTTGCTGACCCCGCCGGCGGCACCGCTACACCCCTCCGCGCAGGGACAAAACCTGCTATCGGAAGCCATGGAATCCACCCTCGCCGGGCTGCTCGGCGACCGGGTGCACCACTAGGAGAGAGGCATGCCCAAAGGTTATTGGATCGCCCGCGTCGACGTGACCAACGCGGAAGGTTACCAAGGCTACGTCGCCGCCAACGGCGCCGCCTTCAAGAAATACGGCGCGCGCTTCATCGTACGCGGCGGCACCTTCGAAGCGCCGGAGGGCACGGCGCGTGCCCGCAACGTGGTGCTCGAATTTCCGGATTATGCGACGGCTGTGGCCTGCTACCACTCCCCCGAATATGCCGCCGCCAAAGCGCACCGGGACGGCGCGGCGGAGGCGGAGTTGCTGATCATCGAGGGGTATGACGGCCCGCAGCCCTGAGTTTTCGTTAGAAAAACTTCTTGTGTAGGTTATAATTTCTGACATAGAGGCCCGGCTCCTTTAAATAGCCGGGAACGAAGGAGGAGGCGGTGCTGGCTGCCCAGGCTATCGCGACGCGCTACGCCGAACGGGAGTGCCCGCAGCGTGCCTCGGTCGAGGGGTTGCCGGAGAAGATTGCCGACATTTTGCACCGGCAGCCCACGCACGGCCGTCGGGCGGCGTTCGATTATTCAGACTAACACCCGCCACGGCCATTTCGGCACGTATGGACGGATGCTGCGCGCAATCGTGCGGGACCTCGCATCGCTCGCCCAGGCGTTGCGTTGAGGGAGAGGCAGCGGATAACCTCCGGCCAACTGGCACCGAGGGGCGGCTTATCCATGAAAATCGCAATCCTGGACGACTACTTCGACACCGTCCGCACTTTGCCCTGCTTCGGTAAGCTGGCCGGGCACGACGTGACCATCTTCAACGATCACGTCCAGGATACCGATACCCTGGCCTCAAGGCTGAAGGATGTGGAAGCCCTGGTGCTGATCCGGGAGAGGACCAAAATCCGAACGCCCCTGTTGGAGCAGCTTCCGAAGCTGAAGCTGATCAGCCAGCGCAGCGTGTATCCGCACATCGACGTGGACACCTGCACGCGGCTGGGGATCGTGGTGTCATCCAGCCTGCACGCCGGCACCCCGTCCTACGCGGCGGCGGAGCTGACCTGGGCGCTGGTGCTGGCGGCAATGCGGCAGATCCCGCAGCAGGTTGCCTCCATGAAGGCCGGCAAGTGGCAGATGGGGGTCGGCACCACGCTGCGGCACAAGACGCTTGGCATTCACGGGTATGGGCGCATCGCGCGCGTTGTCGCGGGCTACGCGGCGCCGTTCGGCATGAACGTGCTGGTCTGGGCTCGGCCTGACGGACTGGAACGGGCGCGCGCCGACGGGTACGCCGTGGCCGCGAGCAAGGAGGCTTTGTACGAAGCCTCCGACATCGTGACGTTGCACATGCGGCTGGTCGATGCGACGCGGGGGATCGTGACGGTGACGGATCTGAGGCGGATGAAGCCGTCTTCGTTGCTGATCAACACCAGCCGAGCGGGGCTGGTCGCGCCGGGTGCGCTGGAGGCGGCGTTGAGGGCGGGGCGGCCAGGCGGGGCCGCTTTGGACGTGTTCGAGGAAGAGCCGCTGACCGATCCGTCGCATCCATTGTTAAACATGGACAACGTCGTTTGCACGCCGCACATCGGATACGTGGCGCGGGACGAATACCAGGTGCAGTTCACCGATATTTTCGATCAAATAGTTGCGTATACCGATGGGTCTCCGACGAACGTCGTCAATCCCGCGGTGCTGGCGAAGCGGCGATAAGCGCCGCCTGGAACGTATCCGCGATCCCAGGGCCAAAGCAGGCGAATACCACTTGTTTCAGGCTGGTATTGCCAGAGAGAAAACCCGCCGTGGTGCCGATCGCGACGCGCGCGGCTTCGGGGATGGGGTAGCCGTAGACCCCGCAACTGATAGCCGGGAAGGCGATGGTTTCGATGTTGTGTTTCAGTGCCAGAGCGAGGCTTTCCCGGTAACAGCTTGCCAGCAATGCCGGCTCGCCGTGGTTACCGCCGCGCCAGATGGGGCCGACGGCGTGGATGACATAGCGGGCCGGCAGGCGGTAGCCCCTGGTGATTTTCGCCTGGCCGGTCGGGCAGCCGTTCAGCGTGCGGCACTCTTTCAGCAAATCGGGACCGGCCGCGCGATGGATGGCACCATCGACGCCGCCGCCGCCCAGCAGCGATTCATTGGCGGCGTTGACGATGGCGTCCAATCGCAGCGTGGTGATGTCGACCTGACGGATTTCGATACGGTGCATGATTCATATCCACTTACGCCAGCGGAAGATCGCCAGAGGGATCAGCGTGGTCAGCACGATTAGCCCGAGCCCGTAGGCGTATCCGAAAGCCCAGTCATACTCGGGGATGTTCTTGAAGTTCATGCCATAGACACCGGCCACCAGAACGGGTGGGATGCCGACCACGGACGCGATGGTCATCACCTTCATCACGTTGTTCTGCGCGATGTTGATAAAGCCCATGGTGGCATCCAGCAGGAATTGCAGCTTGTCGTTCAAATGGGTATCGAAATCGTTGAGCGAGGCGATATCTTGCTGCAACGTTTTTATGCGAGGCGCCAGATCCTTGGGCAGCCACGCGGCGGCGGCACTTTCCACGTATGGCCCGATCCGCCCGGCGCCCACCAGCGTATCGCGGACGTGGGAGATCAGATCTCCGAGCCGCCCGATTTGACCGAGGGTGACGCGGAGAGTGGCGTCCTCCCGCTTGCGCCCGCCGCGCTGGCGAACGCCCATAGCGAAGATGCGGTGGGATATCTGGTCGAGCTCGTGGGCCACCTGCTCCAACGCGTCGGCCTGGCGGTCGACGATCGCCTCCAGCAGGCCGATAAGTACGTGAGCGCTGCCGGGATGGACGTCCGCGCCGCGCGGCGTGCGGCTGGCGAAGGCGTCGAACACCGCATTGGGGGCAAAGCGGACGGTCAGCAGTTGTTGGGGGGAAAGCACAAAGCCGGCGGGGACGCCGAGCGGCCCGTCCTCGGAGCGGAGGATCAGGGGCATGCTGAGGTAGAGCACCCCGTCGCGCGTGGCCAGCCGGCTGGATGCCTCGATCTCGCTGGCACTTGCCTCGGTGGGGACGGTGAAGCCCGTGGCGCGGGCCACAGCGGCGGCTTCGTCTGGGGTGGGGGCAACGAGGTCGATCCAGACGGCGGCGCGGAGGGTCGCGTCATCGGCGGGCGCGGGCGCGGGCCGGAGATGCTCGTCGTGACCTGGGAACGCGGTGAGCATTCTGTGCGGCGCGGCAATCAGCGTGAGAACGCGCGACAATCAAGGTGAGAAAGTCTTCTGACGCTTACGGCGCAGGGAGGGCGTAGCCCGACCGGAGGCGCAAGCGTCAGAATACTCGGCCTGAGCTCCCGGCGGG
>CAIYDT010000215.1 GCA_903924985.1 uncultured Acetobacteraceae bacterium
ACATGGCTATCAACGCAATGCAGAAAGAAGGATCAAAAGGCTCCTTGCGAGGCAAGTTCAAGCGAGCCGGTTGGAACGACGCCTATCTCACCCGTCTTTTGGCGCTCTTCTGAAATGCGATTGCCCTGCAGGTGTTCCTGGCGAAGCTGGACGGGAACCTGCAAAAGGCGATAAGATAATCGGCTGACTTAATCGTCGTGTGCCGGTGGTGGGCAACCGCCGCCGACAGGCGGCAAATAAAGGGGTGGACGAAAAATGAACGACATGGCTGGACTGGACGGGCTGCGGCGGTACCCGCTGGCGCGTCGCGGACTTTTCATGACGAGCCTGATCAGCGGCTTTACGCTTGCGATCCAGCGGGTCGAAGCCCAGACAATCGCCACCGACACCAAGGGTCTCACGGTGGGCGAGGTGAAGATCCCGACGTCCGACGGGGCACTTCCAGCCTACTACGCCCACCCCGCCACCGGATCGAATTTCCCGATCGTGGTCGTGAATGAAGAGATCTTCGGGGTCCACGAGTACATCAAGGATTTGTGCCGCCGGCTCGCCAAGGCCGGATACCTCGCGGTCGCCACAGAATACTACGCGCGCATCGGCGACCTTTCGAAGATGACCGATATTCCGACGATCGTCAAAGAGGTGATCTCCAAAGCCCCCGACGCCCGTTACCTCGCGGACGCCGAGGCGACGATCGACTGGGCGGGCAAGAACAAGGGCAATCTCGGCAAGGTCGCGGTCACGGGCTTCTGCCGCGGCGGGCGGCAGACCTGGTTGATCGCTGAAAACAGCACCAGGGTGAAAGCCGCGGTTGCCTGGTATGGTCCGATAGGGGGCGCACCCTCCGACATTCAGCCCAGGACTGCCGCCGATGGCGCCGACCAGTTGAAATGCCCGCTGCTGGGCCTGTATGGTGCGGCCGATACCGGTATCAAGGTCGACGATGTTCAGGCTGCCGCGGCCAAGGCGAAGGCAGCCGGGAAGACGGTCGAGATCGTGGTCTATCCGGACACTCCGCACGGCTTCGACGCCGACTACCGGCCCAGCTATCGCAAGGAAGCGGCCGAGGATGGGTGGAAGCGGATGCTGGCCTGGTTCAAGCAGAACGGGGTGGCTTGATCGCGGGCGCCCACCATAGCCGCCGTACGCACAGCAACAACAAGACCCCCGGTGCGATGGGACCGAGTGGCAAATGCCACGCGGTTCCCAGCACCCAGGTGAGCAGCGATAAGGCATAGATACTCGTCAATGCCAGCCGCTCCCACGGCAGGAAGCCGGTGTCCCGAGCCTCCTTTACGAGCCAGAGGATGGCGAGCAGAAGGAGCACTTGGTCGTACAACAGTGCGACCGGTACCGTGAGCAGGGTTGCGGCGGGCAGCGTGGCGCGGCGAACCGCGGGCCGGTCGTCCCGCCTCCATATCACAGCGACCAGCATCACCATCGCCAGGCTTGCGACGGCCTGCAACGCGTAGGCGGGGCCGATGGCGAAGCCCATCAGGCGCTCCGCCCCGAAGACCGTGACAATGCCCGCGTAGTCGATACGCCCGGAGGCGAAGACAGTCTTCGCATTGAGGTTCGCGGCCAGATAGGCCCACCATGTTTCGACGCCGAACAACACGATGGACAGACCCACCAGGGCGGCCAGGGTCGCCGTCGCCGCGGCGAAGGCACGCCAATGCCGGCCGGCGATGAGCGCCACCGGTGCCAGGACCCCGAAATGCGGCTTGTAGCACATCAGCCCCAGCAGCATCCCGGCTGTGGCCGGTTTGCGATCCAGCAGCAGGGTGAAGCCCCCGAATAACGCCGCTGTCAGGAAGGCATTCTGCCCCAGGCCGATCGTCCAGAAGACGGCTGGAAAGGCCAGAACCGGCACGGCCCAGGCCCAGCCGGGTTCACGCAGTAACGTGCGGGCCACCAGCAGAAACGGCACTAGCGTCGCGGCCTGGAACAGCACGAAGGCGGCGTAGTAGGGCAGGATCGCGAGGCCGGCGCAGATCGGCAGAAACACCGGTGGGTAGAAGAAGAACTGATAGGGCGCGCCCGAACCCCGCGCCGCTTGCTCCGCCATATAATGCGCGGCCTGGTCGTAGGCGAGCGCCGGAGTGCCAGCCAAGGCCAGCTTGCCCGCTGCGTAGAAGCTGACGAAATCGCTGGATGTCGGGGCGGCTGGGCCAAATGCCCCATGCTGCCAGCATGCGATGAGGATCAGGAAAGCCGCCTCCAGCACCGCCAAAATCGCGCACCAGGTCACGACCCGGTCGCGGTTCAGCCAGGGCGCGCGGCAAAGGCGGTCGCGAAGCAGGACGGCAGCGGTCATGAATCGGTCCAAGATGATTCGGAGCAACACTAGAGCGTGAACGGTAAACGGCGAAGAGACTCAAATGCTGCCGCATGCGCCTTGCGTGGGCGATCCCGTGCGTGTTTGCTCAGTCGGCTATCATAAGGAGTCGCGGCCCTGGCTTACGCGCTGCAGCAACTGATCAACGGCGTGACCCTGGGCATGATCTACGGTCTGATCGCGGTCGGCTACACCATGGTCTACGGCATCATCGGCATGATCAACTTCGCCCATGGCGACATCTTCATGGTCGGTTCCTTCCTATCCTTGATCGCGCTGCTGGGCTTGGCTTCGCTGGGCATCACCGCCGTGCCGCTGGCGCTGGCACTCACGCTGCTGTTCGCCGCCGGGCTGGCTGCCCTGTATGGCTGGACCGTGGAGCGAGTGGCGTACCGCCCGTTGCGAGGCTCCTTTCGGCTGGCCCCGCTGATCAGCGCCATCGGCATGTCCATCGTGCTGCAGAACTTCGTCCAGGTGGGGCAGGGCGCGCGGGTCAAGCCGATGAACGCGCTGATCCCTGGCGGGCTGGAACTGATGAACCAAGGCGGCTTCGCGGTGCAACTGTCCTGGATGCAGATCGCCATCGTGGTCACCACCCTGATCGTCCTGTCCGTCTTCACCTGGCTGGTGACCAAAACCCCGCTCGGGCGCTCCATGCGCGCCTGCGAGCAGGACCTGAAGATGGCCGGGCTGCTGGGGATCGATACCGACCGCACCATCAGCCTGACCTTCGTGATCGGCGCCGCGCTGGCCGCCGTCGCGGGGCTGCTGTTCTTGTTGTACTACGGGGTGATCGACTTCTTCATCGGCTTCCTCGCCGGGGTGAAGGCTTTCACCGCCGCCGTGCTGGGGGGCATCGGCAGCCTGCCCGGCGCGGTGCTGGGCGGGCTGCTGATCGGCCTGATCGAGGTCTTCTGGTCTGCTTATTTCAGCGTCGAGTACAAGGACGTGGCGGCCTTCGCGATCCTGATCCTGGTGCTGATCTTCCGTCCCAGCGGGATTATGGGGCGGGCGGAGGTGGAGAAGGTATGACCGCCGCCCTCCGTGACGCATTCTTGTCGGCTGCGATTGCACTGGGGTTGTTTGCCCCGATGGTGGGGTTAGTACTGGACAACGGGGAACAGGGCCTTGTCCTGCGCGGCCGGCCTGTTGCCGCGGCTGCGCTGGTCGGCTTGGTGTTCTTCGGGCGGCTGGCGATGCATCTCTGGGCGAACCGCCCGGGGAAAGAGGTCCGGATCGTTCGCCGGTCCTTGGTTGTGCCGGCGGGAGCGAACAAATACGCCGCCCCGATCTTGCTGGCGGCGGCGGTGCTGCTGCCGCTGACCGGGTCCCGCTACTACGTCGATCTGGGAACGCTGGTGCTGACCTATGTGATGTTGGGTTGGGGGCTGAACATCGTCGTGGGCCTCGCCGGACTGCTGGACCTCGGCTATGTCGCGTTCTACGCGGTCGGGGCCTACTCCTACGCGCTGTTGGCGGAGACGTTTGGTCTCGGCTTCTGGACCTGCCTGCCGCTGGCCGGAATCCTCGCGGCGTTCTGGGGGGTGCTGCTGGGTTTCCCGGTGCTGCGGCTACGGGGGGATTATCTGGCCATCGTCACCCTGGCGTTCGGGGAAATCATCCGCATTATCCTGATCAACTGGGTGGGGCTGACGCACGGCCCTAACGGCATCACCGACATCCCTCGCCCCAC
Organism: uncultured Acetobacteraceae bacterium; assembly: GCA_903924985.1. Classification (GTDB taxonomy): domain Bacteria; phylum Pseudomonadota; class Alphaproteobacteria; order Acetobacterales; family Acetobacteraceae; genus Rhodopila. Next base: position 4,032 of record CAIYDT010000215.1, read on the forward strand.
GCTGTTCGGCCTGGCCTTCAGTATGGACGGGGGCGACGGCACGGTCGCGGGTTTCTTTGGCATCGAGCCGGAAACCATCCAGCGGGTCGTCTTCCTGTACTACGTCATCCTGGCGCTGGCCATGCTGACCAACTGGGTCACGCTCCGCCTGCGCCGCCTGCCGCTCGGGCGGGCGTGGGAGGCGCTGCGGGAGGACGAGATCGCCTGCCGTTCCCTCGGCATCAACGTCACCAACACCAAGCTGACCGCGTTCGCCACCGGCGCGATGTTCGGCGGCTTTGCCGGCGCCTTCTTCGCCACGCGGCAGGCCTTCGTCAGCCCGGAGAGTTTTACCTTTATCGAAAGCGCCACAGTGCTGGCCATCGTGGTGTTGGGCGGCTTGGGTTCGCAGTTGGGCGTGGCGCTGGCGGCCCTGGTCATGGTTGGCGGGTTGGAGATGCTGCGCGATCTCCTGAGCACCATCGGGGAGCAAATGGGCAGCGAGTTGTTCTCCGGCCTGGCGGGGGACCTGCCGACCTATCGCATGCTGATCTTCGGGCTGGCGCTGGTGGTGATGATGGTGCTGCGACCTCGCGGTCTGGTGTCCGGCCGTAGTCCCACGGCGGTGCTGCGCTGATGCTCACCGTCTCCGACCTGATCATGCGCTTCGGCGGGCTTACTGCGGTGGACCGGCTATCTTTCAATGCCCGCGCTGGGGAGGTCACGGCCGTCATCGGGCCGAATGGTGCCGGCAAGACAACGGTATTCAACTGCGTGACCGGGTTCTACCGGCCGACCAGCGGCGGGATAGAGCTGGCGCACACGTTCGGCGTTCGGTTTGCGCTCGACCGGATGCCTGGGCACCGCATCGCCTCCCGAGCGAAGGTGGCGCGAACCTTTCAGAATGTCCGGCTGTTCGCCGGGATGACGGTGTTGGAGAACCTGCTGGTCGCGCAGCACAACACCCTGATGGCGGCGACCGGGTTCGGGGTCGTGGCGGTGTTGGGCCTCGGGGGTTATCGGGCCGCCGAGAAGGCCGGCATGGAGAAGGCCCGGGCCTGGCTGGAGCGCATCGGGCTGGTCGATCGCGCCAACGATCTGGCGGGGTCGCTGCCGTACGGCGCGCAACGCCGGCTGGAAATCGCGCGGGCCATGTGCATCGACCCCGTGCTGCTGTGCCTCGATGAGCCGGCGGCGGGGTTGAACCCGCGGGAGAGCGAGGAACTGAACCAGTTGCTGCTGGGCATCCGCGCCGACGGGTGTTCGCTACTGCTGATCGAGCATGACATGGCGGTGGTCATGCGCATCTCCGACCACATCGTGGTGCTGGACCACGGCAAAAAGATCAGCGACGGCACCCCGGCCGAGGTCCGCGCCGACCCGGCGGTGATCGCGGCATACCTCGGCGAGGGCGACGAGGAATGAGCCTCCTGTCGCTATCCGGCGTGTCCACCTTCTACGGCGCTATCCAGGCGCTGCGAGACGTGTCGCTGGAGGTGAATGAGGGCGAGATCGTCACCCTGATCGGCGCCAACGGGGCCGGTAAGTCCACCCTGATGATGACGGTCTGCGGCAACCCTCAGGCTCGATCCGGTTCGATCGTCTACGACGGACAGGACATTACCAAACTGCCGACCCATCTGATCATGCGCCAACGGATCGCTCAGGCGCCCGAGGGGCGGCGGATTTTTGGGCGCATGACGGTGCGGGAGAACCTGGTGATGGGGGCCGAGGTCGCGGGTTACACAGACATCGCCCCATTGATGGACCAGGTCTGCGAGCTGTTTCCCCGGCTGAAGGAACGCCTGACGCAGCGCGGCGGCACCCTGTCGGGTGGCGAACAACAGATGCTGGCGATCGGCCGCGCGTTGATGGCCAAGCCGCGGCTTCTGCTGCTGGATGAGCCGTCGCTGGGGTTGGCGCCATTGGTGGTGCGGCAGATTTTCGGCGCCATCCGGACGCTGAACCGCGAGACAGGCCTCACGGTGCTGCTGGTGGAGCAGAACGCCCATCAGGCACTACGTCTGGCACACCGGGGCTACGTGCTGGTGAACGGCGCGATCACCATGGCCGGGAGCGGGGCGGAGCTATCGGCCCGTCCCGAAATCCGGGCGGCATACCTTGAGGGCGGGCACTAGGCCACTCGGTGTGTTGGCTGCACCCATTTCTTCAAATGCGGGTACAGCGCGTCGTCGGGTACTTTGGTCAGGTCTTTGGCCAAGGTGCCTACCAATTTCGCTGCCGTGGTCATGTCCAGATGGTCCTGGATCTCCGACAGTATATGCGCCGGCGCGACCAGGATCAGTTCGCTGAAGCCGTTGGTCGCGGACAGATCGCAGACCTTCCTCGCGACGGTATGGGCGAACTTCTGTTTCTCCATTTCATGCATATCGTGCTTCGGCGCGATGGCATGGCGGGTGACGGATCCGCTTTCGAAGCTCCGCCCTGGCTTGTCGCTGCCCAGGTCGCTGGACTGGTCATGCAGATGGGGGGCGTCGCTCGCATCCCGGGTGTGAAGGGCGTTGTCGTCCGCGGGAAAAACGAAGCGGACGCGGCCACCGTCGGCGATGACGAAGCAGGGAATGCTATTTTGAACCATGGGATGCCTCCGTGGATGAGATCCTATAGCAGATGGGTAGGGGCGATGTGTTGATTTCGGTCAATGCGGAATATACGCGGGACCGTCTGGAGGAAGGCGGGAGGGAGGCACTTGACGGTGCCTCCCCCACCTAACCGTTACCCGACCGCGAGCGCGTAAATATCCTTCACCCCATGCGGCAGATGCGCCGGACCCCAGGTTTCGCCGCCGTCTTCGGTGCCGTAGATCTCTCCGTCGTAACGGGCGCCAAGATACACCTTGTTCGGGTCCTTCTGGTGCAGGGCGACCGACATGATCGTGCCATGCACCTGTACCTTGTCGAACCGGCTCCAGGTCTCGCCCTTGTCGGTGCTGCGGTAGAGCTGGCCGTCCTTGCTGGCCGCGGCCACGCTCAGCGCGGCGTACAGTGTGTTCGGGTCGGTCGGGGACACCTTGATGTCGCGGCCGTAGGTGGTGTTGGAGAAGCGGCCGAGTTCCATGTCCTGCCAGCTCTTGCCGCCGTCGGCGGTGCGGAACAGGCCCATGCGGACCGCCAGGATGACCGCGTCCGGATCGGCCGGGCTGATGGCGATGGCGTGGCCGTCGAGCATGCCTTCGTTGTAGGTGTTGCTGACGATCTTGCTCTTGAGGTGCGGCAGTTGCGCCAGCCGGATCAGGTCGGCGCTGACATCCGTCCAGCTCTCGCCGCCATCGGTGGTCTTCATGACGCCGTTCACCTCCAGCGCGGCATACATGGTGCCGGGCTGCGAAGGGTGCTGCGCCAGGCGCATCACGCGGCAGGCGAAGGGCATCACGGCGCGATCCGGCATGCCGGGGTCGGGCAGCTTGCGCCAGCTCTCCCCACGGTCCTCGGAGCGATACATCGCGATGGGGGAGGCGCCAGCGTAAACCAAATCGGGATTGCCAGCATCGACCAGGAACGACCAGATCTGGGTCTTGTCCGGGAAGGCGGTGCGCTTGAACGTCTTGCCTTTGTCGGTGCTGCGATACACACCGTCCGACGTGCCGGCGAACACCACCGTGGGATCGGTCGGGTGGATGTTGACGGTGAAGCACTCGGCGTCCGCTACCGGATGTTCCCAGCGGTCCTCGCCGGCCTGACGGCTGAACACGCCCACGAGGCCCTTCTGATCCGCGCGTCCGACGTAACCGGCGATGCCGGCGTAGAGATTGCTCTGGCCCATTGTTGGATCCTCCTTTTTTTGACGTGTACTTCAGACGACGACGGCGGATCGTTCCCCGGCGGCGCGCGCCCAGGCGGCGGCGGCATCTTCGTCGAACAGCTCCGTCAGTTTCTTCATCATCGTACCGCCGAGTTCTTCCGCATCTACGATCGTCACCGCGCGCCGGTAATACCGCGTCACGTCATGGCCGATGCCGATGGCGATCAGTTCGACCTGATCCCGGTGCTCGATATCGCGGATGACCTCCCGCAGGTGCTTCTCCAGGTAGTTCCCGGGGTTCACCGACAGTGTCGAATCATCGACCGGCGCGCCGTCGCTGATCACCATCAGGATGCGGCGGTGCTCGGGGCGCATCAGCAGGCGGCGGTAGGCCCACAGCAGCGCCTCGCCGTCGATGTTTTCTTTCAGCAGTCCCTCGCGCAGCATCAGCCCGAGGTTCTTGCGCGCCCGCCGCCACGGCGAATCAGCCGCTTTGTAGATGATGTGCCGCAGATCGTTCAGACGACCGGGGTTGCGCGGCTTGCCTTCCTGCACCCAGCGCTCGCGCGCCTGCCCGCCCTTCCAGGCGCGAGTCGTGAAGCCCAGCACTTCAACTTTCACGGCGCAACGTTCCAGCGTGCGGGCGAGGATGTCGCCGCACATGGCCGCCACGGTGATCGGGCGTCCGCGCATCGAACCGGAGTTGTCGATCAACAGCGTCACCACCGTGTCGCGGAATTCGGTGTCCAGCTCCCGCTTGTAGGACAGTGCCAGCATGGGGTTGATGACCACACGGGCCAGACGGCCGGCGTCGAGGATCCCTTCGTCGAGGTCGAATTCCCAGGCGCGCGTCTGCTGCGCCAGCAGGCGGCGTTGCAGCCGGTTTGCCAGCTTGGAGATCACGCCTTGCAGATGCTGCAACTGCTGATCCAATTGCTGCCGCAACCGGCTGAGCTCGTCCGCATCGCAGAGATCTTCTGCGTCGACCTCTTCGTCATACTGGCGGGTATAGGCCTTGTAGACGGCATCGCTGTCCGGGTTCGGACGCTCGCGCCGAGGCTGCGGGCCGCCGGGGCGGTCGTCGCCTTCCGCGACGGCGGCTTCCTCTTCGGATTCCGATCCGTCGTCGTCGGCTGCTTCGCCTTCCATTTCCTCGGGCTGGGCGCCGAGCATGGATTCGGATTCGGATTGCGATTGCCCGTCGCCGTCCTCGGAGTTGTCCTGCTGGCCGGACTGCTCGCCGCCGTCCTCACCGTCCTCGGAATTATCGTCCTGGTCGGATTCAACCTCGGCTTCCGCCAGTTCCAGCGCCGCCAGGAGCTTCCGCGCGGCGCGTGCGAACGCCTTCTGGTCGCCCTTTGCGGTGCTCATTTCCGCCAGCGCCTGATCCGCGCTGTCGCCCAGCGTATCGCGCCACATATCCAGAATGCGCTGCGCCGGTTCGGGGGACGCTTCGCCCGACAGCCGTTCGCGCGCCAGCAATGCCAACGCCTTGTCGATCGGCAGCTGGTCCTTGCGGGTCATGCGGTCGAAGCCGTCAGCCTCGCATTCCTCGGTCAGTTTGGCGCGCAGATTGGCGTTGACGCCGAGCATGTGCTGCGCGCCGATGACCTCGACGCGGACCTGTTCGAGGGCGTCGTAGGCGTCCTTCGCCTCCTTGCGGGCCGGCATGCGCTGGGCATGCACGGCATCGTCATGGTGGCGCAGGCGCAGCGCGATGGCGTCGGACTGGCCCCGCAGCTTGGCCATTTCCGCCACCGGCAGCGCTCGGGTCGGCAGCGGCAGGCGCGCGCGCTTGCCGGACACGCCGGAGGGCCCAGGCTGAAACGCCACCTGGACATCCGGCTGTTCGGCAATCGCCCGCAACACGCCAGCGGTTGCTCGCTTGAACTCTTCCGCTCGGGTGTTGTCCTTGCTGGCCGACCCACTCATGCGCTGTGCCCCTTACGCGAACTTGCGGGTTGTGAAGCCGCCGGTCGCGATGTCTTCATTGAAGCAGCGCTGGTAGTACTCGCCGACGGTGCTGCGTTCGGCCTCATCGCACTTGTTCATGAAGGTCACGCGGAAAGCGAAACCGACATCGCCGAAGATGCGGGCGTTCTCCGCCCAGGTGATGACGGTGCGCGGGGACATGACGGTGGAGATATCGCCGTTGATGAAGCCAGCGCGGGTCAGGTCGGCCAGGGCCACCATGCTCTCGACCCGCTTCTTCATCGCGGGCTCCTTGGCCTCGTCGATGCCCATCTTCGCCAGTACGATGCCGGTTTCCATGGCATGCGGCAGGTAGTTTAGGGTGGCGACGATGTTCCAGCGATCCATCTGGCCTTGGTTGATCTGCTGCGTGCCGTGATACAGACCCGTCGTGTCGCCCAGGCCCACCGTGTTGGCGGTGGAGAACAGGCGGAACGATTTGTGCGGCCGGATCACCCGGTTCTGGTCGAGCAGGGTCAGCTTGCCTTCGACTTCCAGCACGCGCTGGATCACGAACATCACATCCGGGCGGCCGGCGTCGTACTCGTCGAACACCAGCGCGCAGGCGTGTTGCAGCGCCCAGGGCAGGATGCCTTCGCGGAATTCGGTGATCTGCTTGCCGTCCTTCAGGACGATGGCGTCCTTGCCGATCAGGTCGATGCGGCTGATGTGGCTGTCCAGGTTCACCCGGATGCAGGGCCAGTTCAGCCGCGCCGCCACCTGTTCGATGTGGGTGGACTTTCCGGTGCCGTGATAACCTTGGATCATCACGCGACGGTTATAGGCGAAGCCGGCGAGGATCGCGAGCGTCGTCTCCCGGTCGAATTTGTAGGAGGAATCGATGTCCGGCACATGTTCGGTGCGTAACGAGAACGCCGGCACCTCCATGTCGATATCGATATCGAACGCCTTGCGCGCCGACACCGTGGTGTCGGGCACACTGATCTCGGAGGTCGGGCGAGCAGCGACTTCAGTAGCAACCGTGTTCATAGGCCAGCGTTTCCTGTCTCAATTCGCGGAAAGTCTACCCCTGGCGCCGCCGCGCGCAAGGGCTTGCAGAATGGGAGTTTAGCCGGTGGCGGCCAGCCGGGGTTCCGCGGCCAGATGCGAGCGTACCGCCGCGTAGGCCAGGTTGATCGTTTTCAGACGTTCCTCCGCCACCTGACTGCCGCCGTTGGCGTCGGGGTGGTGGCGTTTGGCGAGTTCCTTGTAGCGGGATTTCACCGCATCCAATGTCGTCGGCCAGGAAAGATCGAGGATGGAGAGTGGGTCGCGGAGTTCGGCCGGGGTCTGGTTCGTTGGCTGTGCGCGCCGCTGATCGATCCCGCCGGTGGCGAGGATACGCAGTGGATCGTGCAGCATGTTGTCGTCCCACGACGAACCGCCGATATGACCGAGCGGCCAGGACGGACGCTCCCACGACGTGTCGGCGCGCAACTGCGCCTCCATCTGGGCGGGGCTCATGCCTTTATAATAGTCCCAGGAGCCGTTGTAGGCGCGCACATGCTCCAGGCAGAACCACCAGTAATCGGTGAGGGCCGTGCGGGATTTGGGCGCACGATATTCGCCCTGCGCGCCACACGCGGGCATGTCGCAACACCGGCCCGGAGCGGCCGGGTCGGGCGCGTAGGCCCTGGGGCGCGCGGGACGACGATTCATGCGCTTGTTATGTAGGGCGTGATCGCGATTGGCAACAGGGAGGCTTGGCGGAAGCGCGTTGTGGGCCGATATGGGGGACATGAATGAACCGAATTTCTTATCCAGGGCGGAGCGGCTCCAGGCCGTTTTGACCCAGGCTTTCGCGCCCGTTTTGCTGCGGGTTGTCGACGACAGCGCCCATCATGCGGGACACATGGGCGCGGCGGCCGGGGGGCAAACGCATTACAGCGTCCTACTGGTGTCCGAAGCGTTTCGCGGCATGAACCGCGTCGCTCGGTCGCGCGCGGTGCATGAGGCTCTGGCGGCGGAATTCGCGGGCGGGATGCACGCGCTGGCGCTACGGCTGAGGACGCCTGAGGAGCACGAGCGGGCAGGGGAGTGAGGCCAAGCCGGGTCCACCCCCGATATGGTCGAGCCTGACCCCGACCATGACATGAGGGGATGATGGCGATGGATCAGAACGGGATTTCATCGTCCAGATCGCCGCCCTTCGGCGCATCCCACGAAGGCCCGCCGGACCCGCCGCGGGCTGCACCGCCGGCCGGGGCACGCGCTGCCGCCGGGGCACGGTCGCGGTTGTAACCACCGCCGCCGCCGCCACCCATGTCGCCGCCGCCCGCATCGCCACCACCGTAGTCACCGCTGCCACCGCCGCCCGAGCGGGTGTCGAGCATCGTGAGGTTACCGTTGAAGCGGCCGATCACGACCTCGGTGGTATAGCGTTCCTGCCCGCCCTGGTCGGTCCATTTGCGGGTTTGGAGCGAGCCTTCCACGTAGATTTTGGCGCCCTTCTTCAGGAAGCGCTCCGCCACGTCGGCCACGCGGTCATTGAAGATCACTACCCGGTGCCATTCGGTGCGTTCTTTCCGCTCCCCCGACGCGCGGTCGTTCCAGGTTTCGCTGGTCGCCAGCGTCAGGTTGACGATCTTGCTGCCGTCCTGGGTGTTGCGCACCTCCGGGTCTTTGCCCAGGTTGCCCACCAGGATCACCTTATTCACGCTGCCAGCCATTGCTTCGAGTCCTTTCCTTGAAACCGCGATCTTACCCCATCTTTGTTAAAAATGGGTTAACAAGCTTCCCATCTCACCCAGAAAATGTCATAGGGATCGGGAACATAAATCGAACATAATCGCTCTCCCAAAAGGGGACAAGGGAATTCATGGCCGGCTTCATCACCGTGCGCGGCGCGCGCGAGCATAATCTGAAGAACATCGACGTCGCCATCCCGCGCGACCGGCTCACCGTGATCACCGGCCTGTCCGGGTCGGGGAAGTCGTCCCTCGCCTTCGACACCATCTACGCCGAGGGCCAGCGCCGCTACGTCGAGTCGCTGTCTGCCTATGCCCGCCAGTTCCTGGAACTGATGGGCAAGCCGGATGTCGACTCGATCGAGGGCCTGTCGCCGGCGATCTCCATCGAGCAGAAGACCACCTCCAAGAACCCCCGCTCCACCGTCGGCACGGTGACCGAAATCCACGACTACATGCGCCTGCTTTGGGCGCGTGTCGGCGTGCCCTACTCGCCGGCCACCGGTCTCCCGATCGAGGCGCAGACCGTGTCCCAGATGGTGGACCGGGTGATGGCGATGCCGGAGGGCACGCGACTGCTGCTGCTCGCCCCCGTCGTGCGCGACCGCAAGGGCGAATACCGCAAGGAACTCGCCGAACTGCAACGCCGCGGCTTCACGCGGGCCAAGGTGGACGGCACGCTGTACGAGATCGGGGACGTCCCAGCGCTGAACCGCAAGATCAAGCATGAGATCGAGGCGGTGGTGGACCGCGTCGTGGTGCGCGACGGCATCGCCCCCCGGCTGGCCGACAGTTTCGAGACCGCCTTGGCGATGTCCGATGGCGTGGTCTACGCCGAATACCCCGATGGCACGAACCGCACCGTGTTCTCGTCGCGCTTCGCTTGCCCGGTGTCCGGCTTCACCATCGAGGAAATCGAGCCGCGGCTGTTCAGCTTCAACTCCCCCCATGGTGCCTGCCCGGCCTGCGACGGGCTGGGGCGGGAGATGTTTTTCGACCCGCAAATGGTCATTCCGGACGAGCGGCTGGGCCTCGCCGAGGGTGCGGTCGCGCCCTGGACCGGCGCGCAAAGTCCCTATTACGACCAGACGCTGCAAAGCCTGGCGAAGCACTTCAAGGTCACCACCAAGGCCCCCTGGCGGGACCTTCCCGAAACCGTGCGCGATGGTGTTCTGTATGGCACCGGCAGCGAGCCCGTCGCATTCACCTACAAGGACGGCATCCGAGCCTACACGGTGACCAAACCGTTCGAAGGCGTGCTGAAGAACCTGCAACGCCGCTGGCAGGAAACCGACAGCGCCTGGGTGCGTGAGGAAATGTCGCGTTACCAGGCCGAAAAACCCTGCGCCGCCTGTGCCGGCGCCCGGCTGAAACCCGAGGCGCTGTCCGTTCGCGTCGGCGGCAAGAACATCGCCGAGGCCTCGGAACTGTCCATCCAAGGCGCGCTCGGTTGGTTCCAGGAAGTGCTCCCAACCCTGACCCCGCAGCGCGCCGAAATCGCCGGCCGCATTCTGCGGGAGATCGTGGACCGACTCCGCTTCCTGGTCGATGTCGGGTTGGATTACCTGACATTGGCGCGAGGGTCGGCGACGCTGTCAGGCGGCGAATCCCAGCGCATCCGTCTGGCCAGCCAGATCGGTTCCGGTTTGACCGGGGTGTTGTACGTGCTGGACGAGCCCTCCATCGGCCTGCACCAGCGCGACAACGAACGGCTGCTGGGCACGCTGCGGCGGTTGCGCGACCTGGGCAACACCGTGCTGGTCGTCGAACACGACGAAGACGCCATTCGCGCCGCCGATCATCTGATCGACATGGGACCTGCCGCGGGCGTGAATGGCGGTTTCGTGGTGGCCGAGGGCACGCCACCCGAGGTCGCGGCCAACCCCAGGTCCCTGACCGGGGATTATCTGTCGGGCCGCCGCCGCATCGAAGTGCCGCTGATGCGTCGCCCAGTGTCCAAGAAGGGGCAGTCGGTGCGCGTGATCGGTGCGCGCGGCAACAACCTGAAGAACCTGGACGCCATGTTTCCCCTTGGCACCTTTACTTGCGTCACCGGCGTGTCCGGTGGCGGCAAGTCCACGCTGGTGGTGGATACGCTGTACAAAGCCGCATCCCGCCGGTTGATGGGATCGGGGGAGGTTCCTTCCGCGCACGAACGCATCGATGGGCTGGAGCAGCTCGACAAGATCATCGACATCGACCAGTCGCCGATCGGCCGTACCCCGCGCTCCAACCCCGCGACCTATACCGATCTGTTTGCCCCCATCCGTGACTGGTTCGCCGAACTGCCAGAGTCGCGGGCACGCGGTTACAAGCCGGGGCGTTTCAGTTTCAACGTCAAAGGCGGGCGCTGCGAGGCTTGCCAGGGCGACGGCGTGCTGAAGATCGAGATGCACTTCCTGCCCGACGTCTACGTGAAGTGCGACACCTGCAAAGGCCGCCGGTATAATCGTGAGACTTTGGAAATAAAATTCCGCGATAAATCGATCGCCGAGGTGCTGGAGATGACGGTGGAAGAAGCCGTCCCTTATTTCAGCGCCCAGACTCGCATCCACGACCGTTTGAAAATCCTGCAACAAGTTGGTCTCGGATATATTTCACTGGGACAGCAGGCCACCACGCTGTCGGGCGGCGAGGCACAGCGCATAAAACTGTCCAAGGAACTGGCGCGCCGGGCGACCGGCCGCACGCTATATATTCTCGACGAACCGACCACCGGCCTGCATTTCGAAGACGTGCGCAAGCTGCTGGAAGTGCTCCATGCGCTGGTCGATCAGGGCAATACCGTCGTGGTGATCGAGCACAATCTGGAGGTCATCAAGACCGCTGACTGGATCCTCGACCTTGGCCCGGAAGGTGGCGACGGCGGCGGCCGCATCGTGGCGGAGGGCACGCCCGAGGATATCGTCGCCAACCCGGAAAGCTACACAGGACGGTTTTTGGCGCCGCTGCTGGGGGAGGTCATTGCGCCGAAGAGGGTACGGCGGCGGGCCTAGCCGCCCGCCCGAGGCAGCAACTGTTCCGCCAGCGTCGACCACCAGGACGCGCCAATGGGCAAAATTTCGTCGTTGAAGTCATAACGAGGGTGGTGCAGCAGCGGGTCGTCCTGCCCCTTGCCGCCGCCCAGCATCAGGTACGCGCCCTGCTTGGCGTTCAGCATGAAGGCGAAATCCTCGCCGCCCATGGTTGGCACCCCCATGTGCCGCACCTTGGCATCCCCGGCCGTCGTGTTAGCGGCGCGCACGGCCATCGCGGCGGCGTCTTCATCGTTGATCGTCGCGGGGGCATGGCGGGTGAATTTTACCTCGGCCGTGGCGCCGAAGCTGGCGGCGATACCGGTGGCGATGCGGTGCACCCCCGCCTCTATCGCATCGCCCACCCGTGGTTTGAACCAGCGAGCGGTGCCTTTCATGAACACCCGCTCGGGACTGATGTTGGCCGCGTCGCCGCCGTTGATGTGTCCGATGGACACCACCCCGCCTTCGATCGGTTCGACAGTGCGGGAGACGATGGTTTGCAGCCCGTTGATGATCTGGGCTGAGACCATGATGGGATCGACGCCCTGATGCGGGAAGGCGCCGTGGCTGCCTTTGCCGGTCACGGTAATCTCGATCCACGCCACCGCCGCCATCACGGGCCCCGCGCGCCACAGGAACGTTCCGGCAGGCGCCTGCGGCCAGTTATGCAGGCCGAACACCTGCTCCATGGGGCAGCGCTCGAATAGCCCGTCTTTCACCATCTTGTCGGCGCCGGCCTCGAACTCCTCCGCCGGCTGGAAGATGACATAGACGGTCCCATCGAAATTGCGGGTTTCCGCGAGGTATTTCGCCGCGCCCAGCAGCATCGCGGTGTGCCCGTCGTGCCCGCAGGCGTGCATGACACCAGGATTGACCGAGGCATGCGGCAACCCGGTTTCCTCGGTGATCGCCAGCGCGTCCATATCCGCGCGCAGCCCGATCGCGCGATCCGACGTTCCGCTCCTGATGACGCCCACCACGCCGTGTTCGGCCATGCCGGTGATGATCTCGTCCACGCCGAATTCCCGCAGCCTGGCCTGCACGACGGCGGAGGTACGTGCTTCGTGCATCGACAGTTCCGGATGGGCGTGCAGGTCGCGGCGCCACGCGGTCATGTCGGCATGGAACTCGGCGATGCGGTTGATGATCGGCATGGTACCCCTCGCTTAGGCTTTTTCCGGATCGTGAGGCGCGGCGAACGTCCGTGCAAGCCCTTCGTGCAACGGAATGGGGTCGAAGCCCAGCCGAGCGCGGGCCGGGGCGATGTCGAAAGCTTTGTCCTCCAGCAGACGACGGATTTCCGCTGGTCCGACATCGGGCAGGAACGGCAACAGCCGAGTGACCCAGGCAGCGGCGATCAACGGACCGGCGGGGAAATTCACGATTCGGGGCGGTGGCAGGCCGGCGGCTTCGGCGACCGACCGGACGAAATCGGCATACGACAGCGGCGAGGGGCCCGCGATCACCAGGCTCTCCGGTCCCGCCCAATCGAATGCCAAGGCTGCCAGCACCGCCGCCGTCACATCGTCCTGATGCACCGGCTGCACCAAGGCCCGCCCGCCGTTCGGTAGCGGCACGAACGGGAGGCGCTGCAACACGCCGGCCAAACGGCGCACGTTATTCTCCCCCTGCGCACCGTAGATCATGGTGGGATGCAGCATGACACCCCGCCGGCCGGAGGACAGAAACGCGGCCTCTCCGGCCAGCACGCCGTTGCCATGATCGTCCGGCCATTGGGTAAATTTGCGGGTGCTGCCGAGGAAGATCAGCCAAGCCTCGGGTGGGGCGGCGGCGATAATAGCCGGCGCGTGGCGGGCATGGGCGCATGACACGATGCGAACCGCACCCGCCAAAGCGGCGCGCAATGCGATGGGATCGCGGAGATCGGCCAGACGTGGAGCAGGGGCCAAGCCGGTCGAGGCCCATTTCGCGGCATCGCGCACGACCGGCACGACTTCCACGCCGCGGCCCAGCAGCACACGGCTCAAAGCGCTCCCCGAGCGGCCGGAGGCACCAACGATATGGACGGCCTCGCCGGTGCGCTCAGTCTGCTCTATCATTCGTCTGCCATCGCTTGGGCCATCCACAAACCATAAAGGGAGAAAACCGCCATGCCGCGCCCGATATCCTGGAAAACCTGTGTGACCGCCAGCCTGCTGGCCTTTTCGCTGCCGGCCGCCGCTCAGATCGCCGTATCCGCCAACGATGGCAAGGCCATTTTGGTGAACGGCGTTAACACCGTGCCGGATAAGCCGGTGGCGGATAATGTCACCATCCTCGATCTTGGGGTCTCGCCGCCGACGGTGCTGGCGACGTTGAACATGCCGACCAGCCTGGTCGGTCCGCCCGACAGTGTCGCGATCTCCGCCGACCGGTCGTTCGCGTTGATCACTGCCGCGACCAAGCTGGACCCGGCCGATCCGAAGAAGGTGGTGCCGCATAACATCGTGACGGTGCTGGACCTGAAGGCCAATCCTCCGGTCGTCATCGCGACACATGAAACCGGGATCAGCGCCTCGGGCGTGGACATCAACCGAGCGGGGACACTGGCGCTGGTGGCTAACCGGGGGGAGGGGACGGTGTCGGTGTTCACCATCGCCGGCAAGACTCTGACCCCAGCGGGGAAAATCCAGTTGGGCGATGCGAAATCCGGCCCTTCGTCCGTGGCCTTCACCCCGGATGGCAAGATGGCGCTGGTGGCGCGCGACGGGGATAGCAAGGTGTCGGTCCTGACCGTCAATGGCTCAACCGTTGAATATTCCAGGCGGGACATTTACGCCGGCTTGAAGCCTTATCAGGTCGGCGTCAGCCCGAAAGGCGATTGGGCGGCGGTGGGCAATGTCGGCATGGGTAACGGGGATGCCGATACCGTCAGCCTGATCGACCTCAAGGCCAATCCGCCGCGTGTGGTGGATACAATCACGGTGGGGCAGACGCCGGAAGGCATGGTGATCGCGCCCGACGGCAAGCACATCGTGCTGACGGTCATGAACGGGTCCAACAAGCCCAGTAGCTCGCCATTCAGGTCCGATCACGGGCTTGCAGTCGTGGTCGCCGTCGAGAACATGAAATTGCGGAAGGTAACGCAGGCCAATGTCGGCACCTGGTGCCAGGGCGCGGCCTGGAACAAGACTTCTCGCACCGTGCTGGTGCAATGCATGCAGGAGCGGGAGATTCAGATACTCAGCTTCGACGGGCAGTCGTTGAAGCGGACGGGTGCGATCAAGGTCAGTGGCGGGCCGGCCGGCTTCGGCACCTCTCCCTGACGATGGGACTGGGGCGGGCGGGAAACCGCATATACTCGCTCGCCTTCCGCTTTTTTTTCGCCTAAGGTCTTCCGAATAAACCTGGGAGACTTCCATGAAACTGACCCGCCGTAGCGTACTGTCGTCCGCCGCCGCATCCACCCTCATCGCCCCGACATTCCGCGCCCGCGCGCAGGCGAAGCCCGTCATCAAGATCGGGGTCATCAACGACCAGTCCGGCCCGTATCGCGATCTGAACGGCCCGACCTCGGTCATTTGCACCAAGCAGGCGGTGCAGGAGTTCGCGGCCGGCGGGTTCGATGTGCAGGTGTTGGACGCCGACAACCAGAACAAGGCCGACGTTGCCGTGGCCATCGCGCGGCAATGGATCGACCAGGATGGCGTCGACATCGTGATGGACCTCGCGGCGTCGTCCGCGGCGCTGGCGGTGTCGAACCTCTGCCGGGAGAAGAACAAGATCGCGCTGGCGACCAGCACGGCCACCTCCGACCTGACCGGCAAGGCCTGCACGCCCAACACGATCCACTGGGTGTTCGACACCTATATGGAGGCCCGCTCGACCGGCGGCGCGATGGTGAAGGCCGGCGGCGATACCTGGTTCATGATGTATCCCAACTATGCCTTCGGGGAGGCGTTGCAGCGCGACACCGCGGCGTTCGTGGTCAAGGCCGGCGGCAAGGTGCTGGGCGCCGAGCCGTATCCATTCCCCGAAACCACCGACTTCTCGACGCAGCTCATCAAGGCGCAGGCCTCGGGCGCGAAGGTGCTGGGGTTCTGCGGCGCCGGCCAGGACGTGGTCAACATGATCAAGCAGGCGGCGGAGTTCGGCCTGAACAAGAAGCTCAGCATCGCGATCATGGTGGGCTACACGCAGGACATTCGCTCGATCGGCCTCGAACTGGCCCAGGGTGCCCGGCTGTCCGAGTCATATTACTGGGACCTGAACGACCGCACCCGCGCCTTCAACGACCGCATCAAGGGCAAGGTGAAGTTGTGGCCGAGCATGGCACAGGCGGGCAATTACTCGGCCACGCTGCACTACCTGAAGACCGTGCAGGCGATGGGCGCGGTCGAGGCGAAGAAGGACGGCGCGGCTACCGTGGCGCGCATGAAGGCGATGCCGACCGACGACGATTGCTTCGGCAAGGGCCTGATCCGCGAGGACGGGCGCAAGATCCACCCCGTCTATCTGTTCGAGGCCAAGAAGCCTTCGGAAAGCAAGCACGAGTGGGATCTTTACAAGCTGATCGCCACGACCCCAGCCGACGAAGCTTTCCGCCCCTTGGCCGAGTTGGCCTGCCCGCTGATCAAGGCGTAAACCCATGAGTCGTTTGTTCGGCGAGATGCGCCAGGTCGGCATCGTGGTGCGCGATATCGAAGCCGCGATGAAACATTGGTCGGAGGTGTGCGGTGTGGGACCCTGGTTCTACACCGACCGCCTGCCGGTCACCGGGTTCCGCTACCGGGGCAAAAGCTACGATGACGTGCATCTGTCGATCGCGCTGGCCAACTCCGGCGACGTGCAGCTCGAACTGATCCAGCAGCGCTGCGACACCCCCACCATGTACCGCGACTTCCTCGCCGCGGGGCATGAGGGAATGCAGCACTGGTCGAGTTGGCCCGAGGATTACGACGCCGTCTACAACCGAGCTTTGGCCGACGGCTGGACGCTGGGGCAGGAGGGTGACAGCCCGCGCGGCCGCTTCGTGTATTTCTGGCAGGAAGGCCACCCCGGCACGGTGATCGAGATGGCGCACGCCACCCCGGAACGGATGCGCATCTTCGCCGCCGTGCGGGCAGCGGCGAAGGCTTGGGACGGCTCCGATCCGGTGCGGCGGCAATGGCCGACGGGGGCGTGATCGGCCTATTGTTCGAGGTCGTTCAGCAAAGCTGGCAGATCGCGGGCCTGATGCACGAAGCGCGCAACGACCGACGGGTCCATGTCGGTATCGAAGATTAATAAGTACGGATAGCCCCGCAACGACCAAAACCGGTATCGGCTTGGTGCCAGGTCCGTCCGAATTCTCGCCAGCATTGGCTTCACAGCGATCATGGTTGCAGCTTGCAACGCTGCCCGAAGCAATCCCTCCGCGGCGTCGGGATTGTCATCGGCGATCCAATCGATCGCCGCTTCCAACTCCCGGCGCGCTTGGGGTGTGAAGATGCCTTCGATCATCTCTTGCGGGCACGGGCAGCGTCTATGATCGCCTGGGCGCTCGATTCAACGTCGGCCGCTCTCGCGAAACCGTCCCGATGTCCTTCGGCCATTGCGGCATCCAGTGAAGCGACAAATGCGGCCCGTTTCTGCTCCGCATCGTGTAACATCCGCAGGCCGGAGCGCACGACTTCGCTGACATTGTTGAACCGTCCGCTTTCGACGCAGCCTTGCGCGAAACGCTCCAGTTCAGGTGTCAGATTGACATTGGTGCCCATGCGATCCTCCTATATCAATCATTGATATAGGAGGTGGGAGCAAGATTCAAGGCCGTGTTTATCCCCGCAACTGCCGGATCAGCGCCGCCCACCGATCCAGCACAGGCAAAATCTTATCAGCGCTCTCCGCCGGCAGGCTGACGACCGTGCGAACCGAGCCCAGTTCGCGGAAGCGGTGCAACTGCTTCAAATCCTCGGTCGCGCCGCCCATCGTCACCGGCAGCGGATCGCGCCCGGCCTCGGAGCACATCTGGCGGAAGCGGGGCATGTATTCCTCGGGGTTGCCGCTGGAGGCATTGGGGAACCAGCCGTCGCCGTAACGGATCGCCCGGCGCGCCGCGTAGGGGAAGGCGCCGCCCAGGATGATTGGCGGGTAAGGCTTTTGCACCGTCTTGGGCCAGGTCATCATGGGGGGAACCTTCACGATCTCCCCGTCGTATTGCGCGGTGGACTTGGTCCAGATCTCCTTCATCGCCTCCATCTGCTCCCGCATTTTCTGCATGCGGGTTTTGAAGACGGTGCCATGGGATTCGATTTCCTCCACGTTCCAGCCACCGCCAATGCCGAACAGGAACCGCCCGCCGCTGACCTGATCCAGCGAGGCGACCGATTTCGCCGTTTGGATGGTGTCGCGCTGGATGACCAGACAGATGCCGGTGGCGACCTTCAGCGTCTTCGTTGCGCCGGCCGCGACCGCCAATGTCACGAAGGGGTCCATCACGTCGTAGTAGCGCTTTGCCAGCTCCCCACCGCCGGGCGGTGGGGTGCGGCGCGGCACCGGAATATGTGAGTGTTCGGCAGCCCACAGGCTGTCGAACCCGCGCTCCTCCAATGCCACCGCGAGCGCGGCTGGGCTGATGGAGTAGTCCGTGAAGAAGATCGATGCGCCGAATTCCATGATCGTTTTCCCTTTTTGGTTATGACGCGTCGACGGCGCGCATCAGCCCCGCCCATTTGTCCAGCAGCGGCAGCAGCGTGTCCGCGCCGGCGGAGTCGACCGAGATCACCAGCCGGTCCACCCCGATGTCGTGGTAGTGCTTCAGCTTGTCCAAGTCCGGAGGCACGCCGAACATGGTTACCGGCAAATGGTCCCGGCCGGCTTCCTTCGTCATGCGACGGAATTCCGGCAGGAACGCGCTGACATCGCCGTATTGTGGGCGGGAGCCATGCGGCACCCAACCGTCGCCATATGCGATGGCCCGCCGCGCGCCATAGGGGAAGGCACCGCCGACGATCACCGGCGGGTGCGGTTTCCGCGCCGGCTTGGGGTAGGCCAGCATCGGCGGGAAATTCACCAGTTCCCCGTGGTACTCGGCCTTGTCCTGGGTCCAGATGGCTTTCATCGCCTCCACCCGCTCGCGCACCAGCTTCCAGCGGCTTTTGAAGTCGGTGGTGCCGTGGTCGGCCATTTCCTCGGCGTTCCAGCCGCCGCCAATTCCGAACAGGAAACGTCCGTTCGAGACCTGATCCAGCGATGCCACCAGCTTCGCGGTCTGGATGGGATCGCGCTGCACCACCAGGCAGACCCCCGTGCCCAGCAGCAAGGTCTTTGTCACCGCCGCCGCGACGGACAGCGAGACGAACGGGTCCATGCAGTCGGCGTATTTCTTCGGCAGTTCCCCGCCAGCCGGGAATGGGGATTCACGGGACAGCGGGATATGCGAATGCTCCGGCGCCCAGACGGACTCGAACCCGCGGTCCTCCACCGCTCGGGCGAAATCCGCCGCGCCCATGGCATAATCGGTGAAGAACATCGCGACGCCGAATTTCATGGTAATGCCCTACCTGTATAAGTTCCGTCATGGTTGGGCTTGACCCGACCATGAGGCTCCTTTCTCTCGCCTGGGATTTACCCAGCCAACCGAGCGGCCATCTGCTTCTGATAATCTTCCATCATCATAAAGCCGGGGGTGGCGCGGCAGTGCGCCTCGGTTTCCCGCAAGATTTCCTCATCCGACTTCGACAGGTCGAACGGCACCCCGTGCGGTTGCGGCACGTGGTACGGCGTATCCAGGTATGCCTCGATCGTGTTGCCTTCGGGGTCCTTGAAATAGCAGGACCAGGCGTTCCCATGCGTCACCACCCGCATGTCGGTGGCACCGCGTTCGATCGCCCGCCCATGTACCGTGCGCAGGTCGGACAGTGAGTCCACCATGAAGGATATCTGGTTGATCGGGTTGAAGCCCGCCGTGTCCGGCCGGCCAGTCACCAGCACGAACTGGTGGTGGTTGCCCGGGCTCGCGCTCATGAAGGTCAACTCGACCCCGTTGCGGCCCGGGCCGCTATCGGTGACCACCAGACCGAGGACGTCGGTGTAGAATTTTTCCAGTTTCGGCTTATCGTTGGCGTAGATGCCGACATGAGCCAGACGGGCGTGGATCGCCATGTTCGTATCTCCCCTTATGCGATACGCCATTGAAGTCCCGTCGGCCCGACCATGGCAAGGGGGTGGGGTCAGGCCACCTCGGGAAGCGCCGCTTCGGCGGCCTCCCGCGCCTCCCGCTCCGCCCGCAGCCGCTGCCCTTCCACCCGGGCCGGCTTGAAAACCCGCTCCTCCAGCACCGTGTGCAGCAGCTCGTGCGCCCGCCGATCCCGCTCGGTCGTGTGATCCTTGCGCCAGGCGCTGAGGCGGAAGGCGTCGTCATCACCGTCATGCTCGGGCCTGACCCGGCTACCTCCCGCGTTCGGGGGATTAGAGCCCGCCGCATGCGCCTC
>CAIYDT010000216.1 GCA_903924985.1 uncultured Acetobacteraceae bacterium
CCTCGGCGGCGGCTGCGAGCTGGCCATGATGTGCGACATGATCATTGCCGCGGACACCGCCAAGTTCGGTCAGCCGGAGATCAACCTCGGCGTCATCCCCGGCGCTGGCGGCACCCAGCGACTGACCCGAGCAGTAGGCAAGTCCAAGGCGATGGATATGGTCCTGACAGGTCGGATAATGGACGCGACCGAGGCCGAACGCGCCAGCCTGGTCTCCCGCGTCTTCCCGGCCGACACCATGCTGGAGGAGGCGATGAAGATCGCTGCCCGCATTGCTTCTATGTCTCCCGTCGCGGTGCAATTCGCGAAGCAGGCGGTCAACCGGTCCTACGAGATGACATTGGTGGAGGGCGTGCGCCACGAGCGCGCCCTGTTCTTGTCACTGTTCGGCACCCCGGACCAGAAGGAAGGCATGGCGGCCTTCGTGGAGAAGCGGAAACCCGATTTTAAGCTCGGGTAACGCCTGCAAAACCGACCGCGCGGATTTTGACACGCTGGTATGCGCCTCAAATGCGGGATTTTTCTCTCTTATTTGGGGTTGAGGCGCTATAAGACAAAGCATGCTCGATAGTGCCCGCATCCGACACGGCGCTCCGACTCCGCCGTCTCCGCTGAACCTGCTGCTGGTTACGCACGACCTGCGCTGGTCGGCGGCGGTCACCGACGCGGTCTCGGATCTTGGGCCAGGCGGGGTGTCGGCCTGCGACGCGCGGGGAGCCCTCGCGCGGCTGAGCGATACACGCAAACGCTATTCTCATCTGCTGGTGCACGCTGATTCCGCCGATGGCCTGATTGAGGCTCTCGCCGATGTGACGTCGGGACCGGCCGGATCGCACACTGCCATGCTGATCCTCGGGAGCGCGGGGGTATCCTTCCAGGTGTCGGTGTCATAGCGTCTGCCAGCCGGCAGGCGATTCGCGCGGCCCTGTCTTTACCGCCCAACCTATATGCCGCCCGGGAGGGGGCCATGCTCCCAGGCGAACTCCGCGAAGCACTGGCCGGCGCGATGATCGAAACGCGCTATCAACCGATCGTCGCCATGGCCGATGGCACGCCTTTCGCGGTGGAAGCCCTCGCCCGGCTCAATCATCCGACGCTCGGCACCCTATCCCCGGACCACTTCGTCCCGCAGATGGAGGATGCTGGCCTCGCCGCTCAACTGACCGAGTTGGTGTCCCATCAAGCTTTCACCGACATGACCGGCCCTTTCATGCGCGACCTTGGGCTACGCGTCACCGTTAATTTTCCGTTGGATGTGCTGCTCGCCCCCCTCGCGCTGGACCGGCTTGAAGAACAACGTGTCGCGGCTGGCATCGCGCCAGAGCATGTGATCGTCGAACTGACCGAAAGCCGCCCGGTGGAGGATATGACGACGCTTCGCGTGTCGCTCGAGTGGCTGCGGACCCGCGGCTACAAGGTCGTGATCGATGATGTCGGCCCGGCTGTGCCCCGCCTCGACCTGCTGATGGAGCTGCCCTTCACCGCCATCAAGCTCGACATGGGGCTGGTGCGTCAGGTCGATGACAACGCCGAGGTCAAGGCGTTCCTGGCGAGCGCCATTGCGCAAGCGCATGCGCGCGGGATGGCCGTCATCGCGGAAGGCGTCGAAACCGTGCCGCTCTGGCGTACCATGAAGGCGATGGGGGTCGATGCCGCCCAGGGCTTCCTGGTGGCCCGACCGTTGCCCGTCGCCGCGGTTCCGATCTGGCTGACCGCCTGGAACGAACCCCCCAGCTTTCTGCTCAGTTCAGAAGTAGGCGGCTAAATTCCGCCGGACCCGAGCCAAGACAGGCTCCGAAGGATCGGGGTAGTCGAACGCGCGTCCGGTAATCCGTTCGAACGCCGCGATGTAGACCTGCGCGGTTTCCAGCACGATCTCCGCCGGAATCGACGGAATCGGGTCCTTGTAGGGATCGCAGCGTGCCGCGACCCAGCTGCGCATCACATCTTTGTCGAAGCTTTCCGGGCGGGCGCCAGCCTCGAATCGCGCCTGATAGCTGTCCTGGAACCAGTAGCGGCTGCTGTCCGGTGTGTGGATCTCGTCCGCCAGCACGATGCGGCCGGAGGCATCGGTGCCGAATTCGTACTTGGTATCCACCAGGATCAGGCCATTCTCCGCCGCCATTTTCTGGCCGCGGGCAAACAGAGCGAGAGCGTATTCGGTCACCGCCCGCCACTGCGAGGCCGGCAACAGCCCGCCGGAGACGATCTCCTCCGGCGTCAGCGGCATGTCGTGCCCGCCGTCCGCCGCCTTGGTGGTGGGGGTGATGATGGGGTGCGGCAGCTTCTGATTGTCTCGCATCCCGTCCGGCAGCGTGACGCCGTACATCGACCGCTGGCCCTTATTGTACATGGTTAGGATGGAGGTGCCGGTGGTGCCGGCCAGATAGCCACGCACCACGATCTCCACGGGGAGAATATTCAGATGCTGGCCGATCACCACGTTGGGATCGGGATACGCCAGTACATGGTTCGGGCAAATGTCCTTGGTCGCCTCGAACCAAAAGCGCGCCGTCTGGGTCAGTACCTGCCCCTTGCACGGGATGCACGCCAGGTTGATGTCGAACGCGCTGAGCCGGTCGGTGGTGATCAGGATGCGCCGCCCGTCCGGCAGGTCGTAATTGTCCCGCACCTTGCCCCGGTAGTGGTTGGGCAACTCCGGAATGGTTGCGTCGTCGAGGATCAATTTTTCCCGAATGCGCAGTTCGGGGGAGATCGAGCTCATGCGCCGGGCCGGTTGCTGGCGGCACCGATCCACACTTCCCGGTACAGGGACATAATCTCCGCCGCATCCGGCACGCGTGGGTTGTTGTTGGGGCTGCCCGAGGCCAACGCCTGCTCGGCCATCAGTGCCATCTTGCCGTTCCAGTTTTCTTCCGTGATCCCGAACTCGGCCGGCGTGGGGACTTTGAGTTCCTTGTTCCAGGCCTCCAGTCCCGCGATCAGCTTGGCGGCCGCCACGGCGTCGGAATCAGTGACTTCCGCGAAACCCACCCGTCGCGCGGCCTCGGCGTAGCGCGCCGGGGCGCCGTTGACGGAAAACCGGGTGATCGCCGGCATCAGCATGGCGTTGGACAGCCCGTGCGGCACATGGAAATGCGCCCCGATCGGGCGGGACATGCCGTGCACCAGCGCGACGGAGCTGTTGGAGAACGCCAGCCCGGCCTGGGTGGCGCCGATCATCATGCCCTCCCGAGCGGCGGCGTTGCGTGGTTCGGCGTAGGCGGTGCGGAGGTGCTTGCCGATCAGCTCCATCGCTGCCAGCGCCAGCGCGTCGGAGAACGGGTTGGCGCGCTTGGAGACATATGCTTCCAGGGCATGGGTAAAGCTGTCGATGCCGGTGTCGGCGGTGGTGCGGGGTGGGACGGAGAATGTCAGCTCGTAGTCCACGATTGCCGCCAGCGGGAGGCAGCCGAAGCCGGCGATCAGCATCTTCTCGTCGCGCTCGTGGTCGGTGATGACGGTGAAGCGGGTGCACTCGCTGCCGGTGCCGGCGGTGGTGGGGATGGCGATGACCGGCATTTTCCCCGTGTCGGCGGCGAAGGGCACTTTGTAGTCGCGCATCTTGCCGCCACCCTGGCCAAGGACCGCCATGGCCTTGGCGGTATCGATCGGCGATCCGCCGCCGAACCCGATCAGGCAGTCGTAGCTGCCGGCGTTCATCGCGGCTACGCCCCGGTCGATGACGGTGTCGTCCGGTTCCGGCACGGTGTCGCTGAACACGCCCGGTGCGATGCCCGCGGCTTCCAGCGGGTCGAGGACCGATCGCACCAGGCCGAGCTTGACCATCATGGGGTCGGTGACGACCAACGGCCGCGACAGCCCGAATTTTGCCAGCACATCGGCGACCTGTTTCACCGCGCCGCCGGCAACCAGCAGCATGCGAGGGGAGGCGATGTTGGCGTTGACGGCGGTCATGGGCGGGGCACTCCGGACAATTGAGAGACGTTTACGCCAGGGCGGGGGAGTCGTCACGGTGCGGTGTTTATCGGATAAATCTTCTGCTCGGGCATAGGCTGGGGTATACGTTCCGCTGAAACCGAGTGCCCGAAAGATCGGCTTTCATGGTTAATCCAGCGGAACCTTCGTCGTTCTGCGAGACCCTCGCGCGACTGCCGACGCGTCTCATGGCAGCCGTCATGTCACCAATCCACATCCTCGGGTCAAGCCGGCGAAGTGTCCGGCTACACTGGTAATTTCACTCTGATCGGAAAACGAGCCGGAACCAGTCGATGCAGCCGGCCCGTCATCCCGGTGCGGGGCACCCGGTGTGTCACTATCCACGCGGGTTGAAATAGGGGCAAAACCGGTAGCAGGATATTGCTACCCCGTCATGGTCGGGCCTGACCCAACCATGACGGTTCAAAAATGGCCTGCCACCGGTTTCCCCCACTTAAGCGCGGGTTGGCACAAGTCATTAAAAAATCGGCTCGACTGCCCGCCTACTTGCGGGGCATGTCGAGTCCACGACGGGAAATCTGGTCGCGCATGACCTGGGTGCTGCCATGGTTGATGCCGGACTGAAACGCGCCTTGCAGGTTATGGGCGAAGACGCCGCTTTCAACCGCGTGCGGGGAGCCGTTTAGCAGCTGGCCGTACGGCCCAAGCATCTGCGCAATCGCTTCGGTGGTGCGCACGCCGTGTTCCGGCGCCCAGGTCTTCTCCGCTGAGCCTTCGTAGGTGAAGTTGCCGCCGTGATTGACGATGGACATGCTGCGCATGGTCATCAGACGGCACACCTGCGCCTCGATCCACAGTTCGGCGATCTTGTCGCGCATCGCCGGATCGCTGGCCGGGGTATAGCCGTCGAACGTGTTTGTTTTCACGAAATTGACGATGTCCTCGTCGCGACGGACCGAAATCAGGTAGCGCGACGCGCCCACCCGATCGAGATTGAGCCCCATGGACCCGACGCGCCAACCCTCATTCTCTTTGCCCAGAAGGCTGGACGCGGGAATGCGGACGTCGTCGAAGAAGGTTTCGTTGGTCCGCTGATGGCCATAGGTGGTGCCTACCGGGGCGACCGGATCGTTCTGCATCGTCCAAAGCGGCCGGACGGTGATGCCGGGCGTGTCCATCGGGAACAGGAAGATCGAGATGCCGCGATGCTTCGGAGCGTCCGGGTTGGTCCGCGCCATCAGATAGATGTGCGTCGAAACGTGCGCCGAGGACGTGTACATCTTCTGGCCGTTGATGACCCATTCATCGCCGTCGCGCACCGCGCGGCACTGCAACGACGCCAGATCGGCGCCCGCATACGGTTCGGTGAATCCAAGCGCGAAGGAGATCTCGCGCTTGATCAGGCCGCGGATATAGTACTGCTTTTGCTCTTCGGTTCCGGCCGCCATGATCGCCGGCGCGCCGCTGCCGCCCATGCCGACGGGGATGTCCACGCGGGTGAACTCCTCTTCGACGATGTACTGGGTCATGCGGTCGCCGCCCTGGCCGCCGTACTCCTTGGGGTAGGTGATGCCAAGCCAGCCGCGCTGGTAGATTTTGTCGTACAATTCTACCATCGGGCCGGATTCGCCGCGCGATGAATTCGATTCCGACGATCCACGCGCGGCCAGCACTTCTTCCGTCACGTGTTCGGCGATGAAGGCGCGGACCTCTTTCCGCAAGGTTTCCTGCTCTGGGGTATATGCGAAGTCCATTGGGTCCTATCTCCTTTCGCGTCGCCGCCTCTGTCCACCATGGCCGCGCGGCGGTCAGGGGGTCAAGGCCTCGATCAGGTCTTTGGTTGCCGGGATTTGCTCGAGCGTTTCCAGTACCCCGATGGATCGCTCCAGCCGGTCGCCCTTCAGTACGCGGGACGCACAGCCGCGATACTTGCCCACCAGCTCGTCGCGGGTCAGCGGATTTCCCGGGCTGCCGTGCACCTTTTCCACCAGCCGGGTGAAGGTCCGTCCATCCCTCATTATGATGGTAACCGGCGACCGGCGGCGCGACGCGGCGTCGTTGGGCCATTCCGTATGCGCGTTGACCCGCACCTTCTCCAGCGCGGCCCGCATGCGCGGCGCGTTGCAGTATTCATCGGAGAACGAGTCCAGGTCCACACGCCGGTCCAGCAGCATCGCCGCCAGCACGTAGTCGATCGAGAACTTGCCGCGGAAACCGTCGGTGGGTTTGTGAAACCGCACGATGTCGAGCAGGTCCGGGTGGACATCCACCTCCAGCCGTTCGACGTCGTCGGATCGGATATCGTGTTCCGTCAGCAGCGCCTCCGCCGCGTCCAGCGCCCGCAGATTGCCGCCGCAGCACGGATAGCGTTTGACCGTCAGGCCGGGGTCGACGATCGACCAGTGCGTGCCCAATCCGTCCGCCATCTTATCGAGGTTGTAGTTCCCGTCGCCATGAAAAGCGGAATAGAAGCCGTAATCGCCCTCCAGGCCCTCGGGGTCGGCGACATAATCCTTCCGAGCCAGCAAGACCGCGGTCACACCGGCGCGGGCCGCGTTTCCGGCGTGAATACCTTTGCCCCAGGTGCCGAAGTGCTGCGTCAATCCGCCGGCGTTGGCCGCGGCCAGCCCAAGGGCAACGCCCATCTGCCGCGGGTTCAGCCCAACGATGCTGCCCGCGCCCGCCGCCGCCGCCGAACAACCGTAGAGCGAGGTCGGATGAAAGCCGCGTCCCCGCAGTACATGCTCATATTGGCGGCCGGAGGACGACATGCGCTCGAACACCTCCAGCCCGACACAAACGGCAGCCACCAGTTCGCCGCCGGTCGCGCCCGTTTCCTCGGCCATGGCGAGGGCGGCGGGCAGGATGCAGGCGGTCGGATGGGAAAAACCGGTATCGTCGAAATCCAGCAGATGCGCGAGGGCGCCGTTAGCCCATGCGGCGGACACGACGCTGGTCCGCAGGCTGGACCCGATCACGCTCGCCTTGGGCGTGCCGCCTTGCTCCCGCGTGATATCCCGGATGATCCGTCCCGGCGGTTCCACGGACGCCGCGAGCGCGACGCCGGTGCAATCCAGGATATGCCGCTTCGTCGCGGCAACCGCCTCGGCGCTCATGTCACCGAGGCGGGTCTTGCTGGCGAACTCGGAAAGGACCGCGGTTGCTTTCATGTTTGTATCCAATCGATGGGGGCCAATTCAGAATTACTCAACATCCGGCACCCACAGGCTGGGAACGATGCAGGCCCCCGCGCCCGCCGCCGTGACGTCACCCTTCTGGTTGGTGGCGGTGACCTCGACGGCGACGCGGACGCCGTTCGTCACCTTCGCGATGCCGGTCACTTTGCCGTTGAAAGTCACGGTGTCTCCCGGGCGCACCGGCCGCAGGAAGCGTAATTCCACCTGGCCACCGCGATTGTACACGTCGGACCCGAAATAGCGCCGCAGCAGCTCGGTGCCGAACGTCAGCGACATGCGGCCCGAGGCGACGGTGCCCTTCGTGCCCAACACACCCTGGGCGGTCGCCTCGTCGGTGAACTGGCTCGGGCCGGTCTTGCCGCCGCTCCGTTCGAACAGATTGATCGCCTCTTGCGTCATGGTCTTGCTCAGGGGCGGTACCGCATCGCCGATGGCGAAGCTGTGTGTCATTGCCATTTCTTACCAACCTCCGAGGGCTGTTTCAGTTCATGCGTGATGACGCGATCCAGAAGGCGGCCATCCTCATCGACGGAAACAGCTTCGGTCACGATATAGTTTTTGCCGCGGCGGGCGTACTTGTCGGCGATCCACGCCTGGACGGTGATACGCTTGCCGGCGGCCGGCGGGTTGTAGCAGGAGAACGTGCACCGCGCGTTCACCGAACCATCGTCGTGATACGCCATGTGATAGGCGTTCACGTCCACCTTGTGGGAGATAGTTGGGAAAGCGGCCTCCGGGTCCATGACCCCCTTGCGAAAGTCGTCCATCATCTCCTGCGTGAGCACATAGGAGAACGAAGGCAACTTCTGGCCGACCTCCAGCGTGTCCCAGTTTAGTAGCGTGCGTGTCTCTTCCCCATGCGCCATGCTGACTTCCTTTCCATGAGCGGCCCGAAGGCCGGTATCTATCCCTTCTCCACGCCCCAGAACACCGGGGCCGCCCCCTTCAGCTGTCCGGTTACGTTCGACCGCCACGCCGCGTGCGGCAAATATTGGCCCAGCGGGATGGTCGGTACGGTGTCGAACGCCGCCATTTGGTAGTCCCGCTCAAGCCGCCGCCGCTCCGCGTCGGTCGGGGCGTCGATCCAGGCTTCGAGGGCGGCTTCCAGCTTCGGATCGTCCGGCCAGCCGACCCAGGCCTTTGGACCGTTGCTGCGGACGATGCCCTCAAGCAACGGGTTAACGAGATCCCCGCCTGGCGCGCCACCGGGAAACATCGACCAGCCGCCCTTGTCCAACGGCTCCTTGGAGTTGCGGCGTTGCAGGATCGTACCCCAATCTACCAGTTGATCGTCGATGTTGAGTCCCACCTTGCGGAACGCGTCCACGGCCACGGTAGACAGTGCGTGATAGGCGAGCTGGTCGGTCGGGTGCATGAACGCGATGCGTTCGCCGGCATAGCCTGCCTTGTCCAGCATCGCCTTGATCTCATTCACGCTGTGCGGCTTGCTGACCGCGTCCATAGCGGCATCGTTGGCGGATTCCGAACCCGGGATGAAATAGCCGACGGGGACCCGCCACATCGCCGGGTCTTCCCCCATCGTCGCGATCATCTCGTCCTTCTGGTTGATCGCCGCTACCATCGCCCGGCGGACTCCGGGATTGGCGGTCGGCCCCTGAATGTGGTTCGGCCGCAAATGGCCGTAGGTGCCGTAGATGTCCAACAGCCCGGTGGACACGCCCTTCTGGGCTTTCAGCATCGGAATCAGGTCGGGCTGCGGCAATTCCAGCCAGTCCACCTCGCCCGCGGCCAGCGCATTGGCCGCCGTCGCCGAATCGGGGATCACCCGCCATTCGATGCGATCGACCTTCGCATGGTGGCCGCCGGCGAAATAGGACGGGGGTTCCGGCCGCGGCGTGTAGTGATCGAACTTCGTGAAGACGGCGCGAATGCCGGAGACATACTCGTCCGGGACAAAGCGGAACGGGCCGCAACCGACGATCTCGGTCAGTTGCTGGTACGGGTCCGTGGCCGCCAGGCGCTCCGGCACAATCACCGGCTGCGGCTGGGCCTTCGACAGGAAATAGGGGAGCGTCGGGAATGGCTTGTGCAGGCGCCATACGATGGTGCGGTCGTCCTTGGCCTCGATCGCGGCGACCCGCGTGGCGAAGGTCGTGCTGACCTGGTCGCGCTTCAGCCACCGCTGCAATGAGGCAACGCAATCCCGCGCGAGTACCGGTGTGCCGTCGTGGAACAGCAGACCGTCGCGCAGCGTCATGGTCCAGCGCTTGCCGTCATCGTCGATGACGTGGCCTTCCACCATCAGCGGCTGGGGTTTGTAGGCGATGTCGCGGCCATACAGGGTCTCGTAGACCATCATCGCGAAATTGCGGGTGACGGTGGCGGCGGTCCAGACTGGATCGAGGCTCGTGAGGTTGGACTGCGGAACAAAGATCAAGGGGCGGCTGCCGGCCGCGATGGCGGGCCGGGCAAGCGAGGCTGCCGCGGCGCCCGCGATGAAGGTGCGTCTTTTCATTGGCCGTTCCCGTGGCACTTGCCATCGATATAGGCAGAACCTTACCCCCGACCCGGCGTGCGGGAAAGATACGCCGGAAGCCGGCGTGTGCC
This sequence comes from uncultured Acetobacteraceae bacterium, assembly GCA_903924985.1. Taxonomy (GTDB): domain Bacteria; phylum Pseudomonadota; class Alphaproteobacteria; order Acetobacterales; family Acetobacteraceae; genus Rhodopila. The sequence goes on from CAIYDT010000216.1 coordinate 9,666, forward strand.
GAGGATGACGAATGAGGAATCTGGACCCGTTGTCTCCGTTCATCGGATTGCCTTGGGCGAACGCCCAGCGAACCTCGACAGGGGATGCCAACCCGTCCTAGATCAACGGCTTCAAGCGAGGGGAAACGAGAATGCTGCCGGCGGTGCTCGACGATTTGGTGGTGCTGGATCTCAGCCAAGGAATCGCGGGACCGATCTGCGCCCGGCTGCTCGGCGACCATGGTGCCGACGTCATCAAGGTCGAACCGCCGAACGGCGATTACGGACGGCGCATGCCGCCATTCTTCCAGGACGACCCGCATCCGGAAAAAAGCCTGTTCTTCCTGATGGCCAACCTGAACAAGCGCGGCATCGTGCTGGATCTGGAGACGCCGCTCGGGGTGTCGCGGCTGCGGCAGTTGGCCCGTTCGGCGGACGTGATCGTCGAGAATTTCACGCCCGGCTATCTGGCCTCCTTGGGTCTCGATCACGCGACCCTCGTTCAGGACAACCCCGGACTGGTGATGACGTCCATCACGCCGTTCGGCCAGACCGGCCCCTACAGCCGGTACAAGGGCGATGAGATCGTCACCTACGCCACCAGCGGCATCATGGCGATCAGCGGCACCTCCGACCGGGAGCCATTGAAGCACGGCGGCGTTCCGGGCGAGTACGAGTCGGCCATGAACGGCATGCTGGCGACCAATGTCGCGATCCTGGTGCGCGACATGACCGGCGTTGGACGGCATGTGGATGTGTCGATGCAGGAGGTTGTAGCCTCCTCGCTGGTGATCGAGCAGCCCTGGTACAGTTTTGCCGGCGGCGTGCAGGGCCGCCGGCATGTCGAGGGGACCAATTTCGGGCAGGTGATGCCCTGCAAGGACGGCTATTTCATCAGCCAGGAAGGCGGCGGCGCCACCTGGGAGACGATCGCCGACTTCTACGGGCGCCCGGAACTGAAGGAGCCGCGCTTCGCCGAGCCGGCACAGCGCATGCGGAACGCCCATGAGATGGATCCATTCATCCTGGAGGCGACCAAGGACCGCACCATGGCCGAGCTGTTTAATACGGCATCCGAGAAGTTCCGCCTTCTGTTCGGAATCGTGCAAACGCCGGCAGACCTCGCGCGTTGCGGACAGCTTGAAGCGAGGGGATTTTTCCAGGAGGTCGATCACCCGGTGATCGGCAAGATTCGGGTCCCATTCCGGTTGTGGAACATGAGTGCCGGAGGGGCGACCTACCGCGCGCCAGCGCCTTTGCTGGGGCAGCATAACGCGGAAGTGTTTCAGACGCTCGAAGTATCCAGCGGCGCGATTTGACCGGAGGCGGCGAGACAGAATGACGGACGATACCGAAAACGCGGGTCGGGAAGCGAAGCTTCCGCTCTCCGGGATGCGAGTCATCGACATCAGCAACGTCTTCTCGTTGCCTTATGCGGCCGGCCTGCTGACCGATCTTGGCGCTGAGGTGATCAAGATAGAAGGTCCCGCGCGAATCGACACCACACGGGGCGGAAATTTTTCGGCCGTCTATGCGGATAACGAGCCGGGCGAGGATCCGTGGAACCGTACCGCCACGTTCAACCTGCTGAATCGCGGCAAAAAATCGCTCACGCTCGATTTGCGCGAGCCAGCCGGACGCGACGTCCTGCGCGACCTCATTAAGGTGAGCGATATCCTGGCGGAGAATTTCACCCCGCGGGTCATGCGCGGCTGGGGGTTGGATTATCCGAACGCGACCAAACTCAATCCCAACCTGATCATGCTCTCCTGCAGCGGTTACGGGCGGGAAGGGCCCTATGCCACGTACCCCGGGCAGGCCACCACGATGGAAGCCACGCACGGATTGACGCATGTCACCGGATACCGCGGCGGAGAGCCATCGAAAGCCGGCCAGTCCTTCGTCGATTTTCTCGCCAGTTGGGCTTTGGTGATGGGCACGACGCTGGCGGTGCGCTACCGTAACCGTTTTTCCAAGGGCATTTGGATCGATGTCGCCATGTATCAGCTCGGCTGTTCCATGGTGTCCGATTACATCCTCGATTGGGAAGCGAACGGGCGGCTGGGCGAACGAATCGGCAATCGTCATCCGTGGCTGGCACCGCAAGGCTGTTATCGTTGCGCTGGGGACGACGATTGGTGCGTCGTGTCGGTGCACGACGATGAGGAGTGGGCCGGATTGTGCCGGATGATCGGGCAGCCGGACCTCGCGGGCGATTCGCGCTTCGCCACCAACGAAGCCCGTATGCGCAACCATGATGAGATCGACACGATCATCGGAGCATGGACCCAAGGGGTTGGAAAATTCGACGCGATGCACGCGTTTCAGGCAGCCGGCGTGCGCGCGGGTGCGGTGTTCGATGGGCGGGACATGCACCTGGATCGCCATGCCAAGGCCCGCGGTATGCTGGAGCTTCAACGGTTTCCGCCGGAACGAAAAATCGGCGACCGCCCCATCATCGGCCGGCCGTGGCGGCTGAGCGGCCTGCCGCTGTCCGTTCGCGGTCCTGGACCGATGCTCGGTCAACATAATCGAGACGTCCTCCAGGGCATATTGGGATACGACGACGCGCGTTACGCGGCGCTGGAACAGAGCGGCATCATCGCGACTCAGCCAACTTCGTTGCGTCCGATCGTGCGCATGGGGATGGACGAGCGCGTCAAACGTGGGCGGTTGGCGTCCTGGGATCCGGACTACAAGGAACGGCTGGGTCTCAAAGACTGAACGATAGGGAGTATGGCCATGGAAACGCGGATCGAACAACTCGCTCCCGAGTTGGATGGGGTACTATCGGTATCGGAACCGGTGCGGAGGCTCGCGGATGGTTTTGGCGGGCCGAAAGGGCCGGCGGAAGGGCCGGTCTGGTGGCACGAAGGCGGCTACCTGCTGTTCAGCGACATCAACAGCAACCGCCGGATGAAGTACCAGCCCGGCAGCGGCGTGTCCGTATTCAAGGAACGGACCAACTATGCCAACGGACTGACCCGCGACATGCAGGGGCGGCTGGTGGCCTGCGAGAACGCCGCCCGCCGCGTCACCAGGCTGGAGCACGATGGCAGCACCACGGTCATCATGAACAGCTTCGGCGGCAAGCGGCTCTACCGTCCGAACGATGTGGTGGTGCGGTCCGATGGCTGCATCTATTTCACCGATCCCTGGACCGGAAACCGTCCGACGGAAGAGTGGGACCAGACGGTCCCCGGTGTGTACCGGGTGACCCCCGACCTCGGCACGAAGTCGCTGCTGGCCGCCGATTTCGTCATGCCGAACGGATTGGCGTTTTCGCCCGATGAAACAGTGCTTTATATCAACGACTCGCGGCGCGGGCATATCAGGGCCTTCGACATCGCGCCATCCGGCATGCTGGCGAAACACACCGACCGCGTCTTCGCCGATTTGCGCGGCGATGAGCCGGGTGTTCCCGACGGCATGAAAGTCGATACCGCGGGCAATGTCTTTTGCGGCGGTTCGGGCGGCCTGTGGATCATGGACTCCAACGGCAAGAAGCTGGGCCGTATCGTGCACGGATCGAATGCGACGACCAACATGGCGTTTGGCGGCGATGACTGGAAGACGCTGTATTTCACCACCCACCACGAATTGTGGTCGGTGAACGTGAAAATCCCCGGCGTCCCGGTCCCGGCGCCGAAGCGGTAGCCGCCGCGGGAGGTCTGGTGAAGCTCGGTATTATTTCAGATGTCCATTGCAACCTGCGTGGGCTGCGGCAGGCGCTCGCCGCTATGGACGACGTCGATGAAGTGCTGTGTCTCGGCGATATCATCGACGCGGGACGATTTTCCAACGACGTCATTGCCGCCCTGAAGGCGCGCGGGGCGCACGTGATACTGGGCAATCATGAGGAGGTGTTTCTATCGCGCGAGGCCGAACGCGCGCGGGACGGCAACGGGATCGACCGCTCGTTGGTGAAATGGCTGGCGGACCAGCCGTTGCGGAAAACGCTGGAGACCGGCGGGAAGAAGGTGCTGATGATCCATTCCACGCCCTGGGAACCGCGCGGGGACTACATCTTCCCTCACAGCGAGCACCTGGAACGTTTCGGCGAGGCGGATGCGGATTTCGTGTTGTATGGGCACACGCATGCCCAGGTCGTGCGGCGCTTCGGACGCGTGCTGGTGATCAACCCGGGATCGGCCGGCGAGGCACATTATGACGGCGATTCCTGGCGCCTCAGTTGCGCGATCCTCGATACCGTGACCGGGGAGGTGGATCGGATCGGCTTCCCGGATCCGCGGTATGGGGAGCGGGGTGGGGGCGGTTAACCGTGGACGCGGGATGTCTCACAGACCGGTGACGAACTTCGCCATCACCACGATGATCGCCACCTGCATCGTTCCTTGCAGTGCCACGGCGTACACGTAGCGCTTCATCAGCCGGCCGATGCGCGCGCCATCGGGAACGGTCTTGCGCATCTCGAAGTAGACCATGAGGTTGGCCGGCAGCAGCACGCCCAGGCCTTGAACTGTCAGGATTGCGAGGATTCCCAGCGCCGCCAGCACCCAGCCATATTGCGGCCAGGGGAGGTCGAGAAAGCCTAGGTCTCGAGCGTGAAACCAGCCGGTAGTGCCGGTGATGATGGATAGGGTGGGCAGCAGGAACAGCGTTTTCGGCATCAGCCGCAGGACAATCGCACGCCGCGCCGGCGGCGGCAGGCGACGCATGATCGGGCCAACGACGAAGCCCATGAACAGGTCGATGCCGGTCCACAACACGCCGCACATCACATGCACGAAATTGAGCGCCCAGGGACTGTCGACCATGATTGTCGCGATCATCGCACAAAGCGCGAGACCGACCCAGATCAGGTTGCGCGAATCGATCGGCGGGACGCCGGAAAGAGGATCCTCAGCCGGCCCCTTCATCGACTGCGACATCATCTGCTCCCTTTTCGCTGCCCGTGGCCGGCAGTGGAATTCCCGGTATGCGAAGTCCGCTGGTCCGGAAGGCAGTCTAGGTTCCGGATCGTGCCGCCGGCAACGGCGCGCATTCCGATGAGTTCGTCCGCCGGATACCCGGGTTCGCTCGTTGATTCAGGTCAAAGACAAAAAGCCCGCCGTACACACAGCTTGCCGGAGCGTTCAGGAGGTTGCCATGCCGACATACCGTTACGACCACGTGCACCTACGCAGCATCGACCCGGACGCCATGGCTGGGTTCTTCGAGCGTATGTTCGGCGCCGAGGTGGTGCGCGGCACCTACGCAGCCGGCACTTTCTACCCCGGCGAGCCGCGTGTGTTCGTGAAGCTCGGCGGGCAGACCGTGCTGATCGCGCCGCCGCATCACGATGAGCCGACCGGGCCCGCGCCGAGCTTCCCCTACTATGGCGTCGAGCATATCGGGCTGACCGTGGACGATATCGACGCGGCGGTGGCCGATCTGCGTGCCAAGGGCGCCAAATTCGCGGTGGAGCCGATGGACTACTCGGCCGGCACGCGCCTCGCGTTCATCCGCGGGCCAGAGGGCGTGATGGTCGAGATCGTGCAACGACGCTGACCGGTGGCGAAAACGCCGTCCAACGGAGGAAATTCATGGCATTCATACTACCCAGGCGTACGATCCTGATCGCCACGGTCGCCACCATGGCCCTGACCCGGCGGGCGTCCGCGGTCGGCAAGGGCGTCGCCACCTATCCGGTCGCGGTGCCTGCTTACCTGCAGATGTACCTCGCCCAGGAGCTGGGCTATCTCAAGGACGAGGGCTTCGAATTCAGGCTGGTGCAAGGAGGCAGCGGCGTGAAGTCGCGTGAAATCATGGCATCGGGGGAGGCGGATTTTGCCATCGAGGACATCGTTCACTGCCTGCAACTCAATAATCGCGGCCGCCCGGCGCGGGCGGTGAACGCGGCCGACACCCGCTCTCCCAGCCAGTATTTCCTGATCAGAAAGGACCTGTTCGACCAAGGGATCGATACAATCCAAAAACTCGCGGCATGGAAGCGTCCCGACGGGCGCAAGCCTATCTTCGGGGTCTCATCGCTGGGCGGCACCGCGCATCTCTGGGCAAATTTTTTCATGGAGCATTACGGCCTGGCAGAGCAGGTAACCTGGGTCGGCGTGGGCAATGTCGATACCATGCTGGGATCTCTGAAGACAAAACAGATCGACGCGCTGGCTGCCCCTGCCTCCCTGAAAGTAGACGCGGAAAGTCATGACTGGGGCCGGACGATCTACCACGGTTCGGACGAAAAAGTGTGGAATGAGATCGTCGGCGGCAACGTCCCGGTAAACGCCAATATTTGCCTGCTTAGCACGATTAAGAAGGAACCGGAAAAAGTTCAAGCCTACACGAATGCCGTTTACCGCGCTGCCCAATGGGTCAAAACCCACACGGCCGATCAGATTTATGACCATATAGAAACCTATGTCGGCAGCACCTCACGCGAGGGAAACCTGTTGGAAATTCAGACGATGAAGGAGGTGACCGACTACAACGGCTTGATCGATCCAGCGACCTATGAGCGCGGCGGCAAATGCTGGTATCGAGAACTGACCGGTATCAAACCGATCCCGCTGACCGAGGTTTTCGACGACAGTTTCCTGCGCAAGGCGCAAGCGAGATATCCCGCCGGATGAACTATCCCGCACTGCCTGACCAGGGCATCCATGCCGATCGGCCCCCGCTGGGAGCCAACCGCGTCCGCATCGACGTGTGTAATCTTGGCAAGTCGTTCAGCATGGACGGCCGCACGATCCAGGCGGTGGAGGATGTGTCCTTCCGTATCCACGAGGGCGAGTTTGTCGCTCTCCTCGGTCCGTCCGGATGCGGCAAAAGCACGATCCTGAACATGATCGCCACGCTGTTACCGGCCAGCGGCGGTTCAATCCTGATCGATGGCGCCCCGGTCGTACCGATGCGGCCCGTCCGCGACGTTGGTTATGTCTTCCAGCGCGATACATTGTTCCCTTGGCGTACCGTGGAGGCGAACATCGGATATGCGCTCGAACTCGCGGGCGTACCGGCCGCGGAACGGCGGGAGCGTGTGCGCGCGGCGATCGCGCAAGCGGGACTTACTGGGTTCGCCACCTTCTATCCAGCGTCGCTGTCCGGCGGGATGCGCCAGCGCGTGGCTTTGATGCGAACCCTGATCGTGCAGCCGCGGATATTGCTCATGGACGAGCCGTTCGGGGCACTCGATACGCACACCAAACTGGAGATGCACCGCGTGCTGCTGGAAATCTGGGAGCGCGAAAAGCAAACCGTCCTCTTCGTCACCCACGACCTGGGCGAAGCGCTGACATTGTCAGACCGGATCATCCTGTTATCGGCTCGCCCGGGCCAGTTGAAAGAAGAATTCGCCATCGATTTTCCCCGCCCGCGGGACGCGGTGACCTTGCGCGAACAACCCGCTTATGCCGCGCTGTTTTCGCGTATCTGGCATTCCCTGGGCGAGGAATTCGCCAAGGGATTGGCGTCATGAGACGTGGTGGTTGCGTGCTGGTCTGGCAATTGGCGATTGGCCTCTTGTTGCTCGCGGTATGGGAGTGGGGCTACGCGCTGCATGACCGCGCGCCCTGGGTAGTGCCGGCATTGTTGGACCCGTACTTTGTCTCCAAGCCGTCGGAAATATACCACCAGTTCCTGCGCGCGAGCTGCCTCGTATCTACCCGAGGCGAGTGGAATGGACTGTTCACGCCGGAATTCTCCCGCTGTCTGGCTCGGGCGGAGAATAATCTATGGATCGCTGCTTTCGTGACGCTGAAAAACACGTTGGCCGGTTTCGCCGTTGGCGTGTCCAGCGGATTCGTCCTGGGCCTGGTTCTTGGCCGGTCGGACCGGCTGACGGCGATCTTCCACCCCTTCATCGTCGCCGCCAATTCCATTCCGCGCATCGCGCTGGCACCAATCATAATCTTGGCATTTGGTATCGGAGATGCGTCGAAGATCGTGACCGCCTGGCTGGTCGTGGTATTCCTGGTGTTCTTCAATACCTTCGAAGGCGCCCGTTCGGTGGATCGCGACCACATCAGCGCCGCTCGGCTCCTGGGCGCCAGCGAGTGGCAGATTACCTGGACGGTGATTATTCCCTCCGCGATGGCGTGGCTATTCGCCTCACTGACCCCTGCCATTTCGTTCGCCCTGATTGGCGTGATCGTTGGCGAGTTCATCGGCGCCGAACATGGAATCGGTCGCATGATCATCGAGTCGGAGGCGCGCGGTGAGGCAGCCGGCATGATGGTGGCGGTGTTCGTTCTGATGGTGGTCGGCGTGCTGCTGGCAAGCATCGTGCGGCGGGTCCAGGCACACTTGCTGCGCTGGCGACCGCGTGCCGCGGAAGGTGGTTGAGAAGTTCAAAGCCGGAAAGGAGACGGACATGACCCAAATGAACGTCGCGTGCGCGATCGCCAAATTGCTGGAAACCATGGGCACCGAGTTCGTGTTCGGCATGAACGGCCATGGCAACTGGGCGCTGCTCGACGCCATCGTGCACGAAACGAAAATCCGCGGCATCCCGGTGCGGGCCGAGGACCAGGCCGTGCACATGGCCGACGGCTACTGGCGGATGCGGCGCCAGGCGCCCTTGCCGATCGTCGCGACCAGCGTCGGCCCCGGCAATATGAACATCGTCTCGGCCGTCGCCTCCGCCTTTTATGGTTCGGTCGCGATGCTGGTGCTGGCCGGAGCGGGCCCAACGCACTGGTTCGATCGCGGCGGCATGGAGGAAGCCTATCGGCAGGGGCCGGAGGACTGGGTGGCGGTGCTGAAGCCGATCACCAAGAAGGCGTTCCTGATCACCCGGCCCGACAACGCACTGGACATGTTCCTGCGCGCCTACCAGACCGCGCTGACCGGCCGGCCGGGGCCGGTGGTGGTACAGATCCCGTTCGACATCCAGCACAGCGAGGCACCCGATCCACTGCCGGATCCCCTGCCGTATCTGCGATCTTTTCCGCCGGGGCCGAGCCCGGAGGGCGTGAAGGCGGCCGCGGCGCTGATTGCTACCGCCGAACGCCCGCTGATCATGGTGGGAAGCGGCCTGCACAATGCCCGGGCCTGGGATGACCTTCTCCGTTTTGCGGAGGTGACCGAGACGCCGGTTGTCACGACCGCTACTGGCAAGGCCGCTTTTCCCGAACGCCATCCGCTCTCCCTCGGGTGCATCGGCCGGGCGGGCACCGGCCACGCCAATGAGGCGGCGCGAACCTGCGATCTGCTGATCGCCGTGGGGACACATCTTTCGGATATCGACACCGGCGGCTGGACGTTGTTCGACATCCCCGGCAAGACGCGGCTGATCCATCTTGATATCGACCCGACCGAACTGGGCCGAGCTTATCCGGCGTCGGTAGCGCTGCCATGCGATGCCGCCGCCGGGCTCGCGGTGCTGACGGAGGCTGTGGTGCAGCAGGAAGGCCGGCCGCGCGGCGCCTGGCTCAAGGCGCTCGCGGAGGCACGCCAGCACTGGACGAAGGAGACAGAGCCACAACGCACCTCGGACCTGGCACCGCTGCACTATGCGCGGATCTGCCACGATACCGCCGAGGTGGTGGAAGCGGTCGATCCCGACATGCCGGTGTTCTTCGACACCGGCCATCTGCTGAGCTTTGCCCCTGCCTTCCTTTCACCGGTGTCCCGTCATGTCGCGCATGATGGGTTTTTCCATCGTATGGGCTGGAGCGCCTCGGCAATCATCGGCGCATCCCTGGCACAGGGCGGCCGGCCAGCGCTCGCATTGCTCGGCGACGGTTCCTTCCTGATGGGCGGCGTCGCCGTGGCCACCGCGGTCGAACAGAACCTGCCGCTGGTATGGGTTGTGCTGACCAACCGGTCGTTGCAGATCGAGCGCGAGCTGATGCTGCGCCTGTACGGACGCGAATCGTTCTGCGACTATCGCCGTACCGACACGGGGGAAATGTGGAACCCGGACATCTGCCTGTGGGCGCAGGCGATGGGGGCGGGCAGCGCGCGGGTAACGAAACCGGAGGACTACGCACCAACGTTGCGGCAGGCGCTCGCCGCCAAACGGCCCTTCGTGGTGGACGTCGAGGTCAATCTCGACATCCAGGGTTATCGTTCGGTCTGGTATCCCTATCCGAGCAATTTTTACGACACCTGGAAGCCGGGGCAGGGGCAATGAGCCTGACAGCGGAACTTGGGGCGTTTCTGGCCGGCATCTCGTACGACGCGCTGCCGGGCGAGGCGCTGCCCATCGTGCGCATGGGATTCACCGATGCCATCGGGGTCATGCTGGTCGGCACCGCCGAACCGGTGGCCGCGATCGTCCGCCAGGCGCTGATGACGCCGACAACCCAGCCGGAGGCGCGCGCCTGCCTGTCCCACCTGCGTGTCACGGCGGCGGACGCGGCGCTGTTGGGCGGCACCGCGGCGCACGCGATCGACTATGACGACCAGTCGTTGACCGGCCATCCCAGCGCCGTGCTGGTGCCGGCGATCCTGGCGGAGGGCGAACGGCTGGATGCCGACGGGCATGCGCTGGTTACCGCCTATGTCGCGGGCTACGAGGTGTGGGCCGAACTGGTGCGGCGCGACACGGGGTATCACCGCAAGGGGTGGCACCCCACCGCTGTATTCGGCACGATCGGTGCCGCTGCCGCGTGTGCCGTGCTCAACCGGTTGTCGGCGGAACGTGCGTCCATGGCCCTCGGCATCGCGGCAAGCCACGCCGGCGGCATGGCAACCAGTTTCGGCAGCACGACGAAGCCGTATCACGCCGGGAAGGCCGCGCGGGACGGCGTGGTGGCCGTCCGCCTCGCCGCCGCCGGCATGACCGCCGGGCGGGAAGCGTTCGAGCACGCGCAGGGCTTCCTCACGGCCTTTTCGCCCGGCACGCCGGACCGGGAGTCGCCCGCTCGGGTGGGCAAAGACTGGTACATCCCGCGCCAGGGGCTGTGCATCAAGCTCTACCCCACCTGCTATTTCATGCACCGCTCGTTCGAGGCGGCGGTGAAGCTGCTGGCCGGGCGGGGCATCGGCCCAACCGACATTGCCGAGGTGCGCGTCACCATGGGCCGCGGTGAGGCCGACGTGCTGTTCAATCACCGCCCTGGCACCGCGGACGAGGCGCGGTTCAGCGAGGAATTCGCCATGGCCACCGCCGTCATCCTCGGTCGCATGGGGGTGGCGGAACTGTCCAACGCGGTCGTACAACGCGCCGATTTCAAGGATTTCTACCCCAAGGTGCATATCGATACGATCGACGAGCGCGACCCGCGCGAGCCGGCGGTGGCGCCGTACGCGCAGGTGCGCATCCGGCTGGCGAATGGATCGATGCTCGACAGTGGGCAGGTGAGCGGCATCCACGGCCATCCCTCGGACCCGGTCACCGCGGCGGAGCAATGGACGAAGTTCCAGGAATGCACCGCGCGGACCCACACGCCGGCGGAGGCGCGGACACTGTTCGACATGTTGCAGCAGGTTGAGACGCTGGCATCGGCGCGGGCGCTCCCGACCGCCGCTTCGGTGTTCGCCGGCGCGGGCTGAACACGATGACCGACCCGGTGACCTGCGATGTGCTGGTGATCGGGAGCGGCGCCGGCGGCTTGGCCGCCGCCGTCACGGCCGGCACGCTCGGGCTCGATGTGATCGTCGTGGAGAAGGACCCCTGGTTCGGGGGCACCACGGCGCTTTCCGGCGGTTGGCTCTGGATACCCTGCAATCCGCTGGCGGTGCGTGCTGGCGTTGTTGATTCGCTTGAGAGCGCGCGTTTGTACCTCAAGCACGAAACCGGCAATCGGTACGACGCGGAACGGGTGGAGGCGTTCCTGCGGAATGGACCGGCGATGGTGGAATTTTTTGAGACCCGGACCGAACTCGCATTCCTGATCGACACCGCGTATCCCGATTACCATCCGGATGCGCCCGGAGGCTTGCCGGGCGGGCGGGCGATCTGCGCGGAACCCTATGACGGACTGCGGCTTGGCGACCGGCTGTCGCAGGTGCGCCCGCCGGTTCGCGAGCTGACGCTGTTCGGCCTCAAGGTCGGATCGGGTCCCGACTTCAAGCATTTCTTTAAGGCGCGGCGGTCGCTGAAATCGGCCTGGTACGTCGCCCGCCGCATCGCGTCCCACTTCCGGGAAGTCGCGATGCATGGCCGCGATGTCCAATTGATGAGCGGCAACGCCCTGATCGGCCGGTTGGCGGCGAGTGCGTTCAAGTTGAACATCCCGATCTGGGTGTCCTCGCCGGTCACTGGACTTGTGGTCGAGGACGGCAAGGTCACCGCCGCCACGGTGCGGAGGGCAACCGGGGACGCGACGATCGTCGCGCGGCGGGGCGTTGTGTTGGCCACGGGCGGATTTCCGCACGATCCTGTCCGGCGCGCCCGGTTGTATCCGCACGATGTGGCCTCGACGGGCCACGCGTCCCTCGCGGCGCCGGGAGACACCGGGGATGGATTGCGCATGGCGGAGGCCGTGGGTGCGGTGGTCGAGGACAATTGTTCGAGCCCGGCGCCCTGGATGCCGGTTTCGCGCGTGCCGCGCCCCGATGGGTCGGTGGCCATCTACCCGCACAGCTTCGATCGGGGAAAGCCCGGCTCCATCGCGGTGACGGCGGGCGGCGTGCGGTTTGTTAACGAAAGCAACTCCTACCACGACGTGGTCGTAGCGATGCTTGGCGTTCTGGGCAAGGATGTTGGCGCCCGGTTTTTTCTGGTGTGCGACAGTCGGTTCATCAAGCGTTATGGACTGGGAATGGCCAAGCCGTTTCCGTTTCTGCTGGGCCGGTACTTGCGCGCCGGCTACCTGCATCGCGGCGATACGATCGAGGCACTGGCCGTCAGCGCGGGCATCGACAGCGCGCGGTTGGCGGACACGATCGCCCGGTTCAACAGGCTCGCGCGGGACGGCGTGGACCCGGACTTCGGGAGCGGGGGCAACGCCTACAATGCGTATCAAGGGGACCGGGACCACCGGCCCAACCCCTGCGTCGCGCCGATCGAAACGCCACCGTTCTATTGCCTGAGGATCGTGCCCGGCGACCTCGGCACCTTCGCGGGGCTGCGCACCAATGGCGATGCGCAAGTGCTGGACCGCGAGGGCGGCGTCATCCCAGGGCTTTATGCGGCCGGGACCGACATGACGAGCATATTCGGGGGGAGCTACCCCGGCCCGGGTGCGAACCTTGGCCCGGCCATGACCTTTGGGTTCGTTTGTGCTCGGCACATGGCTGGTTTGGCTGGGTGAGGGCCACCGAGCGTGCGATGCGATCTCAGGTTGGGGCGATCAACTGTCGTCCCGGAAAGTAGGTGCGGTAACGCGCCGCATCGCGTGTCAAGAGCCAATACCCAGCGATCGCGGCATGGACGCCGATCAGAAAATCCGGGAGATCCAAATCTCTTGATTAGCGGAACGAGGAACGGACACAAGGCAAGCCACACCAACGTGGTCGGGCCCGATCGCTCCCCTACGGGTCGATCAATACCCCCGGGTTCAATACCCCCCGCGGATCGAGCGCCTGCTTCGCCGCCGTCAACGCCGCCGCGAACAAATCCGGCCGCTGCCGGTCGTACCAAGGCCGGTGCTCGCGACCCACCGCGTGGTGATGCGTGATCGTGCCGCCGCCGTCGATCACCGCGTCCGAGGCCGCGGTCTTGATCGCCTGCCATTGCTCCATCAGGGCCCCATGTCGCCCCAGTGCGTGGAAGCTGAAATAGGGCGCAGGGCCGTCCGGATAGACATGGGTGAAGCGGCACGTCACCTGCCCCGGCCGCCCGGTCGCGTCGCGGATCGCCCGTTCGGTTGCGGCTTTCACGTTGTCGTGGAAGGCCTCGAATCGCTCCCATGTGATCGCCGTCTCAAACGTGTCGGACACGATGCCGCGCGGGGTCATCTTCTCCCGCCCGTAGGGCATGCGGATGAAGGCGTTGCGCCATTGGCCCGCCGCGCCCTCCCGATGCGCGTCGGGACGGCCCGCCGTCTCCGGCTCACCGCCGAAATCGCGGACAACCTCCAACGCCCGAGCCTGCCAGGCGTCCAGGGGGTGGTCGGCGGATTCGAACGCCAGCACCATGATCGCGACCGATCCATCTGCGGCGCCGGTGTTGAACGCCTCCTCGGCGTCGAGGATGCGGCAGTTCGACGGATACAGCCCGGTCTGGCTCAGCACCCGCAGCGCGCGGGCGGCGGTGAAGAAGTCCTTGAACCGCACCGCCCCGCCGGCTCGGAATTTCGGCCGGTTCTGCAGGCGCATCCAGGCCTCGGTGATCACGCCGAGAATGCCTTCGGAGCCGATGAACATCCGATCCGGACTCGGCCCGGCACCGGAGCCCGGCAGGCGGCGGCTTTCCAGCGTGCCGGCCGGCGTCACCACCCGCAGGCTTTCCACGAAATCGTCGATGTGCGTGTACAGCGTGGCGTAATGCCCCCCCGAACGGGTGGCGATCCAGCCGCCCAGGGTGGAGAATTCGAAGCTTTGCGGGAAATGCCGCAGCGTCAGGCCGTGCGGCCGCAACTGGTTCTCCAGATCCGGGCCGAAGATGCCGGCCTGGATGCGCGCGGCGCGGGAGGTGCGGTCGATCTCCAGGACCTTATTCAGCCGGTCGAGATCGAGGGTTATCGTCGCCTTCGCGTTAGCGGGTGGCGTGACGCCACCCACCACACTCGATCCGCCGCCGAACGGGATCAGCGCTGCCCCGGCGCCACCGGCCCAGTCCATCACCGCCGCGATGTCCTGTTCGTTCTGGGGATAGGCCACCACGTCGGGGGCGGAGGCGAAGTCGTTCGACAGGGCCCGAATTGCATCGGTGAAGCCCTTGCCGTGCGCGTGCGCGGCGCGATCGTGGGTATCGATGGAGCAGATCCCCGCCAGCGCGGCCGGCGGGGCGATGCGCGGGGCGCGCAGGCGGATGTCGGCGAGTGTCGGTGTGGGAATGCTGGGAAAATCGGCGACCCCGAAACGGCGGCGGTGGATGCCAAGCGAGAAGGATTCTTCCTCCGCCGTCATGCCCTCGCCTTCTCGTCCCCAGCCGAAAATCTTCAGGCGTGCTTGTGCCATTTGCGTTTTCTCCCATTTGTCGTCCCGGACGCGGCGGCGGTCGACGCTATCCCGTTATAAGTTTGCACGTTACCGCGCCGGGCGTTCGGATCGTTTGACCTGTATCAATGCGAAAGGCCCCTGGGGCCGGAGTCTACGCTGGACTTGTCGGAATACGGGTCAAGGGTTTACGCTTCGTCGACTGCCACGCGCTGCATCGGCCACGGCCGATCGGATGCTTGAACAAGGAGGGAACACATGGCCGGACGATATCCGAAGATCGTGTACACCGAAGAAGGCATGCGCGAGGGCATGCAGATCGAGGATGCGAACATCCCGGTCAGTTCCAAGGTCGAATTGCTGGATGCGCTGTCCGAGACCGGTCTGACGCAGATCGTGATCGGCTCGTTCGTCAGCCCGAAATACACCCCGCAGATGGCGCGCATCGATGAGATCGTGACCAAATTCACCCCCAAACCGGGGGTGAACTACTACGCGCTGGCGCTGAACGAAAAGGGCGTGGAGCGGGCCAAGCAGTACGCTCCGCCGCTGACCATCGTGCGCAGCAGCCGGCCTCAGCTGCGGGTGCACCAGTGCGACGTGTTCGCCCGGCGCAACACCAACCGCTCCCAGATGCAGGAAATGGCGGCCTGGGCGAAGGTGATCGACACCGCGGTCAAGAACGGCACCAAGGAAGCGGGTATCGGCACCAATGCCACTTTCGGCTCGAATTTCGTGGGCGACTTCAGCGTCGATATGACCATGAAGTTCCTCGAAAAGCAGCACGAGTTGTGGGATGCCGTGGGCATCAAGGTGACCTCGGTCAGCATCGGCGATCCGATGGGCTGGTGCCATCCGATAAAGGTCGAGGAGATTTTCGGCCGCGTGAAGCGCAAATGGCCGGAGATCAACACCTTCAGCGCGCATCTGCACAACAGCCGTGGCATGGCGATCACCTCGGCTTACTCGGCCATCAAGGCGCTGGACGGCGACGACACGCTGCATTTGCAGGGCACCATCGGCGGCATCGGCGGCTGCCCCTATTGCGGCAACGGGCGTGCGACCAGCATGGCGCCGACCGAGGATTTCATGCACATGCTGGAAGGCATGGGCATCGAAACCGGCGTCAACCTCGACAAGCTGATCGACTGCGTGTGGATGCTGGAAAAGATGATCGGCCGCTACGCGTGGGGCCACGTGTCCCGCGCCGGCCCGCGTCCGATGACGCCGGACAAATTCTACGACATCAACGCGCCGTTCGTGGAGACGGTCGAGCAGGCCAAGCACTTCAAGCTGGGCAAGCACGCCTACGACGGCTGCATCTATCCGTGGGACAAGCCGATCGCCAGCCCGTATCACGACCGGGCGATGAAGGGTCAGCCGACCTACGAGGTGGTTGGCGATTGGCCGTGGGCGGAGGACTTCTTCCCCAAGCCGCAGAAGTTCTCAGCAGCCGCGGAATAGGAACAGACACGTTGCCATGACGGCCGTGGGCGCCAGCGCGCCTCGGCTCGTCACGGCCGCGCACCGGCATGGAGCTGTGCATGAGCGAGACGATGAATCCGTTGACCGATCAGATCAAGGCGCTGATCGGCACGTCCGCGGAGCGGATCGAAGCGAGTCCGCCCTGGGGAATCGAGCGGGAGGGGCTGCGCATTTTCACCAATGCGATCATGGACCCGGACCCGCGCTACTGGGACGACGAGTTCGCCAAGGGAACCAAGTTCGGCGGCATCGTCACGCCGCCGATCTATTGCTCCTACATCGGGCGCAAGACCCTGGCCGGCACCGACGACCCGATCACCCGGGCGTTCACCGAGAACCCGCACTCCGACGGTATCGGCGGCGTACGCGACGG
Organism: uncultured Acetobacteraceae bacterium; assembly: GCA_903924985.1. Classification (GTDB taxonomy): domain Bacteria; phylum Pseudomonadota; class Alphaproteobacteria; order Acetobacterales; family Acetobacteraceae; genus Rhodopila. The sequence goes on from CAIYDT010000216.1 coordinate 26,452, forward strand.
TCTGGACCGCAAGGGCGCGCTGCCGAAGCTGCCGACGCCGCTGGTGCGCATCCTGAACGCCGGCAACGAGATCGAGTTGATCCAGTATCCCAAGCTGGGCGACCACATCTACAGCCAGGCGCAATACTCCGACATCAAGGGGCGCGTCACCAAGGACGGCACGGCGATGCTGATCGTCACCACCCAGACGACCTACACCAACCAAAATGGCGACGTGCTGTGCATCCTGCGCGCGTCGACCATCCGCCGTTAGGCCGGGTCACACAAGGAGACGCCCATCATGGTGACCGCAGACGACCTTCGTAACAAACAACAGACCTGGTACGATGACATCGAGGTGGGGCAGGAGATGCCGCCTCTGGTCATCGGGCCGATGACGCCGACGCACCTGTTCCGCTGGAGCGCGGCGATCGAGAACTGGCACCGCATCCACTACGACCAGAACTTCGCCGTCTACCACGACGGCCTGCCCAGCATCCTGGGGCAGGGCTCGTGGAAGCAGAGCATCCTGCCGCGCTATCTGAAGGACCTCTGCCTGCCCGACGGCTGGATGTGGAAAGTACAGTTCCAGCACCGGGCAATGATCGTGCCAGGGGATACCATTACCGTCTGGGCCACGGTCACCGGCAAGAGCGTGCGCGACGGGCTTGGCTGCGTGGAGATGGATGTCGGCATGCGGCTGCATTACGGCGCCGAATCCTGCCCGGGCACGGCGACCATCGTGCTGCCGATTCGTGGCGGCCGGCCGGTCCCCTACCCATTCGTGCCCCCCAAAGCGGCATAAACCATTAACGCCGGCTGGCGAAGGAGAGACCATGGGACGCTGGATCGTAGTCGGGAAGGCCCCGGGATGGGACAACCTCGAGACATTCACCGCGGAGATGAAATCGACGGAGCAGTGGCGGCTGGACCCGCGAACGACCGTCACCAGCGTGACCGCCCTGGCGGACGGGCGCCTGCTGGCGGAATGCCACGCCGGGAGCACGGCGGATTTCGAGCCCTGGCTGGCGAAGAAGGGCTGGCAGGTCGAAAGCATCACACCGATCAAGCATATCGCCAGGACTGGGGAGATTTGGAAGATCGGCTGATGGGTTACGCCGCGACCGACTGAACCATCCAGCCATCGCTGGTGCGCGGCAAGGGGCGCTGGCGCTTGGCGCCGCGCCACACCACCGAACCGTCCAGGCCGACAGCCCAGGCGTCGCCAACACCCAGCACGCGCAACCCATCGTTCGCCACCGCCACCGAGGTGACGTGGTGATGGCCGTGAACGATCGTCCGCGCGCCCATCGCTCGGGCGAGCCGATCCAGAATGAGACTACCCTCCGGATGGCTGGACGGGGCGTCGTGCGTCACCAGGACGTCGGCCTGTCGCGTCGCGAGCGCGTCAACGTCCTCCGGCCAAATCGCCGTGGTGGCCAGGAAGTGCATCATCCCGGCCGCGCGGTCCGGACTCAGATCCGGGCGGTTGGCCGCGAAATCGGCCACCAGTTGCTCCCGGCGGTGCAGCCGTGGCGGCCGGTCTCCGGCCCAGACCAGCGGCAGAAAGGTGCCGCCGAGGCCCGCCACGCGGACGCCGCCGATCTCCGCCACGCGGGTATGCAATGCCCCCGCCGCGGTCAGCGGATTGCGTTCGGGTGCCGCGAGGTTGGCCCACATCTCCGGGCCGGAGTCATGCTCGTGGTTGCCGTGGATCCAATAGATCGCGACGCCGCGATCCAGCAGCGGCGCGGCCAGATGGTCCAGCGGCGCCGTGCACTCGATGTCGCCCAGCAGCACCGCGGCGCGCGGTGGCGCCGACAGAGCCGCCAGTCCGGCCTCAATGTGATGCCAGTTCTGGTGGATATCGCCGATGAAAATAAGACTCATGCGGGGCCGACAGGACTCCTCGAGGGCGCCGTTAGATGGCGCCCAACAATAACTGCTCCATGTTGGGCACGGGCGCCGCCTTAGCCCGCCGAACTACGATGCTTTGGTGTAGGTATCCGGACTGACCAGGAACTTGCTGCGGCATTCCAGGCTATCGAAATACACCCATTTGCCGTCGTGAAACTGCCGCGTCCCCTTCGTCGGATCCTGCTCCGACGCACCATGGGCGGTGAAGCCTGACGTCGCCTTCGCCGCCGCTTCATCCACCGTGCTGCCACATACCGGACAGGTCGCCATCCCCACTTCTCCTTCTGTCAATTACGTCCGATCGCCTTACGCTTCCGCCATCACGGGAACCGGCCGGCCGAGGATAACATGCCCGGGGCAGTCCAACAGCGCGTGGGCCACACGGGCTCGATGCTCATACGCCGTACCAAGCCTGGTGGTCCAGGCGCACACCCGGCGGTACCAAAGCTGCAGATCGAACTCCATGATAAATCCGATGCCGCCGTGGATCACCTGGCAGCCGCGGATCACCGCCTGGCACTTCTCGTTGCAGAATGCCTTGGCCTGCGACACTTCGACGCCCGCCGGAAGCCCTTGGTCCATCTTCCACAGCGCCTCGTAGGTCAGCAGCTCACCGCCATCGATCCACATCAGCATGTCCGCGCACATGTGCTGCAACGACTGGAACGCGCCGATCGGCTGGCCGAACGCCTTGCGGAATTTCGACCACTCGACCGCCATCTCCATGTCCTTGCGCGTCGCCCCCAGCATCTGCGCGCATAGCAGGGCCGTGGCCACGTCGATCAGTCCTTCGGCAATGGGCGCCCCTTCGTTCAGGCCGCCAACCAGGCGCGCCCGCGGCACATGCACGTCGCGGAATGTCACCTCGCTCTGCTTGTCCTTCGCCAGCGTCACCAGATCCCGGTGCGAAATGCCGGCGCTGTTGCTGTCCACCAGGAACAGCGACAGGCCCGCGCTCGCCGGCGAAGCGTCCGCCGTGCGGCACACCACCAGGCACTGGTCGGAGACACTGAAGTTATCCACGAACATTTTGGTGCCGTTCAGCACGAAGCCGTCGCCGCTGGCGACCGCGCGCGCCTGAACCGCCGCTGGCAGCAAGCGCGGGTCCTGTTCCATGTAGGCCCAGGTGAGAACGGCCTCGCCGGCAGCCACCTTCGGCAGCACGTCCTGGCACAGCGCCGCATCGGCATGTTTGGCGAGGGTTAAGGCGGCCGGCACCGTGCTCAGCAGCGGCAAAGGCGCCAGCGCGCGCCCCATCTCGTGCATCACCAAGCCCATATAGGTCAGCGGCATGCCGCTGCCGCCGTATTGCTCGGGCAGTGCCAAGCCCTGCCAGCCGAGGTCCGCCGCCTGCCGCCACAAAGCCGGTGGATAGCCGAGCGCGTCTTTCTCCATCGCGCGCACCAGCTTGGTCGGGCATTCAGTCTCGAGGAACTTCCGTGCAGTTTCCCGCACCATCACTTCTTCTTCGCTCAGAGTCGTATCCATATCGCTTCCTCCGCGGTCGCCACCGCTACTTTCTTGGCATGTCGAGACCGCGACGGCAAATCTGGTCACGCATGACCTGTGTGCTGCCGTGGTTGATGCCGGACTGGAATGCCCCTTGCAAGTTGTGAGCGAAGACGCCGCTCTCTACCGCATGCGGCGAGCCATTCAGCAACTGGCCGTAGGGGCCGAGCATCTGCGCGATCGCTTCGGTGGTGCGCACACCGTGTTCCGGGGCCCAGGTTTTTTCCGCTGAGCCTTCGTAGGTGAAGTTGCCGCCATGGTTCATGATGGACATGCTGCGCATCGTCATCAGGCGGCAGACCTGTGCCTCGATCCACAGCTCCGAGATTTTGTCGCGGATCGCGGGGTCCTGGGCGGGGGCGTAACCGTTGAAGCTGTTCGATTTGACGAAGTTGACGATATCCTCGTCGCGGCGAACGGAAATCAGGTAGCGGGCGGCCCCGACGCGGTCGAGGTTGAGGCCCATGGCACCGACCCGCCAGCCTTCGTTCTCCTTACCCAACAGGCAGGAAGCGGGCACACGCACATCGTCGTAGAACGTCTCGTTGGTGCGCGGCGTGCCATAGGTCGTTCCGATCGGCGCCCTGGGATCGTTCTGCATGGTCCATAATGGCCGGACGGTGATGCCGGGCGTGTCCATTGGGAACAGGAAGATCGAGATGCCGCGGTGCTTCGGCAGGTTCGGGTTGGTCCGCGCCATCAGATAGATGTGCGTCGACATATGGGCCGACGACGTATACATCTTCTGCCCGTTGATGACGTAATCATCGCCATCGCGTACCGCGCGACATTGTAACGAAGCCAGGTCGGCGCCCGCATGCGGTTCGGTGAAGCCCAATGCGAACGAGTACTCGCCGGTGATCAGCTTCGGGATGTAGTACTGCTTCTGCTCTTCGGTTCCGGCCGCCATGATCGCCGGCGCGCCGCTGCCACCCAGGCCCAGGGAGATGTCGACGCGGGCGAATTCCTCCTCGACGATGTACTGGGTCATGCGGTCGCCGCCCTGACCGCCGTACTCCTTCGGGTAACTGATACCCAGCCAGCCGCGTTCGCCGATCTTTTTGAAGAACTGGTTGACGTGCGTGGCGTTATGGCGACCTGGGCTGACGCCGAAGCCCTCGCTCAGCCCCTCCATCTCGGCACGAACCTCATCGGTCATGGTCTCGGCGATGAAGGCCCGGACCTCTCGTCGCAGAGCCTCTTGCTCCGGGGTGTATCCGAACTCCATGGTTGTTCATCTCCCGCTATTCTGGCTGGAAGCCAACCTCGAACGTGGGTCGGGCGCTCACATTGATATGGATCAATGCTGCCCCCCGACAGGCGGCCCGATGGTTGGACACGTGCCAAGATCATAAACGAGAGGAAACGGGCTTGCAAAACCAAATATGCACGAAGGGCCACCCACGATGAGCGGCCCCCTCGCCGGTATCAAGGTCGTCGAGTTCGGCGTGGCAATGGCAGGGCCGTTCTGCGGCATGATGCTCGCCGATTACGGCGCCGAGGTCATCAAGGTCGAACGGGTCGGCGTGGGCGACGACAGCCGCGGATGGCCACCGTACTTCCATGGCAAGGTGCCCTATTATTTTGCCTCGGCGAATCGTAACAAACTTAGCGTCGCGCTCGATCTGAAAAGCCCTGAAGGCCGGGAGGCGGCCCGCAAGCTGGTGCTGGACGCCGATGTGCTGCTGGGCAACTACCGGCTGGAAGCGCTGAACCGGGCCGGGCTGGATTACGAATCGTTATCGGCCGCGAACCCTCGCCTGATCTACTGCCTGATCAGCGGTTTCGGGTCCACGGGACCGCGCCGCCACGAGCCCGCCAACGACCTGTTCATGCAAGCCTATACCGGCGGCATGAGCATCACCGGGGAACCCGATCGCACGCCGTCCAAGATGGGGCTGTCGGTCGCCGATGTCGGCGCCGGCATGACCGCCACGATCGGCATCCTGATGGCCCTGGAAGCCAGGCATCGCACCGGCCGCGGCCAGCGCGTCGACACATCGCTGCTGGAAGGCCAGATGGCGATGTTATCGTATCATATCACCCGGTACTTCGCGACCGGGGTTGCGCCGCAACGGGCCGGCAGCGGCGGCGGGGTCGGGGTGCCCTACCAGGCCTTCCGAGCGGCCGACGACTACATTGTTGTCGCGGCGTTCAACCCGCGCATGTGGCGCGATTTCTGCGACGCGCTCGATCACCCGGAATGGGACGACGACCCACGCTTCCATACCTCCGGCGCACGCGCCGAGAACCGCGACGTTCTGATCGCCATGATCCACGAGGTCCTGGGGAAACACCCCGTGAAATACTGGGAGGAACGATTGCGCGCGCGCAGCGTGCCATCCTCCCCGGTCAACAATGTCGCGCAGATCGTCGCCGAGGAGCAGGTGGCGGCGCGGGATATGGTGGTGGAGATCGACGTTCCCGGTGCCGGTCCGATCAAAATGGCCGGACTTCCCCTGAAATTCACCGAGACCCCGGGCGCCATACAGCTCCCGCCGCCCCGGCTGGGCGAGCACACCGAGGCGATGCTGCGGCGCGTTGGCTACAGCGCCGCGGAGATCGCCGATCTGGCGGCGCGTGAGGCGATCGGCTTGGATGGGCCGCTGGAAGACCACGAGGGCGCCGGCGGACGATAAATTGGGAGAACGTGCATGCAGATCGGCGCATCCCTGCCCATTGGCGATATCGGCACCGGTCCGGCCGTCATCCGAGAGTACGGCCAGACGGTGGAGGGCCTCGGCTTCGATTACATTATCACCGGCGACCACGTGATGGGTGCCAACCCGGCGAAGCCCAACCCCTCGGGCGTCCGGGTCGGCACCAACGAGCACCCTGTCCACGATCCCTTCGTGGTGCTGAGCTTTTTGGCCGGGTGCACCACCTGTCTCGGTTTCGCCACCGGCATCGTGATTATGCCGCAGCGGCAAACGGTTCTGGTTGCAAAACAAGCCGCCGGCCTCGACCTTCTGTGCGAGGGACGCTTCCGGCTTGGCGTCGGTGTGGGCTGGAACGAAATCGAATACGAAGGCCTGAACGAGAACTTCCACAACCGCGGCAGCCGATCCGAGGAACAAGTTGAGGTCATGCGCGCGCTATGGGCGGAGCCGCATGTGAAGTTCGAGGGCCGCTATCACACCATCGACGACTCCGGCATCAACCCGCGCCCGGCCTCCGGCCGCGTCCCGATCTGGTTCGGAGGCCATGCCGACGCGATCCTGCAACGCACGGCCCGGATCGGCGATGGCTGGATGCCGCTGGCGTACGGGCCCGGCGAAAGGGCGCTGGCGAAGTTCGAACAGTTGCGCACCTGGACGAAAGAAGCCGGCCGCGATCCGGCGGAGGTCGGCGTGGAGGTGTGGATATCGCTGGGCGTCGGCACGCCGGACGATTGGCGGCGGGATTTTACATTTTGGAAGAACGCCGGCGTTAGCCATATCGCCGGGCACACCACCTATAACGCCGGGCGCCACAAGCGCATCCAAGGGCGCACGCTCGCGGATCATGTGGCGGCGGCGCGGTTGTTTATCGAGGCGGTGAAGGATTTGCGGTAGGGGGCAGAGGACGGCGCTTATTCATGCCTGACTGGACAGAGACGCTACGCGGCTCTGTGCCCAACAGCGCTCCCCCCGCTTACGCGGGAACCGACGGCTTGGCGAACTCGATGTAGCCGCGCATTGGATAGTCATAAAGCTTGCCGGTGTCCTTGAAACCCGGCAGGCACAATTCCACAAGTTTCTCAGCACAATGCTGTGGCGTATCGAGCGACATCGGGTCTTCGTGCGGCGCGACGGTCCTGCGCATCTGCGTCCGGACCGGGCCCGGATTGAACAGATTGATACACAGCGATGTGCCGAGATTTGTTGCCGCATAGGCACGGACGAGGGATTCCAGCCCAGCCTTGGAAACGGCATAAATCCCGCGATCCGCACGGGCCTGTCGCACCGCGCTTGAAGACATGAACACGGCACGGCCGGCATCGGACCGCTTCAGCAGTGGATGCATGCAGCGGATCAGGTGCCAGTTCGCGGTAAGATTGATCGCCAGCACCTCGGCCCAATCGGCCGGCTTGGCATGCTCGACCGCCACATTGGGACCCGGTATTCCAGCATTGCCGACCAATATGTCCAGCTTTCCGTGTCGTCCTTCGATCGTCGTCGCCAGCCGCGCGATCGCGTCGGGATCCGCGAGATCGAGCGGCACAATTGTGGCCGTCCCGCCCGCGGCGCCGATTGTCTCCCGCACCTGCCGCAGTCCATCCATACTGCGCGCGACCGCGACGACATGCGCGCCGCGTTCGGCCAATGCGACGGAAAGCGCGGCCCCGATTCCGCGTGAGGCGCCAGTCACAAGCGCGATGCGACCGCTAAGCGGTTGAAGCTTTTCCATATGTACCCTCGGCCCGACGTAACGCAGAAAGCATGACCCCGGCGTATAACGCCGGGGTCACCCCAACCCTCAGTGAACCGCCGTCAACGCCCGTGCCGAGATCGACTGCATCGATTGCAGCCGCCCGAACAGCACGTCCGCTGGAATCGCGGACCCGCTGCTTGTCAGGCAGTCCGCGAACTTCTCATGCAGTTGCGAATCGGTCAGCGGCCGCTCGGCATGGCCGCGCGCCCGCGTTACCCGTTCGCTTTGCAGGACCTGGCCCGAAGTCAGCTCGATCGTCACCTGTTCCCATGGCGAGGAACCCGGGTTCGCCGCGTCGGTTTCGTCCGTCAGGTCGCGTTCCACCTTCCGCATCATGTCCTGCACGTCCTTGCGCTGCACGAACGGGTCGGTCAGTTCGGACAGGCTCACGCGATGTGCGATCAGGCCGCTCGCCATCGCGAATTCCATGCTGAACTTGGCGGCGAGGCCGGTGTCGGGCTGGCGGTTGCGCAGCACGTTGGACGTCAGCGAACTGAAATGCACCGATACCTTCTTTACGTCGGTGGGCTTCACCGGATGCGCGCCCACGAGATCCAGCATGGCATCGATGGCGCGATGCGTGCCGTAGCAGGCGGGGTATTTCTTGATGCTGAGGCCATGCTGTATAATGGCCCAGTCTTCGCCGAGCTTTCCGTCACCGGAACGGTCTGGATTGTTCTGAGGGGAGACGGCGCTCAGGAACCCTTGCGGATGTTCCAGCGCGTCCACGTTGGCGGTGAAGCCGGCCTCCGCCAGCCGCGCCGCCATGATGCCGGAATGCGCCGACTTCCCGGCATGGAACGGCTTCGTCATGGTGCCGAAGTTCGCCATGATCCCGGATGCCTGCGACGCGCCGAGCGCGATGGCGATCGCGGTGCGGGTGGCGTCGAGTTTGCGCAGCTTGGCACAGGCCGCCGCGGCGCCGACCGCGCCGAAGATGCCCGTGGGGTGGAACCCCTTCTGGTGGTACATCGGCACATCGCGACGAACCATCTCGGCCCAGGTCTCATAGCCGGCGATGTAGGCGATCAGCATGTCCTGGCCGGTGGCGCCAAGCACCTCGGCTTCCGCCAGGATGGCCGGCACGAGCACGGTGGACGGATGGCCGCGCAAGGCCACGTCGTCATAATCCAGCGCGTGCGCGGCGGTGCCGTTGATCCAGCCGGCCTCCGGCCCCGGGCTTTGTTCGCCGCTGAAATATAGCGTGGCCGGGCCTTTGCCGGGTGCCAATACGCCCTTGAGAATCTGCGTGCAGGGTTCGGTGCGTCCCACGATCATCGTGCCGATGCAGTCGATGAAGCCCATGCGGGCGATGCGGATCGCTTCGTCCGGCACCCGGTTGGGTGACAGATCCGCGATAAACTGGCCAAGTGCCTTGGTGAGAGCCATCGTGTGTTTCCTCCTGTTGCCGTGCGTCGGAATCCTTGGCTAACCCGCCGAACCGAGGCAGGCGGGATCGAACGGATAGGGGACCGCCGGCCCCCCGCGCCGCGGCAGCACCACGGTGGCGGTGCCGGGCGTGCCTTCTTCATTCTTTTGGTTTCTCAACCCGATCTCCAGCCGGACCAGGCCGTACGGGCCGCGTTCCTCCGTCCCGGTGACGCGGCCCCAGGCGGTGAGCAAGTCGCCGGGCACGTTCATGCCACGGAACTGGAAGCGGATATTCCACAGCCACCCGTTCTCGCCCACCCAATCGGTCAGCAACTGGATCAGAACATGTTGTTTCCACGATCCGTTGACGACGACGTCCGGCAGCTTGTCATGTCCGGTAGCGAATTTCCAGTCGTAATGGATGCGGTGCCAGTTTTCCATAGCCGAGGACCAACGCATGACGTGCGCCGTGCTCATCGGCCCTTTGACGACCGTGGGGATGTCCTGTCCGACCGCGACATCTTCGAAGCAAAGGCCACTCATGGCGGGCTCCCCTCAGCGCAGGATGGTCGTGGTGGTTACGGCGACCAACGGAACATCGCCATCCGTGGCGTAGGCATCGGCGGCAATGACAAACACCATCGGCCCGCTCTGGCCGTCGCGCTGATAGATATCGAGGTAGGTACTGCTGCGATATATGCGTTCCCCGATCCGTGCGTAGCGAAAGAAGTCGTATTCGTAGCCGCCATTCAACAGGCGGGGCAGGGGTACGTTCACCGGCGGCAGGCCGCGATAATTGCGGGGCAAGCCGTCGAAATCCGGGTCGGCCATGCGATCCAGCGGGTCCGTTTCGTCCGGCTTGCGCCGGAAGGCGAATGGCGGGAACGCGGGCGGGGCGACCACGCCGCCATAGCGGCTGCTTTTTGCCCAGGCTTCGTCCCAATAGCGCGGGGAGGGATCCATGATCGCGTGGTGGAAACGGCGGACCTCGCTTGCCTCCACCGGATGGAAGGCCAGGACCGGGCCATTGTGCGCGCCGATGAGCGCCTTGATCTCATCGGTGATGTAGTTCACTGGCACGCCCGTTCCTCCCGGTGGGATGTTTCCGATAGGGATTGAAAGAGATGGCGGGGCGCGACCGGCATGACCCCATTTCGGGGCAAAGGAACTTTGCCGCCTGGCCATCCCTGATACGGGCAAGCATCGATATTGCGGTCACTTTACGTGCCCTCCACCGATCTGTTTACCGGTCGGTAGGCGCGCGGCATTGATCTGGATCAAGCCGTATTTGATGAAGGGCAACGCCGTGCGGCGGTGCGATTGACGGGAGGACGATCCCGCGTCATTGCTCGACGCCTCGCACAACCGCAAGACGTTTTTGGTACGCACATGACCGGGTCGATACCCACCGCCCTCGATGCTGAAGCGGCGCAGGCTTTGCTGGATCGTCTGGATCGGGCCGCGCGACGCTGGGAAACGCCCTGCGGTGACGGAACGATCGTTTGGCGTGGCTGGGGGAGCGGCCCGGCGGTGCTGCTGCTGCACGGCGGTGCCGGCTCGTGGCGGCATTGGGTGCGTAATCTGGCGGCCCTTACCCCGGGTTACACCGTCCTCGCGCCCGACCTGCCAGGATTGGGAGATTCCGCCCCCGCACCGGATCCCATGAGCGCGGAGTCGATCGGTGCGCTCATGTCCGGCGGGCTGGACATGGTTCTCGGGCCATCGGCGCCGGTCCACGTGGCAGGGTTCTCGTTTGGCGGCGTCATCGCCGGCGTGGTCGCGGCGAACGCCGGGCCGCGTCTTCGGTCCCTGACATTGATCGGCACCGGCGGTCTCGGGCCACCCAATCGCTCAGTCGAACTGGTAAGGGTCCGCGACAAGACTGGTGCCGAGCGGCAGGAGGCACATCGCGAAAACCTGTTGCGCATGATGCTGGCCAACCCCGCCAGCGTCGATGCGCTGGCGCTGGAAATCCAGGAGCAGAACGCGAACCGGGCACGCCTCAACAGCGGCTTCATGTGGATGTCGCGGGCGTTGCATGAGGCACTGCCGCGTGTGCATGGCCATGTGCATGGGATCTGGGGTGAGCAAGACCTGTCAGATCGCGCGATGCTGGACACCCGCGTCGCATTGCTGCGGCAGGCCCGTCCGGATGTCGAGGTCGAGATGATCCCGCGCGTCGGACACTGGGCCTTTTATGAGGCGGCCGAACACTTCAATGCGACGCTGCTGCGTATCCTGACGAGGTAACCCCCGGCCTTCTCCCGCGACAAGGCGGTCGCCGATAATGACGCTGAACCATTAGGACGAAACCCATGCCGATCATCGACGTCCAGGTGCATCCCTTCGACCGCAACCATCCCGGCCGGCCGTGGGCCGGGCCCTCGCACGGGCTGGAGTCCGCGTCCGGCGACGAAATGGTCGCCGCCATGGACGGTGTCGGCGTCGACGCGGCGGTGATGGTGTCGTCGTTCAGCGCCTATCGTTACGACCCGAGCTATGCGCTGGAGGTCTACAACGCCTATCCCGACCGGTTCCGCGTTGTGACGCCCGTCGATACAACGAACCCGGCAATCGACGATTTCGTCGCTGAATGGGCCAAGACCAAGGGGACCGTCGGTATCCGGGTCAGACTGGTCGATGGCAAACCGGCCGATCCCGCCGACCCCGGTGTGACGCGCACCTTCGCCGCCGCCGCCAGACACGGACTGCCGGTCAACTTCCTCTGCTGGGGCCATTTGGATCTGGGGGCGGCGTTCATCCGGCGGAACCCCGACACGGTGATCGTGGTCGACCACCTCGGCCTGCTACAGCCGTACAAGCCGCCCGTGCCGGCGGATGTATGGGCGGATCTGCCGAAGCTGCTCGCTTTGGCGGATTGCCCGAATGTCCGGGTCAAGATCAGCGGCGCCTGCACGATGTCGCATCAGCCGTTCCCCTACAACGACATCTGGGAGCCGGTGCTGAAAATCATCGATGCGTTCGGCCTGGATCGCTGCATGTGGGGCACCGACTGGACCCGAACGATCCAAATGCTGACCTACGAGCAGGGGGTCGCGCCGTTCCGCGAAACGACGCGCCTGTCCGCGAGCGACAAGGCAAAGCTGATGGGCGGCACATTGGAGAAAGTCTACAACTGGCACCGTTGGTAATGTGATGGCATCGCAAGTCGTGGATGGCGGGCCGTCGCCCGCCATGACGATGCAGGAACGGCGGGATGAAACCCCTAGGGCGCGATCATCCGGTAAACCCGCGCCGCCGTGCCGCTGTACAGCGCCTTCTTCTCCGCCGCTGAGGCCCCAGCGGTGATGCGCTTGAAGGCGTTCCACAGCTCGGTGTAGCCGCTGGACTGCTTGTCCGGCGGGAAGTTGCTCTCGAACATGCAGCGATCGACGCCGAACGCTTCGATGCAGTGCTCGATATACGGGCGCCATGCTTCGGCCAGGTCCTCGGAACCGGGTGGCACGTCGCGTTCGTGGAAATCGTACCCGACCGAAACCATGCCCAGGCCACCCAACTTCACCGTGACGTTCGGGCACTTGGCGAGTTCGGAGATATTGGCTTTCCAGGTCTGGAGAATCTCCTGCCTGTGGCCGTTATAGGGGCCGACACCCAGAATGCCGCCGACATGGTTCAGAATGATCGACGTCCCCGGGAACGACCGCGCCAGGTCGATCGCGTCGGGAAGTTGCGGATGATACTGCCACGACTCGAAGCTCAACCCCAACGGCGCGAGTTGGGCGAAGCCCTCGCGGAATTTGGGGTCCATCACCTGGTGCAGCGGCACGGGGCGCGAGGCGAATTTGCCGACCGCGTCGTGCTCGTCCGTTGCGACGCCGTGGCGCATGCCGCGCAACCGCCCGCCGGCCGCGACGATTTCGGCTTCCATCAGTTCGCGCACGTTCGCCGCACCCAGGGTCAGGTCGCCGCCGCCGATGATGACCTCGGCCACCCGGCAAGGGCCGAAGCCGCCGGAGGCGCTCATGGCCGCGAGGCCGGCTACGAACTCGATTTCTCCCAATGCCGCCATGTGGCGCGGCCCATCTTTCCGGTACATCGCGCGGCATTCCAGGAAGACGGTCGAAACGATGTTGTGGCCCCCTGCGATATCCGAAAGGATTCCGGGCAGCAGATACTCGCCCCGGCCCGGCGCGTGCCAGAAATGGTGGTGCGGATCGATGATCGGCAGTTCGGGTTCCAGCGCCGCCTCGGTGGGGCGCTTCGCCAGCCATGCGGCCAGCTCGGCGTCGTGGCGGACGTGGCTGCCGCGGTATTCGCCTTTTGAGTCTGCGACTTGGGCCATTGCTGTTTCCTTCTGAACGGTGTTGCCGCCGACTGTAGGGGGAACCGCGCCATTTGGCCAATCGCGCGGTGCCTCTTACGCTATGCCCAAAGACCGAAGGGAACGCCCGTCCATGCTCATCAAGAAGCTCCTGATCGCCAACCGTGGTGAGATCGCGATCCGCATCGCGCGGACCGCCGCGGCGATGGGCGTCGCCACGGTGGCGGTGCATGCGGAGGACGATGCGGCGTCGCTGCACACGCGCCGAGCCGATGAGTCGCGAGCGCTCAGGGGGCGCGGCGTGGCGGCGTACCTCGATGCCGCCGGCCTGATCGCGGTAGCGGCTGAAACCGGCTGCGACGCGGTGCATCCCGGCTACGGCTTCCTGGCGGAGAACGCGGCCTTCGCCCGGGCCTGCGAAGCGGCCGGGCTGATTTTCGTCGGCCCATCCCCGGACTCGCTGGACCTGTTCGGCGACAAGGCGGCGGCGCGGGCATTCGCCGGGCGCTGCGGCGTGCCGCTGGTGCCGGGCAGCGCGGGCGCGACCGACCTGGCGGCGGCGCAGGCCTTCATGGCCAGTCTGGGCGATGGTGCGGCGATCATGGTCAAGGCCATCGCGGGCGGGGGAGGGCGCGGTATGCGGCCGGTCCATGCAATCGCCGACCTGCCGGCTGCGTTCGAGCGCTGCCGGGCGGAAGCACTGGCCGCGTTCGGCAACGGCGATTTGTATGTCGAGCGGCTGTTTCCCCAGGCTCGCCACATCGAAGTCCAGGTGCTCGGCGACGGCACCGGTGGGGTCACGCATCTCTGGGAGCGCGAGTGCAGCGTCCAGCGCCAGCGCCAGAAGCTGATCGAGATCGCCCCGGCGCCCGGCCTGCCCCCTGACCTGCGGGACCGGTTGCTGGCGGCGGCGGTCAAGCTCGCCTCGGCCGCGCAATACCGCAATGCCGGCACATTCGAATTCCTGGTCGGCGACACCGACTTCGCCTTCATTGAAGCCAATGCGCGGATTCAGGTGGAGCACACCATCACCGAGGAGGTCACGGGCGTCGATCTGGTGGAGGCGCAGCTGCGCATCGCCGCCGGCGCCACGCTTGCGGACATCGGCCTGACCCAGGCGCGAATCCCCGCGCCGCGCGGCATTTCCATGCAGTTGCGCGTCAACCTGGAAACCATGACCCCGGACGGCAACGCCAAACCGGCCGGCGGCGTGCTGAGCGCCTATGACATACCAAGCGGGGCAGGGGTGCGCGTCGATGGGTATGGCTATGCGGGTTACCGCACCAGCCCGGCGTTCGACTCGTTGCTGGCGAAGGTGATCGTCACCGCGCCCTCCGGCCGGTTGGACGACGTGGCAGCACGCGCCAGCCGCGCCCTGGCGGAATTCCGCATCGCCGGTGCCCAGACCAATCTGCCGTTCCTGCAAGCCTTGCTGCGGCATCCCGTTTTGCTGGCCGGCAAGGCGCACACCCGCTTCGTCGAGGAGCACATCCAGGAGCTGCTGGCCGCCGCCGGCGCGCCGCGACAGCGCCTGTATTTCGAGCCCACCGCGGCCCTGGCCGCTGCCCCAGGCGCGCCGCGCACCGCCGGCATCCGGCTGCAAACCAACGATCCACTGGCGATCGTCGCCCTCGGAAAAATCGTTGAGGCCGCGGCGCCGGATCCGGAGCCGGACCTCGACGGCCCGGACGACACCAAGCCCATCCTCGCCCCCATGCAAGGTACGATCGTCGCCCTGGAGATCGCGGTGGGCGCCACGGTCCTCCGTGGCCAACCCTTGCTGGTCATGGAAGCCATGAAGATGCAGCATGAGATCGCCGCCACGGTCGGCGGCATCGTGCGCGCCCTGACCGTTGCCATCGGCGATACCGTGTTCGAAGCTCACCCGATGGTGTTCATCGAGGAGACCGACGCCGCCAGCGGCGTGGCGGCGGCGACGAAGGAAATCGACCTCGACCTGATTCGTCCCGACCTCGCGGAAGTTCTGGCGCGGCAGGCACGAGCGCTCGACGAAGCGCGGCCCGCGGCAGTGGCGAGGCGGCGCAAGACCGGGCAGCGCACCGCGCGGGAAAATATCGAGGACCTCGTCGATCCCGGTTCCTTTACCGAATACGGCGCCCTGACCGTCGCCGCCCGCCGCACCACCACTCCTATGGAAAAGCTGATCGACGAATCCCCCGCCGACGGCTTCGTCATGGGTCTGGCGCACATCAACGGCGACCGTTTTCCCGACGAGACAAGTCGCGTCGTGGTCGGCGCTTACGACTACACCGTGATGGCCGGCACGCAGGGCAAGCACAGCCACCGCAAGCAGGACCGGATGTACGAGATCGCCGAGCAATGGCGGCTTCCGACCGTGATCTACACGGAAGGTGGGGGTGGGCGGGGCAGCGATCCCGATTACATCTCGATCCTCGGCGGCACCAGCGACACCTTCCACCAATTCCCGCGTCTGAGCGGACTGGTGCCAGTGGTCGGCATCGCCTCCGGCCGCTGCTTCGCCGGCAATGCGGTGTTGCTGGCCTGCTGCGACGTCATCATCGCGACCGCCAATGCCAGCATCGGCATGGCCGGCCCGGCGATGATCGAGGGCGGCGGCCTGGGCGTCTATCGGCCGGATGAGGTCGGGCCGATGAGCGTCCAGGTGCCCAACGGCGTGGTTGACATCGCCGTTTCCGATGAGCGCGAGGCCGCTCGGGTTGCCCGCCAATATCTGTCCTATTTCCAGGGCCGCACGACGGATTGGACCTGCGCCGATCAGCGGCTGTTGCGGCACGCCGTGCCGGAAAACCGCATGCGCGCCTACGACATGCGCGCACTGATCGGCACGATGGCCGACACCGGCTCGATGCTGGAGATACGCCAGGGATTCGGGTTGGGCATGATCACCGCGCTGATCCGGGTCGAGGGACGGCCGATGGGCGTTGTCGCCAATAACCCGCTGCACCTCGGCGGCGCGATCGACAGCGATGCGGCCGACAAGGCGGCTCGGTTCATGCAGCTTTGCGACGCGCACGACGTGCCGCTGCTGTATTTGTGCGACACCCCCGGCAACATGGTCGGGCCGGAGGCCGAGAAGACCGCCTTGGTCCGCCATTGCGGCCGCGCCTACGTCATCGGCGCCAATGTGACGGTGCCGACGTTCATGATCATTACCCGCAAGGCCTACGGCCTCGGCGCCCAGGCGATGGGCGGCGGCAACCTGTTGATCGGGGCCTTCTGCGTGTCCTGGCCGACCGGCGAGTTCGGGGGCATGGGGCTGGAGGGCAAGGTCAAACTCGGCAACCAGCGCGCCTTCGCCACGATCGAGGACCCGGCCGAACGGCTGGCGCTGTATGAAAAACTGGTCGCGGCGGAATACGAGCGCGGCAAGGCACTGAATGTCGGCTCGTTGTATGAAGTCGACGACGTGATCGACCCCGCCGCGACCCGCAAATGGATCGTTGCCGGTTTACGCGCGATGCCACCGGCACCGAAGCGCGAGGGCAAGAAGCGCGGGTGGGTGGACGCCTGGTGATGCCATGGGCACACCACGCGTCCACCCGGCCGGATATTACCGGTAGCCGTCCGCCGCGGCTTTGGTTTCAGTGCCTTCGGTGCCAAGCAGTTTCTGCATCGTGGCGCCGCGGGAAGTCCAGAAATTGTGGAGAATCCGCACGTCCCAGCCGATGCAGAAATGCTTCACGCCCATTTCGATATACGGTTCGGCTTCCGCCGGTTCCGATATTTCGATGCGCGGATGGATGCCCAGTTTCAGGCACGTTTCGATGGTTTTGCGTTCCGCCGCTTTGACCTCCGGGCTGCCGCGTTTGCCGGTTTGGCCAATGGACATGGAATAATCGGACCCGCCGAACTGCACCATGTCGATGCCGGGCACCGCGAGGATATTGTCCAGGTCTTCGACGCATTCGCGCTTCTCGACCATGATGGCCACCACGACGTCATCCAGTGCCTTGACGTAAGCGGGCGAACCACCCTCCCGCACGACACCGACATCGCGGCGCATGCCGACACCCGTCAGGCCGATACCGCGACGGTTGCCGGGCGTTTCGGCGCGTGAGGCCGCGACGCAGGCTTTCGCATCTTCGACGGTACGCAGGTCGGCGAACAGCACGGACTGGAACCCCGAACCGATCGCGCGCATCGCCTGGTGGGTGTACTCGCCTTGCTCGATCTTGATCATGCCGCCGATGCCGGCGACTTCCATGCTTCGGCCTAGGTTATCCAGGTCATGCATGGTGAAGGGGCCGTATTCGGCGGTGAATTCTACATAGTCGTAATGACCGGCGGCACCGATCAGTTCGACCAGGGTGGGCCAGCAGGACAGAATATGTGTGCCGAGCGTCGGCAGGCCGGCATCGAGCTTTTGGCGGAGGCGGTTGGCACGCATGGGTCGATTCCTTTTGTCGTTGGCGGTTAAGCGCGTCGCATGCCCCAAAACACCGGGAACGACGCCGAGACAACATCCTGGATGTCGGACCGGAATGCCATGGGCTGGCGCATGCGGCCAAGCGGCAGGAAGTTCACGGTCTCGAAATAGTGCAACTGGATCTGTTCGGAGATCGCCTTCTGCGCCTCCAGCGTGGGGGCATCGAACCAGGCCTCCCGCATGACTTCCAGCTTTTCGTCCGTTGGCCAGCCGAACCATCCCTTGCGGCCGTTGCCGCGCAAAATCAGCATGCTGCCGGGATTGGCGGAGGTCAGCGGGCTCATGACCGAAATGAACGCGCCCCAGCCGCCTTTGTCGAGCGGGTTCTGGTTGGCGCGCCGAGCCACCACGCTGCCCCAGTCCATCGTCTGGTAATCCACACTCAGGCCGATGCTCTGGAACAGGTCGCGGGCGACCTCCGACAATGTCGCCAAAGCTGGCTGGTCGCTCGGCGACATGATCATCGCCGGTTCGCCCTGGTAGCCGGACTCGGCGATCATCTTTTTCGCTCGCTCGATGTCGCGGGGGCTTGTGAAGTGCTCCAGGCCCGCCGTGTTGGACATGGGCATGGTGGGCGCGAACAGGCCGGTCGGCACGATCTCCAGTTCATCCTGCTCGCCGACCACGGAGTCGATGAAGGCCCGCTGGTCCAAAGCTACCAGTATGGCCTGCCGCACCTTCGGATTGTCGAACGGAGGGTTAAGGTGGTTGAGCTGCATGAACATCAGCCATCCGCCGGGATCGACCACCTTGGTATAACAGCCGGGGGATTTGTTCAGCATGGGGCACAAATCGATCAGCGGCTGCTCCAGCCAGTCGACCTCCCCCTTCTGCAAAGCGGCGGCGGCGGTGGCGGGATCGGGCTGCACGATCCATTCGACCCGCTCGAAGTTGGCCACTTTGCCGCCGGCGAAATGGGCGGGTGGCTCCTGCCGGGGGACATAGCCGTCGAACCGGGCATAGGCTGCGCGCGCACCGGATATCCATTCGTCCTTCAGGAACCGGAAGGGTCCCGAACCGATGGACTCCGTCACCTGCTCGGTGCCGGGCCGCAGCGCGTGACGCTCCGGCATGATGAAGGACTGGCGGGCGCCCAGACCGAACAGCAGTTGGGGGCAGGGGCGTTTGAGGCGGATGGCGAATTTCCTGTCGTCGATCGCGACGATCTCATTGACGTATTTCATCAGCACCTGGCCGAAGGAATCCCGCGAACCCCAGCGCCGCAGCGACTGGGTGCAGTCTTTGGCCAGCACCTTCTCCCCGTCGTGGAATTTCAGCCCGTCGCGCAGGGTGAAGGTCCAGGTGAGCTGGTCCGCCGAAACCTCATGCCCCTCCGCCATTTGCGGGCGGATGTTGCCGGCGCCGTCGAAGCCATACAGCAGGTCGTAGACCATGTAGGCGTGGTTGTAGGTGATGACGGCGGTGGTCCAGATCGGGTCGAGCACGGTCAGATTGGCCTGCGGGATGAACCGCAAAGGCTTCTGCGCCTGCGCCAAAGCAGGCATGGACAAAGATGAGGCGGCGGCGATCAGGGGCGCGGATTTCAGCAGGTCGCGGCGGCGCATAAGGGGGTCCTTTACAGGGTGCGGTGGCTGGGCGTTTACCGTGTCCCGGCCCGGCCGGCCAGTGATACAGGGCGATTGGGCAGGGGAATTGCTCTTGGATCGGACGCCCCCCTTCGCCGTATTTCCCTGGTTGATAGGGCGGCGTGACCGGATAAGCCTTGCGCGCGGCGTCCGGCTCAGGCGTCCTGTCCGGACCCGCCGGCCCGATTCGGTGCCCGCTCGTCTCCCCACCGCCCGAGGTGACCAGAACCGATGCCGACGCCGTTTTCGTCCCAGGACCTGAACCGGGCCTTCGATGCCCGAGCGCTGACGCGGGGCCGGAGCCTGGGATTGGCGGGGGCAGTGCAGGTGCGGCTGGACGGCGACACCATCGTCGGCAGCGTGCAGGATCGCGACACCAGTCGTAGCGTGCGGATCACGCCGTCGATGATGGGTCGCCGGGTGGTGTTCGACCACGAATGCAGCTGCCGCATTCGCGGCTGTCCGCATCTGGCCGCCGCGGCGTTCGCGGCGCTCGACCAGTTCCCCGTCCTGCGCAAGGCGGAGCAGCAAACCTTCCTCGACACGCTCGCGGCGCCGGTTGCCCAGAAGGAGCGTCAGCGCCTGGTGTTCGAACTGGCGCCGGCCGAGGGCAAGCACGCCTGTGTCGTCATAGCGATGCTGATAGGCGAACGCTCCGGCATTATCGCCCCCACCACGCCCCGCGCGATTACGTCGGACGAAACCGCCTCCAGCGAGGTGCGCGACCTCGGCTATATGCTGGGGGACGGGACCGAAGCCCGCACCGGCATCGCGGCCGATCTGGTAACCGACGCGCTGGATGCCCTCATCGAAACCGGTCTGGCGCGTTGGCACGCCGGTGGCGCTCGGCTGGTTAAGGGCCAAACCCGCGTTTTCCCCTCTACCACCGCGGTCGCGCTGCCGCCCCGGTCCGGCGTTATCGTCGCCGATAGTGGCCCCTGGTATGTCGACGCCGCCACTGGGGCGGTCGGCCGCATCCGAATCCAGACCTTGGCGGCGGTGCTGCCGCCGCCTCAACCCGCCGCACCGCCGCCACCCCCCATGCGCCGGCGGGTGGAAGCGGCGTCGAGCATCGAACCCGAAATCGTCGACCGTCCGATGACGCCCGTGCTGCGCCTCACCCGCTTTCCCTGCCCGGATGAGCGGGGACGCATGCAGATGCTCGATGCCCTGCTGCTGGCGTTCGACTACGAGGGCGCCAGCGTGCCGTTCGACGACGACCGCCAGTTCGTGCGTGCCAACACGCCCTATGGCCCGGTCTTCGTGCGGCGCGACCGCAAGGCCGAGGCCGCGGCGCAGGACGCCATCCGCCAGGACGGTCTGGTGCAGATGCGCATGGTCACCGGTAAGGATGCCAGGGGCCGCATGGTCTTCGTCTTCCGTGGCCGCGACGCCGCCGAGGCGTGGGAGGGGTTTGTCGCCGAACGCCTGACGGTGCTGTCGGCGCTGGGATGGCACAACCAGATCGACGGTGAATTCGGCCCCCGCATGGCGGCCTCCGGCGGCCTTTGCGACATGAAGGTGGCGGATACCGCGAGCGGGGGTTTCTCGCTCGACCTCGGCATCGACATCGACGGCGCGCGCCATCCGCTGTTGCCCATCCTTCTCCGCCTGCAGGAACGCGGTGGCATGCCCAAGGCGCGGGTGGTCGATGGGCAATTGATCACCAGCCTCGACGACGGCCGTATCCTCAAGCTGCCGGCGGAGCGGATCGCGCGCCTGCTGGCGGTGATGGAGGATTTGGCCGAGACGGCCCGTCGCACCACGGGCGACACGCTGGAGTTGGATACCGCCCAGGTGGCCGACGTCCTGGACCTGGAGGATATTATCGCGACGCGCTGGCAGGACGGTGCCGCCGCCACGGCGCATGTCGCGCGCTTCCGCTCCGCCGCCGAAATCCCGGGCGTGCAGGTGCCCCCCAGCTTCACCGCGGATTTGCGCCCTTACCAGCAGCACGGGGTCAACTGGCTCCAGCATTTGCGGGAAAACGACCTCGGCGGGTTGCTGGCAGACGACATGGGCCTGGGCAAGACGGCGCAGACCATCGCCCATATCGTGATCGAGGAGGCAGAGGGCCGGTTGGACCGCCCCGTGCTGGTCGTGGTGCCCACCAGTCTGGTGCCCAACTGGACGGCGGAACTGACTCGCTTCGCGCCGGATTTGCGCGTGGTGGTCTTGTACGGCCTCGACCGCCACGAAAAGCGCCGCGATCTGACCGGCGTGCACGTCGTCATCACCACCTACACCGTGCTGACCCGCGACATCGAGGAGATGGCCGAACTGCCCTGGCATCTGGTGGTGCTGGATGAGGCGCAGGCCATCAAGAGCCCTGGCGCGAAAGCCACCCACGCGGTGTGCCGGCTGAACACAAGGCACCGGCTCTGCCTGTCCGGCACGCCGATCGAGAACAATTTGGGCGAACTCTGGTCGCTGTTCGCTTTCCTGATGCCGGGGCTGTTGAGCAGCCGGAAGACCTTCACCCGCCGGTTCCGCTCACCCATCGAGAAGGACGGCGATCCGGTCCGTCGCCGGCAGCTATCGTCGCGCATCCGCCCCTTTATTCTGCGCCGCACGAAATCCGCCGTGGCCACCGAACTGCCGCCGAAACACACCATCCTGCGCCGCATCGTGCTGGCCCCGGACCAGCGGGAGCTTTACGAAACCATCCGCGAAACCATGCACGCCCGTGTCACGCAGGGGATCGCCGAACGCGGCATGGCGCGCAGCCACGTCCTGGTGCTCGACGCGCTGCTGAAGCTGCGGCAGGTCTGCTGCGATCCGCGCCTGGTGAAGCTGGCCTCCGCCGATTTGACCGGCTCCTCCAGCAAGCTGGACGATCTGCTGGAGATGGTGGGCGAGATGATCGCCGAGGGGCGGCGCATCCTGCTGTTCTCCCAGTTCACCTCCATGCTGGATTTGATGAAGGCGCCGCTGGAGGCGGCCGGAATCCCTTTCGTGGAACTGCGGGGCAGTACCGCCGATCGTGGAGAGCCCGTGCGCCGGTTCGAGGCCGGAGAGGTGCCGCTGTTCCTGATCAGCCTGAAAGCCGGCGGGCGGGGGCTGAACCTGGTGTCCGCCGACACCGTCATCCACTACGACCCCTGGTGGAACCCGGCGGTCGAGGATCAGGCCTCCGACCGAGCCCATCGCATTGGCCAGACGAAATCGGTGTTCGTCTACAAACTGATCGCCGCCGACACGGTGGAGGAACGCATCGTCGCGCTACAGGAACGCAAGGCGGCGCTGGCCAGCATCGCGCTGAGCGAGGACGGCACGGCGTTGCCGCCAATCGACGAGGACGACATCGACTTCCTGTTCGGTGCCGCGCCGGAGCGGCTGGCGGCCTGATTGCGGCGGATCTCCCGTGCCATCGGCACTGGATAGTGAGCGGTGGCACGCTCTCTCCGTGTCATGGCAGGCCTTCGAGGCTGTAATCCAATCCCGGTTTTAGATTGGCGGCCGGCGGCGGCGACGAGGATGGAGGCGATGCGCATGGCGGGGTTTAGTGCGCGAACGGGGGCGGGGCGAGGCCGAACACCCTGTCTTGGCCACGCAAGAACCGAGCAATCTGACGTTGTGTGTGGAGAGCAGTTCTGCTATCCTAGGGTGACTGTATGCACTATTATTCTAGTGTGGCATTACATGGCGGGCGTCACGATGCGATGAACAGGAAGGGCCGAAAGGCGAATTCTCTGGATTTTTATAAATTAATAGAACCGATTTGGCGATCAATTTTGATGGAAATAGCCATATTTTATGCTGATTGTCAAGAAAGCGCGATTAATGAGTTTTTGCGCCTCGGCCAAGTCGCATCTTTAATTTCTGGACGCTGTCGGGGTGCGGGTGTGGCCTCAATCATCGCTTATTTTTTCTCATTCTCTCCAATGAGTTGATATATAATCGGCAACCCATCATAACCCACCCGTTCTGACCATCCCGTCCAACGCCGGGATACCGGAGGGGCGTCGACGTGATCCGGCAGAACAAATGAGGCCCGCGGCAATGGGGCGGCTACAGCGGCGTATTTGTCGGCTGTATGTCAGGGGTATGGCCTGATTCGGTAGACGGTTGTGTGTCAGGAAGGGAGCATTAACAATCGGTTACCAGCATAGGGGGCGGAGTGTACAGACAATCCGCGTAATTCCCGATCCGCATGCTCGATAATTGGACATACCATCGGGCCTGATAATCCTTTTTTTTATGAGTTCCGGTCGATATATAATACCATCGGTGCCTATATACAACGTAATTGCGCGGGAAAAACCGCGTTTGACATGCAAGTCGGTTCCTGCTCAAATCGGGTAGGATAAATCGTGGTCGAGCGAGTCCTGAATCATCTCAGGCATCGGACTGAGTGTGAAAGGCCGTGCCAGCGATAAAGGTCGCTGTGGCATCACCCGGGTATCGGAGCAGCAGTTCCGGCCCCCCGCATGGTATATTTGTGCGCACTTCCAGGAGCAGAAATCATGACCACACCAATCAACGGTATCTATGTGCTGCAAGGCGTCGTGCCATCCCAGATCGCCGCCGCGGCCGTGGGCGTTAAAGTGGTGGAAATGTACGATGACAGTGGTCAACTTTTCAGCGCTGCTCAAGTCGCACAGATGGAAACCGGAAACAGCCTTTTGCTTGGATACTTCAGCATCGGTGAGGCCGAGAACTATCGGAGTTATTTCGCTACGCTGCCGCCTTCAATCCTCGGCCCAGTCGATCCCTCATGGCCCGGTGACTTTGAGGTAGCCTATTGGACGGACGCATGGAAACAAGTCTGCGTCGACTACATCAACCAAATGATATCGCTCGGCTACCAGGGCGCATATTTTGATGTCGTGTCAGAATATACAACCGCATGGGCAGCGGCGCACGCGCCCAATGGCGACGCCGCCGGCGCGATGGTCAGTCTGATCGAGTACCTGTCCAACTACGCGCATTCGATACAACCAAATTTCCAGATCTGGATCAATAGCTCAGGTGCCGAAGACCTGCTGTCGAATAGTGGGTTCGTCAACGCCATCAACGGAGCGTTCGAAGAGGAACTGTTCTATAAAGACAATGGGACCCCACAGAAGACAGCCGATATCAATTACAATCTCGCCCTGTTGCACAATCTTGTAGCGGCCGGTAAACCGGTCGTTGCGATCGAGTATGTCACGGGCGCGGCGACGGTGGCGAATGTCCAGGCGGAGGCCGCGGCTGCCGGAATCGGGTATTATATCGCAAACCCGAACCTCGCCCTTAATGGTGTGGATACGGAAGGATTTACCAGTCAGGTCGTCAACCCGCCCCCCAACAACGTCATCGTCATCCCAAATCTGGCGCCGTTGACCGCGGTCATCAGCAACTACAAGGTCACCGCCGCAAGCACCGTGCTGACGCTGACCGACGGCACCAACAGCACGAAAATCACGCTGTCCGGTGCGTACTATGGCAGTTTCGCCCTGGCCCCGGACAGCACCGTGGGCAGCACCGATCTGATCTATACGCCGAACGCCAGCCTCTCCACGTTCACCCTGCCGAACACGCCGGTGACTATCTCGGCCGGACCGGTGAGCAGCGTCGTTATCGCGACCGCGGCCTCCCTGCTTGCCGCCGACAGCATCGCCGGTGGCACCGGCACGGGGGTCAGCAACCAGCTCCAACTGACCGGCGGCGGGACGTTTAATCTCGCGGCCCTCGCGAAGCTGACCAATATCCAAACCATCACCGCCCAGGAAGGGCAGGGTCCGACAGCACAGACCGTGACGCTGCGTGCCGGGCTGAACGCGACGGTGAACGTGGCCTCCGATACGGCGGCCGACCCGTCGCCCACTATCACCATCATCGGCGCGGCCAACAGCGCCATCATCAACCTCGGTTCGGGCAACGACACCGTAACCCTTGGCAAGGGCGAGACGGTAAACAGCGGCGGCGGCAACAACACCTTTAACGTCGCCGCCACGGCGCTGGCCGGCGTGACGATCCATGGCGGATCGTCGGGGACCAATACGCTGACCATCACCGGTGGCGGCACGGGCACGATGGGTGCCGCCATCACCGGCATCAGTGTCGTGCAACTGGCTGCGCCGACCAAATTCGTGGCCAACACCACGGCTGGGTTGCAGATCCTCGGGAGCAGTACCGGTGGCGATACCATCACCCTGGGTGCACCAACGCAGAGCGTTGTTGCTGGCGGACCCAATGAGACTGTGAAGGCCAGCGTGGCCAATGCGGGCGCCTTGGTCAGCGGGCTTGGCGCCAACAGCATGCTGGAGATTACCACCGGTGGTACCATTGCGCTGAACGCCGCGACCGCCGTAACCACCGTGAAGATCGACGCGGCGAGCATGTTGTCGCTGAGCGGAATGTCGTTCATCAGGGCCATTGGCAGCAGCGGCGGCGACACGATCAAGGCCGGGGCTAAGAACCAGACGCTGACCGGTGGCGGCGGAGCAGACACGTTGATCGGCTTCGCCGGCGGTAACGATACCTTCAGCGACACGGCTTCGGGACTCAATGGGGACACCATCACGAACTTCCTGACCAGCGACGTCATCGACATCACCAACCTGGCCTTTATTGGCGGAACCACGAAGCTGAGCACGGCCGCGAGCGGGGCCAACACCAAAGTGACCGTCACAGCGGGATCGACCAAGTCCGTCTTTACCATGGCCGGTTCCTGGTCGGCTTCTGGCTTCACCCTCGCATCCGATGGCGCGGGTGGGACATTGTTGACCCACACCTGATGGTTAAAATGTTCGCGTAATATCAACCGTACGAACCATCGATCGTTGGCACGCTCTCTCATCGTCATGGTGGGCAAAGGAGGCTGTGATCCAACCCCGGTTTTGGATTGGCGACCGGCGTTGGAGCGTGTTTTTCCGCGGCGCCGGGCTGTCGGTCATTGCCTGACCGGATGTCCTCGCCCTTATTCGCCTGCCATGACAAAAGGGTAGCCGCGGCGTATCAAACATCGTCGGGACTCAACGTCATCATCATTTCCGCCGACTGCTTGTGAACCTCTGCTTCCCGCTCCAGGTTTTTCGGGAACCGGCTGCGGCGCGACAGCACCAGCGTTTGCTTGGCCTTCGCCTCATGCCAATCGCGGGCGGCCTGGATCGCGGCGTCCCAGCCGCGTTGGAACTCGGCGCTTCTTGGTTCGGTCATTGTGCTCTCCCGTGGTCCGGCATGGCGCGAGCATAGCGCATTGCAACCGGGTGCAACCCGCGCCATGTCGGTCCGGACGGCAGCCAGGGACACCGATTTGACCGAAACACCGCAACCAACGCGCCCGCGCATTGGCTCGCTTCGTTTGATCCCGCCGTATCTCCGAGCCTACCGCTGGCGCGTGGCGGGGGCGTTGGTGGCGCTGGTGATGGCGGTGGTGCTCATCCTGGACATTGGGCAGGGGCTGCGCGGTTTGGTGGACAAGGGGTTCGCCAGCGGCGACGGCGGCCACCTCAATGCCGCCGCGCTGTCGATGTTCGGCATCGTCGCCGCCTTCGCTTTCGTCACCTCTACCCGCTTCTACCTTGTGACCTGGCTTGGGGAGCGGGTCGCCGCCGACCTGCGGCGCGATCTGTTCAACCGCGTGTTGGGGCTGTCGCAAGCGTATTTCGAGCAGGCGCGGACCGGCGACATCCTGTCCCGCCTGACCGCCGACATCGCGGTGTTGCAGGCGCTGATCGGGTCGGCGATCTCGCTGGGTGCGCGCAATGTGCTGACCGCGCTGGGTTCGTTTGCGATGCTGATCGTCACCAGCCCCCGGCTCGCGGCCATCGTCGCCATTGTGGTACCGGTGGTGATTGGTCCGATGCTGCTGTTCGGTCGCCGGGAAAAGCGGCTGTCGCGCGAGTCGCAGGACCGCATCGCCGATCTCGGCGCCTACGCCGAGGAGATCATCAACGGCCTGCGCGCCGTGCAGGCGTTTACCTATGAGGGTCAGGCGCGCCGCCGCTTCGACGCGACGGTGGAGCGCAGCTTCACGACCGCGGCGCGGCGGGTGTTAACCCGGACGATGCTGATCCTGACGGTGATCCTGTTCGGTTTCGGCGCCATCACCTTCGCCCTCTGGGTTGGTGGGCGGGACGTGGTGACCGGGCGCATGACGGGCGGCGAGCTGTCGGCTTTCGTGCTGTATGCCGTGCTTTTGGCCACATCCGGCGCCTCCCTCAGCGAGGTCTGGGGCGACGTACAGCGCGCGGCTGGCGCGGCGGAGCGGCTGTTGGACCTGCTGGCGGAGGAGCCGTCGATCCGAGCGCCTGCCTCACCCGCGCGTTTGGCTTTGCCGGTGCGAGGACGGATCGTATTCGAAAATGTAACGTTCGAATACCCGACGCGTCCCGGCCAACCGGCGTTGGAGTCGCTTTCGTTGACCATCGAACCGGGGGAGACGGTGGCGCTGGTCGGCCCCTCCGGTGCCGGCAAGACGACCGTTCTGCAACTGCTGCCGCGGTTCTACGACCCGACTTCCGGGACCATTCGGCTGGACGGGGTGGACATCGCGACGCTGGACCCGGCGGATTTGCGCCGCTGCATCGGGCTGGTGCCGCAGGAGCCGGTCATATTCTCCGCCGACGCGTGGGAGAACATCCGCTTCGGCCAGCCGGACGCCACCGCCGCCGAGGTGCGCGCCGCCGCCGTGGCCGCCGCCGCCGATGGGTTCCTGGATGCGCTGCCCGAGGGTTTCGACACTTTCCTGGGCGCCAAGGGCGTCATGCTCTCCGGCGGTCAGCGTCAGCGCATGGCGATCGCCCGTGCCATCCTGCGCGACCCCGCGATCCTGCTGCTGGACGAGGCAACCAGCGCGCTGGATGCGGAATCCGAGCAAGCGGTGCAGCACGCGCTGGCGGTGCTGTCCAAGGGACGGACCACCCTGGTGGTGGCACACCGGCTGGCAACCGTCCGCCGCGCCGACCGGATCGTGGTGCTGGAGGACGGACGCATCGTGGCGATCGGGACGCATGACGCCCTGATCGAGGAAGGCGGGCTGTATGCTCGGCTGGCGGCCTTGCAGTTCGATGGTGGGAAGGGGCGTTTCCGGTCGTAAGGGATCGTCGGGAAATAAACGCTTCGAATTCAAGGCGTTTGCCTCTCATCGTCATGGCAAGCCCGGCCATGACGCTATTGCCGCCGCAGAAAACGCCCGAAAGCGGCGAGGGTGGTGTCGGAGACGTGGTGTTCGAGGCCCTCGGCGTCCTGTTCGGCGGCTTCGCGTGGGACGCCCACGGCCAGCAGCAGATCCACCACCACGCGGTGGCGGGCGCGGACGCGGTCGGCGAGGGTTTCTCCGGCTTCGGTCAGGAACACGCCGCGGTAGGGCTTGGCCACCGCCAACCCTTCCCGTTTCAGGCGGGCGATGGTCTTGATCGCGGTGGGATGGGACACGCCCAGGCGGCGGGCGATGTCGGTGGGGCGTGCCTCGCCGCCGGAGCCGATGAGGTCCGAGATCAGCTCGACATAATCCTCCATCAGCGCGCCGGACTGCGCGGTGCGCGCCTTGCCGAAGCGGCGGGCCTGGGTGGGTTCGGCCGGAAGCTCTCCCCGTTTGGGTGGGCCGTCCGCTTGGGACTCGGACATGTGTTTTGGTACCGATCAAACGCCGGTGAGCAGAGTGAGGTCCACGCCGCATGTCTGCAACAGCAAAATCAGGTTCAACGCGAGGACGATAGCGGTTGCCAGCCAGGCGGTGAGGCGGAGGACGCGGCGCACAGCGAAGGCGCCCATTACGTCGGGCCGGCCGGACAGATACAGCAACGCGATCATCGGCACCGGCAGCACAAGGCTGAGCACCACCTGGCTGAGCACCAGCGCGTCGGTCGCGTTCACCCCCCAAGCAACCACCGCAAGCGCCGGCAGCATGGTGACGATGCGCCGCACCCAGAGGGGGATGCGGATATGGACGAAGTCCTGCATGATGGTCTGACCGGCGATGGTGCCGACCACCGAACTGGCGATGCCGGAGGCCAGCAAGGACGCCATGAAAGCGCCGGCGGCGGCGACCCCCATCAGCGGCAGCAAAGTGCGGTAGGCCGTCTCGATCTCTCCCACGCCGGAGTGGTCCTGGTGGAACATCGCGGCGGCCATCGCCACCATGGCCATGTTGACCAAACCGGCGACGGTCAGGGCGAACAGCACCTCCCGGTTCGAAAAACGTAGCACCTTGCGGCGTTCGGCGTCGGTGTGGGCCGGCATGCGGTTGGGCATCAGAGCCGAGTGCAGATAGATCGCGTGCGGCATCACCGTGGCGCCGACGATGCCCACGGCCAGGGTGACGCTGTCGGCGCCGGCCAGTCGCGGCACCACGGAATGGTAGGCGAAGGCCCCCCAATCGGGCGGGGCGATGACCATCTCGATCAGGTAACCCAGGCCGATGACGCTGACGAAGCCGGCGATCATGACCTCCAGGGGCCGGAAGCCACGGGTTTGCAGGTTCAGCAGGCCCCAGGTGATGCCGAAGGCCAGCAGCAGCGCCGGCAGCATGGGCATGCCGGTGAGCAGGCTCAGGCCGATCGCCGCGCCCACCAGTTCCGCGAGGTCGGTGGCCATCGCCGCGGCCTCGCTGGCCACCCACATCGCCAGGACGACCGGGCGGGGGACATGGGTGCGGCACAGGCTGGCGAGGCTGCGGCCGGTGACGATGCCGATGCGCGCGGACAGCGCCTGGAACAGCATGGCGATCAGGTTGGCGATCACTACCACCCACAGCAGCAGATAACCGTGGCGGGCGCCGGCCTGGATGTTGGTCGCGAAATTGCCGGGGTCCATGTAGGCGATGGAGGCGATGATCGCCGGTCCCGCGAAGGGCAGAAACGCCCGTATGCCACGGCGCCGGCCGGCCATCGCCTCCTGCCCCGCGAGCAGGGTGCGGTCGGACATGGTCGCGCGCTGGGCGATCGCCTGGCTCATGCGGGGTTCCGAAGGGGGTGTGGCGTATGGCAGAATTTATGCCATACAGCACAGGGTGTAGCATAGGCTACATTTTCCAACCAAGGGTTCGTTTGCCCGCCTTCCGTGTCATCGACGGGGTCGTCCCCATAAGCGCTACCTTTTGACGTTCGAATGGGGGCGTTGAGGTCGATGTTGGACGGCGTGGTGGTAACCAACGTAGCACATGGCGGGCGGCGGCGTTGGAGCAAGGCCGAGATGCTGCGTTCAATCCATCGGGGGGGCACCGATGACGATGCGCACGACGTCCGGTGCGGTCGCGTCGAATTGCGCCTCGGGCTTGATGCCGGCGGCGTCGAGGGCCTGCTTGATCAGCAGCGCGTCGGGCGAGGGATCCAGTGCCCCGCGGTTCTGGATCAGGATGCCGTTGAAGGACGCCAGCGTGCCGGCTGTGTAGGTGCCCTGGTCGTCGACATCCCAGCCGGGAATGCTCTGGAGCAGTTCCTTGAGATCCTCCTTGAACTGACGGGCGCGGAGGTTGTTCAGGCGCACGATCACGCGCAGGTTATGCTGGCTGGCGGTGGCGATGGCCTGGAATTTGGCCCATTGCGCGTCGCTGATCCCCCAGGCGTCGGGGTCGCGTTCGCGGTCGGGGGAGCGGCCTTTGGCGGTGCTGGCCGGGGGGCCATCCGGCATGAACACGACGCCGTCCGATGATTCGGCACGCGCCGCCAGTGGGTACATCCCCAACACGATCAGACCGGCTGCCAGTCCAAGCCGAACGAACTTCACGCTGCTACCCTTGTCTGTACAGCCGCGCGAGCCGCTCGTGATCGGTCAGCCAGCAATGGGCGGCGCGGCGAATGAGGGACAGCGAATCCAACATCGCGAGCGCACCATAAGGGCGACCAAATACATGGGCGTGAAGAGTGATGTCCAGACACCCGGGATCGTTGCCAAGGCGCGGCCATCCATCCAGAATTTTTCCCAAAGTGCGGGTAAAGGCGTCCGGCTCATTCCCATAGCGGACATACAGCGGCATGTCGTTCACCTCCATGGTGAAGGGCATGCCGACCAGGGGGCCGGCGCCGGTTTCGATCGGGTATGGCAGATCGGAGTCGAACATGTCCGCGTGCCAGCGAAATCCGGCGCGCGCCAGCAGGCCGGAGGTCAGGGCGCTGGGCGTGCAGCGGGGGCTGAGCCAGCCGGCGGGATGCTGGCCGGTGGTTTTCTCGATGACGTCGACGCAGCGGGCGATGTCGGCTTGTTCGGCTTCCGGAGTCAGGTACGGGGGCAGGGTGCCCTGGCTCCAGCCGTGCGCCGCGACATGGTGGCCCCGCTTGACGATGGCGGCGGCGAGGTCGGGGTAAAGTTCCGCCACCACGCCGGACGTGTAAAAAACCGCCCGCGCACCCTCCCGGTCCAGCAGATCGAGCAGCCGCCACGCGCCGACCTTGGCGCCGTAGTCGGCCCAGGACCGCGCCTGCAAGTCGACCACGCCGGGTCGCAAAGGATTGCCCATCGGGCCGATGCCGGGGGCGTCGGGGGCGGCCCAACCCTCCAGCATCACGTTGACCGAAATCGCGAGAGGCCTATCCGCCGGCCAGCCGTCCGGGGTCATACCGGCCACCCCAGCCACGCGCACAGACCCTTGCCCATCACCCATTCCTTGTCGGCGGCGGACAGGAACGGCAGTTCCTCGGTGAACATGGTGACGGCCTGGCGGTAGGTGCAGGGCAGGCGGGACAGGTCGGTGCCCCAGAACATGCGTTTCGGTCCGAAGGCGTCGAACACCTGCTCGATGTACCCGTGAATGTTGCGATATGGCCAGGGTTCCGAGGAAAAACACGGCAGCGCCGAGGCTTTGGCCGCCACGTTCGGGCGCTTCGCCATCGCCAGCAGCAGCGGCAGATCGGCGAAGGCGGCGTCGTCCTTCACCCGCCGCAGCGCCAGATGATCGACCACGAGCCTGAGGCCGGGATGCCGTTCGGCGAGCTTGTCCACCAGCGGCAGTGCGCCGACGCAGGACATCATCACCGGCAATCCGTATTCCTCCGCCGCCGCGAATGCCCAATCTCCCAGCCCGTCCTTGAACCAGGTGTGCTCGGGGCGGACGGTAAAGCGCAGACCGAGGAAGCCGGGCTGGTCCCGCCAGGTCGCCAGTTTCTCCGGTGCGACGGGGGTGACAGGCACGCGCCCCATGATGGCGAAACGGCCGGGGTGCAGGCGGCAGGCCTCCTGCGCGAGGTCGTTGCGGTCGCCCTCCCACGACGGCGGCACGATAATCGCTTTATCCACCCCCGCCACGTCCATTTCCGCCACCAGCTCGGCGGTGCCGAGGGGCGTGTCGCGATGCGCATAGCTATGGGTGGCCTTGGGCCAGGGACGTTCCGGGGTGTCGGCGCCCCAAATATGCACCTGCGCGTCGGCGATCATCATGGTCCTTGGTCCCCTCTTTTCCAGCCCGCTCGGCGTCCCCTGCCAGCTACACCGCCCGCATCAGCCCGACCCAGCGATCCAGGATCGGCAGCACCACGTCCGCCTTCGCCGAGGGCAGGCTGACGATGCAGCGGACGATGCCGAAGTCGCGGTAACGGGACAGGGTTGCCTGATCCTCCACCCCGTAGAACAGGGAGATCGGGAAGGTCGCGGGGTCGCGGCCGGCGTCCGTCAGCATGTCGCGGAATTTGGGCACGTAATCGAATACGTCGCCGTATTGGCCGGGGCGGCCGGCCAGGGGGATCCAGCCGTCGCCGTAGCGGACGGCGCGGCGGGCGGCGTAGGGGTAGGCGCCGCCGACGATGACCGGCGGGTGGGGCTTTTGCACCGGCTTAGGCCAGGTCATCATCGGGTCGAAATTGACGAACTCCCCGTGATATTCGGCCTTGGTCTGGGTCCAGATGGCTTTCATGGCCTCCACCCGTTCGCGCACCAGCTTGTGGCGGGTGGCGAAGACGGTGCCGTGGTTCTCCATCTCATCCTGGTTCCAGCCGTTGCCGATACCAAACAGGAAGCGGCCCTTGGAGATGTGGTCGATGGACGCGACCAGCTTCGCCGTTTGGATGGGGTCGCGCTGGTTCACCAGGCAGACGCCGGTGCCGAGTTTTAGGGTTTTGGTGACCATGGCGGCCGATGTCAGCGACACGAAGGGGTCCATCACATCGTAGTAATGCTTCGGCAATTCCCCGCCGCCGCCCCAGGGGGATTTGCGCGACAGGGGGATGTGGGAGTGTTCCGCCGCCCAGACGGACTCGAAACCGCGTTCCTCCAGCGCCAGGCCGAGTTCGGCGGGGCTCATGGAGTAGTCGGTGAAGAACATGGATGCGCCGAAATGCATGGTCGGAACTCCTTAGTTTGAAACCTGACGGATCAGCGCGGCCCAGCGGTCGAGGATCGGCAGCACCGTTTCCGCGTTGCCGGCCGGAAGGCCGACGGAGGCGCGCTCGATGCCGAGGTCGCGGTAACGTTTCAGCAGATCCAGGTCCTCGGGCGACGCGGTCAGGGAAATGGGGAAGGTCGCGGGGTCGCGTCCCTCGGCCGCCAGCATGGCGCGCGCTTTGGGGACGATGCTGAACACGTCGCTGTTTTCGCCCATCAATCCGGCCAGGGGCATCCAGCCGTCGGCGTAACGGATGGCGCGGCGGGCGGCGTGCGGGAACGTTCCGCCGACGTAAATTGGGGGGTAAGGTTTCTGGATCGGTTTGGGCCAGGTCATCATGGGGTCGAAATTGACGAACTCGCCGTGATATTCGGCCTTGTCCTGGGTCCAGATTTGCTTCATCGCCTCCACCCGTTCGCGCACCAGCCTGGCGCGGGTGGCATAGACGGTGCCGTGGTTTTCCATTTCCTCGGCGTTCCAGCCGACGCCGATGCCGAAGATGAAACGGCCCTTGGAGATCTGGTCGAGCGATGCCACCGACTTGGCCAACTGGATGGGGTCGCGCTGGTTCACCAGGCACACGCCGGTGCCGAGTTTCAACGTCTTCGTCACCATCGCCGCCGCCGCCAGGGTCACGAAGGGGTCCATCACGTCGTAGTAGTGCTTCGGCACCTCCCCGCCATTGGGGAACACCGACCGGCGCGACACCGGGATGTGGGAGTGTTCGGGCGCCCACAGGCAGTCGAAGCCGCGTTGCTCCAGCGCCTGGGCGAGCTCCCCCGGGGCCATGGAATAATCGGTGAAGAACATGGATGCGCCGAATTTCATACTGGGACTCCCTGGTGCCGCGTTGTCGCCAGCGTAGCCCCAGCTTGACGCGCGGCAAAGCGGGGGCAACGCTTGGGGGATAACCAGGGAGGAACCACCATGCCCGTACGCCTTGTCGTGTCGATCAATGCCGAACCCGGCAAAGGATCGGAACTCGCCGCCATTTACCGGGGCCGCTGTGCCGACGTGACGAAGGAGCCGGGCTGCCTACAGTTCGAGGTGTTTCAGAGCGTGGTGAACCCCGACAGGCTCGCATTGCTGGAGCTGTGGGCGGATCAGGCGGCGCTGGACGTGCATGCGGGGGTGAATGCGACCCGAGCGCCGTTGCCGCCGGGACTGCGGGCGCCGGGTTCGGTGCGGGAAGATTACGAACACAACCCCGTCTGATCAGGACACGGACCCCATGAGCGACGCTCTTCCCACCGCCACCCGCGTGTCGGACCCCGGCATTCGCGCGCTGTATCAACTGGAGAACCGCTGGCAGGCGTGGCTGGATGTGGAGGCCGCATTGGCGCGGGCCCAGGCCGAACTCGGGATCATTCCGGTCGCGGCGGCCGACGCCATCGCCAAGGCGGCGCATTACAGTTCGATGGACCGAGCGCGTTTGGATGAGGGGTTCGCTCGGACGGGGCATACGATCGTGCCGCTGGTCTGGGAACTCAGCCGTATCACGGGGGAGGAGTATGGCGGCTGGGTCCACTGGGGCGCCACCACCCAGAACATCACCCAGACCGGCGATTTACTCGTTCTGCGCCAGGCACACGCCGTGTTTTTCCGCCTGATCGGGGAGGCTTTGGCGGCGATGGCGGACCTCGCCGAACGCGGCGCCGATATGCCGATCGCGGGGCGGACGCATGGGCAGCACGCGGTGCCCGCGACGTTTGGCTATAAGGTCGCGGTGTGGATCGATGAGTTGCTGCGTCATGTGGAACGGATGCGGCAGGCGGCGCCTCGGCTGTTCATTGCCATGCTTGGCGGCGGGGCGGGGACTTATGCGTCATTGGGCAAGATGGGGCCGCCGGTGCAGCAGGGCATCGGGCGGCTGCTGGGCTTCGGCTCCATGACCGTGCCCTCCCGCGCCATCGGCGACCATCTGGGGGAGAACATTTGCCTGCTCGGCATGCTCGCCGCCACCTGCGGCAAGATCGGGCGGGAAATCTACACCCTGATGAAAACCGAATACGGGGAGGTCGAGGAACCCGTGCCGCCGGGTACGGTGGGGTCGTCCACCATGCCGCAGAAGCGCAATCCCAAGCTGTGCCAGGACATTATCGCGGCGGCGGCGGAGGTGCGCTCCCTGGTGCCCCTGGCCCTGGAAGCGATGACCACCGAACACGAGGCCGACCGCACCACCAGCCTGATGTTCGATAGCGCCGAGGCGCGGGCTTGCATCGCGATGGGGGATATTCTGTCGCGGCTGGGGGAGATCATGCGGGGATTGAAGCTGGACCCGGCGCGGATGCGGGCGAACCTGGACCTCGGCGGCGGGTTGATTCTGGCGGAGGCGGTGATGCTGGACCTCGGCGCCGCGCTGGGGCGGCAGCATGCGCACGACGTGGTGTATGATTCGGCGATGGCGGCGGCTGAGCAGGGGGTTTCGTTCGGGGGGCTGCTGACGGCGGACCCAAGGGTGACGGCGCATATGTCGGCGGAGGCGATCCAGAAACTGCTGGACCCCACGGCTTATACCGGGCTGTGTTCGGAGATGGCCCGAGAAGGGGCCGTGCGGGCACGGGCGGCGGTGCCGGGGTTGGTTGCTTAATTCCGCGTCATCCCCGGGACAAGCCCGGGGATGACGTATCGATGCTAATGAAGGAAGGAGACCCCAAATGCCATTCTACGAAAAAGGCAACGTCCGCATCCACTATGAGGAAGTCGGCTCCGGCCCACCCCTGCTGATCATCCCCGGCGGCGGGCTGAACGCGATGATCCCCTACGTCACGGTGAACGGGCCGTTCAACGTGTTCGAGGAGTTCAAGAACGAATACCGGTGCATTTCCTTCGATCTGCGCAACTCCACCGGCAGCCAGTCCACTGGCCCGCTCGAGATCGACAGGCCCTGGGACGCTTACACCGACGATCACCTCGGGTTGATGGACCATTTGGGCATCGACAAGTTCCTGGTGATGGGCTTCTGCATCGGCGGCCCGTTCATCTGGAATATGTTGCGGCGCGCGCCGGAGCGCGTCATCGCCGCCGTGCTGGCACAGCCCAGCGGGAACCGTCCGGAGATGCCGGATCTGTTCTACAACAACAACATGAAGGGCTGGGCCCCGGCCCTCTGCGCTGCTCGGCCCGAGATCACGATGGAGCAGTGCGACCGGTTCCTGCGGAACATGTACGGGTCGAACGATTTCGTGTTCACCGTGACGCGCGATTTCGTGCGGTCCTGCCAGACCCCGGTGCTGGTGCTGCCGGACGACGTGCCGGCGCATCCTTACGCGGTGGCGATGGAGACGGTGATGTTGGCGCCGAACTCGGAGGTGAGCTTGTTCCCGTGGAAGGAGCCTAAGGAGCGGATTCCGCTGGTTGTGCGGCAGACTCGGTCGTTTTTGCGGGCGCATCGGTAGGGGAGGGGACGCGGTTTTTGTGTCATGGCGGGCGCAGGCCCGCCACCCACGATTTATTTGCGTCGTGACAATGGTAGGAGGGCGCGAAGCAAGGAGCACGAGGCACCGCCTGTTCCCGCACCGTCATGGTCGGGCTTGACCCGCCCCCCCCCCGCGGTACGATGCCTTGAAGTTTGGGATTGGTTGCAAGCACAGGGGGAACTATGAGCTGATGACAGCGTCTGGCTGCCGAGAGCCGCGCGGATAATCAGCATGCCTATATCGTATATGAAGCAATTTGAACCCTTCGACGCAAAGTAAGTATTTCAACGCAGATGAACATGGATGAACGCAGATACACGCAGATTTTGTCGGTATTATGTAGCAGCCGCCACTATACAGAAAATCAATGGGTTAGCGGTCAGGCCGAAGCCATTTCAACCCAAAGCCCTATGTACCCGAGCCGACGCGCGCCCAATCGAGTTCCCATCATGATGGAGGGTAAGATGTAGGAGCGGGCGCATGTGGGCGCGGGCGGCATGGGCCGCGTTAGTTGGAATCATTGTGTTGGTCGCAATGTTCGAGATTTGCGCCTTGTTCGGCAACATCAACGTAGCTGAAGCAAAAATTGGTGAAGCGGCTTTCATCGAAAGAATCACGATATCGAATAGTGCCCCATACGTAGAGACGAAAAGAGGTTCCTTCTTTGATGTATTTCAACCTAAATCCGGCAGTTAGCTCCGGTTCCGCCCTGTTCTCGCGGTTGTTGTTCAACCCATGGCTGTAGGTCCTGCGGCCTGAAGCCGTCTTGGCGGTTCCAAAGGCCGGCCATGAAGGTACTTCACCATGGCCATACTGAGA
>CAIYDT010000217.1 GCA_903924985.1 uncultured Acetobacteraceae bacterium
CGGTAAACCTGCCGGGACGGACGATCAGGGGAAGAAGCGGGCGGTTCCGGCGCTGGTAAAGGGGACACCGCCGGACCGGCCATCTGGAACTCGGCATTGACGCTGCCGATCCCCACGAACGGCGCCAGGATAACGCATAGCGCGATGAACCGTCTTGAGGGTCGCATGAATACCTCCGCTGGCCTGGGAGGCTGCCCGCAAAACGCGCGAACAGGGTTGCGGCGCGACCGGTTAATTGGTTTTTTCTCCCGGCCGTTCACAGGGGCACGTCGTTGCGCCCAAAGTGCCTCTATAGAGTGTCTTCGTACCATCGGGGGTGTCGTGAACAACGATCCTGAAACATCACGCCGCGGCGACGACCTGCCGGGCAGCGAAGACGAATTCCTGCAGGCGATCGGCAGGCGGGTTCGTGATGCGCGTCACAAATCGGGCCTCAGTCCGCTGCAGGTCATCGAGAAAGTCGGCTGTTCCAAAGGATGGCTCTACGGCATCGAGGCCGGCACACAGAATTTCACCATCCAGATGTTCCGCCGTCTGTTGCAGATTCTGGGCGTCGAATTCAGTGAGATCTTCGCGACCGAGAGCGAAGTGCATGAGAAAGCCGTCAAGGAGCGGATGCGCGAGATCGCGTCTCGAACGGTGCTGCAGGCGGGTGCCGCTTCGCATGCTCTAGCCGAAGTCCGGGCCCTGTCGGATGAACTCAGGGTATTGACGGAAGATATGTCGGGGGGATCGGAAAAGTCGCCACACGGATGAACCTCACGCAAAAGTGGCGTCATAAAGTTCTTATTGGC
Source organism: uncultured Acetobacteraceae bacterium (assembly GCA_903924985.1). Lineage (GTDB taxonomy): Bacteria > Pseudomonadota > Alphaproteobacteria > Acetobacterales > Acetobacteraceae > Rhodopila. The sequence goes on from CAIYDT010000217.1 coordinate 795, forward strand.
ATCGGACAGGCCAAAATAAGCTAGACAATACCATTATAATGGTATTCCGATCACCTAAGGTGATCGGAGGCCAGGATGTCCGGTTTGGCGCACGGGAAGCTGGAAGCAGGGAGGTCGGATCGGGCCGCCTCTGCCGCCGCGCCGCCCGACAGCCCTTCCTGCCCACCTTCGGACGGGCTGCTTGCCCGCATCCTCCCCGGCATGGTCGGGCGTGGCTATGGTCTCGAGACGCTTTGCCTCTATCTGGCAGTCGCTCGAACCGCGCTGCTCGAACTCATCGTCGTCCTTGGATTGCCCACGCCGCACGGCCGGGCGCACCGGCGGCCCGGGGGAAGAAACCCGTGGTCGCCGGACGACATCTCGGCCTTTATCGCGCTCTGGGTGGACGGCTGGCACGCTTCCAGCCTCGGTGAGCGCTTCGGCCGTTCGCCTTGTGGCATCTGGTCCAAGGCACGTCAGCTCGGCTTGCCCCGCCGCGATCGCAAGGCGCTGTTCCGCCCGGACGATCCCAATGCTCCGACGCCCCCCGAGACGATGCTGGGCCTGGTAGCGTCGAATCTTTCTCTTGCCGTTCGCGCGATCCCGTCCCCGGCCACGAATGTTTCCCAAGATTCATCCCACCGACTGACGGCTACTGCCTCCGACGAGCTTACCGAGAAGCTCAACACCGGCAGCCCGAATACCAGCATTCCGGCATGTGGCGCCTCGGCGAAGACCGATCCGACCGCCGGTGCTTCTCCCTTCCAGGCGACGCTTCCTGTCGTGCTGGCGGGTCATGCGACCTCCCGCCCCTCCAGGCCGGCGACACTTCTGGCGCCCCGCGCATCATCAGCGTTTTCCGCGGTCGCTATACCGACTTCGCCCGGTCTGGCTTTCGATCCGCCGTTGCCGGCTGTGCCCGGTTCCTCCGCCGTCCCTCACCCAGTTTCTGGACTCCGCCGGAAGGGCCAGCGAAAAGAGATCATCTGGACGACCGAGCTCGATGAGGAAATTGCCCAACGTCATTGGGCGTTCCAGCACTACAAGGCGGCGGCCCGCGACATGGGCATTTCTCCTGCCGCGATGCGGAGCCGCAAGACCCGCCTGGAACTCGGACAGCTTCCGCGCGGCGAAACGGTCGACGAGTTCAACCCCACCTGGGCCGCCGACACGATCGCCGCCTACGACTACGTGAAGAAGCGCTGCAAGGCCTTCTGGGATCTCCGCGGTATCGAATTCTTCTTCTGGTCGCGCCGCAGCGAGGGTCGCCGGTTCAGCGAGCTTGCCCGATCGAAGGCCTGGTTTCGCGATCTGGCCTGCGCCTGACCGATCACCAACACGCATCGCGCCGTTCGCGCGCTGCCATCGCAGCATCCTTGCAGACAGAACCACCCAGGACCGGCGTCATGCAGAACCAGAGCGCGGCCGTCACCCGTAGATTGTCCGACCCCGATTATCAGGCGCGGCTCGTCAGCTACAGCCTGGCGCTCAATCTCGGCATGGCGCTGCTCGTCGCGATGATGGCGGTCCATGCCACCTATGTCTGGCTCAATCCGCCGAAGCCGCAGTACTTTTTCGTGGATGGCAAGACCCCGCCGCGGCCGGTAGTGGCGCTCGACAGCCCGATCGTGGATGACGCCGAACTGCTGCAATGGACCGTCAAGGCTGTCCTCGCCACCTACAACGTCAACTACCACGACTATCCCGAGCAGCTGAACACGGCGGGGCGGCGCTTCTCCGTGACCGGCTGGAACAGTTTTGCCACCGCGTATCTGAAGAGCGGCAATCTCGACGCCATGAAGCGCGGCCGGATGCTCTGCTACGCGCAGGTTCCACGTGCCGCCCTGATCAACCAGACCAGCGTGGTCGCGGGCCATCTCTCCTACGAGATCCAGTTTCCGCTGGTGCAGACCTGCCAGAACACCCAGCAGGAGAGCACCAGCAACATGATGCTGATCGCCACCGTGCTACGGACCGACAGCCAGGATCACCCTGATGGGCTGGTCGTCGATCGCCTCGTCGCCATGCAGCACTGAGGAGGTTTTCCATGATCGTTTCCAACCGCGTCATTCTGGTTTCGCTGCTTCTCACGGCGCCGGCTCTTGCCCGGGCGCAATCCACGATACCGCTGGGCCCCGACGTGACCAGCACGCAAGGCCAGACCGAGGCGACACGGCGCGTGCAGGACGCGATCCCGATCACGCCGGAGATGATCCGCGATCTCGCACGGCGCTACCAGGAGAACAGCCGCACCCAGGAGGAGACGCTGACATCGCTCGCCTCGCCGACCAGCCGCGCTGTCGCTGTCAACTTCGCGCCCGGTGCCGCGACCAGCATCATCCAGACAGTCAAAGGCTATCCGACCGCGATGAGCTTCTTCGACAGCACCGGCCAGCCCTGGCCGATCGCCTGGGACACCAGCAGCAACGCCGCTGGAGGAACCAGCGGCAACTGCAACACAAATGCCGCTGGTGCCAGCGGCCCTGCTGTCGAGATCGTCGGGTTCCATTCCTGTGTGCCGGTCAAAGGCAGCAACGTGCTGCAGATCACGCCGCTGTCACTGGCGCCGCGGGGCGGAATGCTGGTCTCGCTGCAGGGCGCGCCCAAGCCGCTCGCCTTCCTGGTGGTCGGCGGGCGCGACCGCTACGACGCCGATGTCAGCATTCGCGTTGCCGATCGTGGGCCGAACGCCCGTGTGCGGATCGACACAAGGCCCGGCGCCCCTGTGACGGGCGCACCTTACCTGAACGCCATGCTCGCGGGCGTGGCACCGGCCGATGCGCGGCCGTTGTCGGTCGAAGGCGTCGCACCCGATGACATCCGCGCCTGGCGTCTCGGCGATGACGTCTACCTGCGCACCCGGCACACGCTGATGTCGCCGCCCTGGAGCGCGTCGGAGAACGGCGAGGGCGGCGTGACGATCTACGCGCTGCCCGCCACGCCGTTCGTGCTGCTGTCGGTCGATGGCCGGACGATTTCAGCGCAGCTGAAGGATTGATGCGATGTCGGGATTCCTGTCGCGTCCGCGGCTTGGTGGCGTCTTCAATGGCTCCGGATCGGCGGGGCCTCGCCGCCTGCTCGTGATCGGCGTAGGCACAATGCTGGTCGTGGCCGCGATTTTCGGGGTTTCGTCCATCCGGCCGAGCGAGCCTTCGGTGTCCCGGCCAGGCGCCCTGCCCCGGGTCGATCCTTTGCCCGGCGGCCTGCGCAGCAATCCGCAACAGGACACGCTCAGCGTCATGGCCAACCAGGAGCAGGCGGTCCGCGCAGCGCAGATAGGCGCTTCTTTCACGCCGGTGATGCCCGCGAGCCGACCCTACGCCGCGGATCGGGTCGTTGCGGCGCGAACGCCCGCACAATCTCCGCAACCGGCATCGGCGCCGATACCGGCTTCGGCGGTGGCCTCGCCACCTGCTCCGATCGTCCCAGCTATGACAGTCCCAGCCCTTTCACCGCCCGTCCGCGTGGTGGCCGTTGCCGCACCCGCCGGGCCGCCCGTCGCCACGGCGGCGGTCGTTCAAACCCCACCCCGTACGCCTCAGGAGGACGCCGCCTTCAAGGCGTTGCTGGATCGCATGATGGCCGGCTGGGGCGGACGCCCTCCACGCACCGAGGTGATCTTGCCACCCGAGGATGCGGCCGCTGCTGAAGGTGGCATTGCCACCGGTCCCGGAGCACCCCGCCGGCGTGTCTCCGGCGACACCGACGCGCAAGCGACGCCGCCCGCAGCGCAACAGGTATCCAATTCCACGGCCCGTCAGAGGGTGCTCGTACCGGCGGGACGGGGTGTCTATGCCCATACCATCCTAGCCGCCAATTCCGACGCGCAGAGTCCGGTCGTGCTGCAGGCCGACAGCGGCCCGATCGCCGGTGACCGGATGATCGGCACCTTCTCGCGCGAGCGCGACCGGCTGGTGATCCGCGTCACGAGAATCGTCCATCAGAACCAGGATATCGGTGTCGATGGCGTGGTTGTGGCACCCGGCTCGATGGAGGTCGGCGTCGCCTCGAACGTCGATCAGAATTACCTCTCCCGCTTCCTGCTGCCCGCCGCGGCGGCCTTTGTGCAGGGGCTGGGTCAGGCGATTGCGCAATCCAATTCCACCTCGGTGCTTGGCCCGCTCGGCAGTGTTACGACGCAGAACAAGTTGAACATCGACCAGCAGCTCGGCATTGCGGCCGGTGTCGCGGGCGCGCAGATCGGTGCGGAGCTTCAGCGATCGACCCCGCACGGGCCGACGGTGACGCTCGACGTGGGTGCTTCCGTCGGCTTGATGTTCCTCACCAGCGTGAGCACCGGCAACTAACCGGTATTGTTCGCGCGCTGTCCGCTGATCCTGTCCGCCTGGAACCCGCACAGGACGCGACCATGGACACCCACACAATTGACGTCACTCGCGACGAACTGGCACCGCCAACATCTGGCAGGCACCGCGTTTCGCTGCCCGGGGAAGCCGACGCATCGGGTCACGTGGAGATCCCGACCCAGGCGGTCACAGAGGAGCCGTTCACCGAGGCGTTGAACGCTTCTGAGGGACCGCCGACCGAACCACCCATGAAGGCAGACCGCGACAGGCGGCTTGGCTCGGGATCTTTGCCAATACTCCGCCAACGGCGCTGGCTGTGGGGAACCGTTGCAGTTCTGATGCTCGGAGGATCGGGAGCCGGCTTCCTGCTGTCGCCCTACAACACCGCCTATCCGATCAACGCAACGCACCTGCGCAGCGAAGGCCAAAAACTCGTGGCGTCGGTCGGGCAACAGGTTCAGGATCTGGTCGCGCCTGCCGCTCAGGTCGCGCACGCGCCGCAGGCGCAACTCGCGCCAACCCGTCCGCGCGAGACGGTGACGGCGCCGAGTGCCGACGTCCAGATGCAGGAAATCGTCGCTCTACGTCAAGGATCGCCAGATCGCGATAAGCGGCAGCCGTCGGACAGAGTGTCCATATCCCCCGCGTCGCGGGAACAGCCCGCCTCCTCAGCTTCCGTGAAGGCGCAGGCCCTGCCGCCCCAACCTTCCCCGGCCGCCACCATGAACCAGGTCCCTGCGTCCATTACCCATCCGATCTCCGTTACTCACAATGTCATCGGTTCTGTGGAACAGAACGGAAGTCCGGATCCGGATGTCCAGGCAGATCGGGCCGAGGTGATTCCACCGATTATTCCGGGTCAGACACCGAAGACGCATGGCCCCCTGCCGGCGCCCCAAGTGCTGGAGACAGGTGCAATCCCTATCGCTGTGCCGGCCCCGACCGCTACGGTGGTTGTGAGCGCTCCTGTGCCAACGCGTGCCGTTCAGCCGGCACAGATGGCGGCCCTGCCGGCGGCTCCGGCCGATCCCGTCGTTGCCGCCGGGGAACTGCGCGCCGCCCCTATGACGTCCGGCGGACAGATCGAGGTGCTGAACCTCGTCGCTCGGCTTGGCATCGTCATCCGCGACATGCGTGCCGAGAACGCGGCGCTGAAGTCGCGCGTCGAAAGCACGGCGGATCGGTTCGATACCGCGGTGGCGGATTTCGACCGGCGTCTCGCTCTCGCGGAGGCCAGGGGTGCGATCAATGCGGCAATGGGGGCAGAAGCACCAGGGCCGGTTCCTGCCAAAGGAGGCATTGTCGGCGCTGACGCTCAGGCTGCCTCCTCGACTGCGTCGCGCATGCGACCAGCCGGGTCGGCAACCGCCGGCGTGCAAATCGTTCCAGCTCCGCCAGCCTCCCCAACCTCCCCGATAGGAAGCGCCCGCTACCGCGTGATGGCCGCCTCACCGGGTTTGGCGATGCTGTCCCTGCTGGACCGCAGCGGTGGGGAGGGGTCGCAGCTGCAGGTCGCCGTCGGCGATCCGGTGCCCGGCTATGGCCGCGTCACCGCCATCCAGCAACGTGGATCGAACTGGGTCGTCCAGACCGACAAGGGCCCGGACAGAGGCATCATCCAGTAGGGCCCGGCTTCCTTTCCTCCCCTTCCGCTTGCAGACAGGAGCCTGGTCCCGTGGCTGGTCTGGTCAATTTCGCCTCGCAGATGGGTCTCGTTCTGTCGATGCTGCTGCCGCCGCTTTGCTATCTCGGCGCGATGATCCTGTTCATCATCGCCGCCTGGGGGTTCTGGCGCCAAGCGCAGCCGGACAATCCGTTTCGCGGCCGGCCCTGGGTTCCACTGGTCTCGCTGCTGCTCAGCGGCGTCCTGGCCTCGTTCGACCGCATCCTGACGATGGCCAATGTGACCGGCGGATCGACCGTTACGGTATCCGTGGCCAGCATGGCCAGCTACGTCCCGCCCTCGGGTGGCGCAGGCAGCGTCCTCGGCGCATCGCCGGCAGCAACGATCGTCAACGTCGTTACCTTATTCGAGAACTTCTTCCAGGCGTTCGGGGCGATCACCTGCCTGTTCGCGGTCCTCGCCTGGCGCGCAACCATCGTCGGTCGCAGCAACCGCTCGCAGGGCGGCGCGCTCGTGCAGTTCATTTTCGGCGTCATGCTGATCAACGTGCTGACGATTTCGCAATGGATCGTCAGCCTTCTCGCCTGACTGCCCGGCAAGATGGTTTCCGGACGGTAAGATCGTCGCCTCTCTGTTCGCGCGATCCTCCAGCAGCCTCCCGATTGAGGGGCTCATCCCTCGGCAACATTGGAGAGTATCAGTGAACGATTTCCCTTTCACCGCGCTCGCCCTGGAGCGGGCCTCGGCGGGGCGCATCAAAACCCGCGCCACCCCAAAGCTGCTGCGTGCCGGCGTCTTTGGCGCCGCCGGCTCGGTCATCGCCACCGGGCAGGCATTCGCGCAGGCCGCATCCACCGCCGGCAGCCTCGGTGCGCAGATGAACACCATGTCGAGCGAGGCCATCGACAGCGGTGGAACCGCACTTGGCATGGCGGCCTATGTCCTTGCGATGGTTGTCTTCGTGGCGGCTGCCTGGGCGCTGTGGCAGAGCCGTCAGCCGCAGAACCGCGAGAGCGGCTACGTCGCCAAGGGCCTTGCGGGTCTCGTGTTGTGCGGATTGTTGGTGATGATGCCGCAATGGGTCAACAAGGCCGCCCACACCGTCGCCGGCGCCGATGCGACGATCAATAACACGCCGGCACAGGTCAAGTTCGCACCCTGAGGCCTTCATGACTCTCCTGCCGCTCGTCCTTTCCGCACCAAACTGGGATCCATCAGGCGCCCCGGACGGGCGGCAGCCTCCTTCCGAGGGCGCACGCGGCAAATGCCGCTACTGCGGCTTTTGCGCACCTGGCTGGTTGGAGAACGACTACGCAGATGACGC
>CAIYDT010000218.1 GCA_903924985.1 uncultured Acetobacteraceae bacterium
CATCGAACTGCACGTCCACCACGGCGCCCAGCACCTGGGTCACGCGTCCGACGATGTTACTGGCCATGCTGATATTCCTCTGCGTTACGGGATCAAAGGGCTTCGGCGCCCGAGATGATCTCGATCAGTTCTCTGGTGATGTTGGCCTGGCGGGCCCGGTTGTAGTTCTGCGACAGCCGCTTGATCATATCGCCCGCGTTACGCGTGGCGTTGTCCATCGCGGCCATGCGGGCGCCGTGCTCGCCGGCAGCGCTTTCCAGCAGCGCGCGATACATCTGGATCGACAGCGCCTGCGGCAGCAGGCGGGCGAGGATGGTTTCCTCGTCCGGTTCGAAATCGTAGGACGCACCCGAGGTGTCGGCGGTTTGGCCTGCAGGCGGCGGCGGGGCGGGGATGATCTGCTGCTCCGTCACTTCCTGCGCAATCACCGACTTGAACCGGTTATAGATCAGGGTCGCGACGTCGATCTCCCCGGCGGCGAGCATTTGGGTCACACGGATGCCGATTGCCTCGGCATCGGAGAATTCCAGCCGCTTCTTGCCGGCATAGCTGATACCCTCGACCAGCCGGGACGACAGCTCGCGGCGCAGATAGTCGCGCCCCTTGCGCCCGACCGTGAGGATTTTCACAGTCTTACCCTCGGATTCCAGCTTGCGTGCGGCAAGCCGGGTCGCCCGGCCGATATTGGTGTTGAACGCCCCCGCCAGACCGCGGTCGGCGGTGACGGCGATCAGTAGATGCACCTGATCCTTGCCGGTGCCGATCAGCAGCGGCGGCGCATTGGGCGAGCCCGCGACCGAAGCGGACAGCGCATTCACCATGCGCTCCATCCGTTCGGCATAAGGGCGCGCCGCTTCCGCCTGCAGCTGCGCTCGACGCAGCTTGGACGCCGCCACCATTTTCATGGCGGACGTAATCTTCTGCGTCGATTTCACACTCGCGATGCGGGTGCGAAGCGCCTTCAAACTGGGCATGGCGAGTGGCTACCCTTCAGGCGAAGGTCTTGGTGAAGCTGTCCAGGAACGCGATCAGCTTTTTCTCGACGTCCGGCTTGATTTCCAGATCGGTGCGGATCGCGTCCATGATGCTGGGATCGCGCGCCTTAAGATCGGCAACCAGCTGGGCCTCGTAAGCCCCGATGCGGCTGATATCGAACTTGTCGAGGTACCCGCGGACGCCGGCGAAGATCGCCACCACTTGCTCCTCAATCGCGATCGGCTTGTACTGCGGCTGCTTCAGGAGTTCCGTCAGCCGCGAACCGCGCGCCAGCAGCTGCTGGGTGGAGGCATCAAGGTCCGACGCGAACTGCGCGAAGGCCGCCATTTCGCGATATTGCGCCAGTTCCAGCTTGATGCGGCCCGCGACCTGCTTCATGGCGCGAACCTGCGCGGCGGAACCCACGCGGGACACCGACAGACCGACGTTCACGGCCGGGCGGATGCCCTTGAAGAACAGTTCCGTCTCCAGGAAGATCTGGCCGTCGGTAATCGAAATCACGTTGGTCGGGATGTAGGCGGACACGTCGCCGGCCTGCGTTTCGATGACCGGCAGGGCGGTCAGTGAACCGGCGCCCAGCTCGTCGTTCATCTTCGCGGCGCGCTCCAGCAGGCGGGAGTGCAGATAGAACACGTCGCCAGGATAGGCTTCGCGGCCCGGCGGGCGGCGCAGCAGCAGCGACATCTGGCGATAGGCGACGGCCTGCTTGGACAGATCGTCATAGAAAATCACTGCGTGACGGCCGTTGTCGCGGAAGAACTCGCCCATGGTGCAACCGGTGTACGGCGCCAGGAACTGCATCGGCGCCGGGTCGGACGCGGTCGCGGCGACGACGATGGAATACTGCATCGCGCCCTGCTCTTCGAGCGTGCGCACCAGCTGCGCCACGGTCGAGCGCTTCTGCCCGATGGCGACGTAGATGCAGTAGAGCTTCTTCTTCTCGTCGGTACCGGCGTTGACACCCTTCTGGTTGATGATCGTGTCGATGATCACCGCCGTCTTGCCGGTCTGGCGGTCGCCGATGATCAGCTCCCGCTGGCCGCGGCCGACCGGGATCAAGGCGTCGATCGCCTTCAGGCCCGTCTGCATCGGCTCATGCACCGACTTGCGGGGGATAATGCCGGGGGCTTTCACCTCGACGCGGCTCATGGTGACGTTGGTCAGCGGGCCCTTGCCATCGATGGGCACACCCAGGCCGTCCACGACGCGGCCGAGCAGGCCGTCGCCGACGGGGACCTCGACGATGGAGCCGGTGCGGGAAACGGTGTCGCCTTCACGGATCTGGCGGTCGTCGCCGAAGATCACGACGCCGACGTTGTCGGTTTCCAGGTTCAGCGCCATGCCGCGCATGCCGGCGCCGGGGAATTCGACCATCTCACCGGACATCACGTTCTGCAGACCGAACACGCGGGCGATACCGTCGCCGACCGACAGGACCTGACCCGTCTCGGCGACATTGGTTTCCGTATCGAACGCGGCGATCTGCTTCTTCAAGATCTCCGAGATCTCGGCGGGGCGGATCTCCATATTACGCGGCTCCCTTCATGGCGTACTGCAGGCGTTGCAGCCGGGATTTCAAACTGGTGTCGTACAAGCGGGCACCGATCCGGACGACCAGGCCGCCAAGCAGGTCGGGTTCGACCTGCTCCAGAATATTGACGTTGCTGTAACCGGCCTCGATCAGCCGGGCGCGCAACTGGGTGCGCTGCACGTCGTTCAGAGGCTGGGCCGAGGCGACATGCGCGGAGGTTATGCCACGGCGCTCCGCCACGAGAGAGGCGAAAGCATTCACGATCTCCCGCAGCGCGCGGAGGCGGCGGTTAGCCGCGATGACGCCCACGAAATCACGCACCGCCTTGCCGAAGCCGTACCCTTCCAGGACGGCCATGGCCGCCTTGGTGGCAGTGACCACGTCGATCAATGGGGATTCCAGCAGGCGCCGGAGGTCGGAGGATGCATCAATCAGCCGGCCCAAAGCTTCCATTTCCGCGACCACCGCGTCCAGCGCGTCGATGTCGTCGGCATGGGCATAAAGCGCGGCCGCGTAGCGGTCAGTCAGACCGCCGCCGGATGCGATTGTGGTCGCTTCAGACGCCACGTGAGATTCCATATCGATAGGCCGCGCGTGAACGCGGACGTGAAAAAGGGCCGGCCACCCCTGCCCTCGCAAGGGCAGGTCCGACCGGCAGCGGGCGTCTAGCATGGGGCTCCCGGGCAGGCAACACGGTCTGGGTCGGGAAAATGCCGGTTATCGTTTCTGAAGTCGGCCTAGTGGCGCTCATGCGTGCCTTGATACAATCCGCGGCTTCGTCGAGATTGGACAGAACCTCAGCCAACGAAACGCCTTGAACTGTTTGACCGGCCTGATCGCTTGGCACAGGCGGCGCCGCATCGTTCCTGGGGTCATCGGGAAGCGGGTTGTCCATCCTCGTCCTGCTGGACCGATGATCGCGGGTCGCCGGGCACGCCGCATAAGCAGATTACTCCTGGCTGGACGGGCGCGCGGCCCGCTCTCTATCATACGGCATGCAAATGCGACCCACCGGCCCATGAACCGCGACGCAATCGCAGTGACGGGCGGCGACTCGGTGTATTTCCCGCTGATCGAGGAATTGCGCCAGTCGCTGCTGGCCGCCGCACCGGGGCAACCTCCGGCATTTGGTGTGATTGACGCGGGGCTGACCGCCGAACAGGTGGGATATCTGCGGGACCAGGGCGCGCTGGTTGTCCGGGTGCCGGATCATCCGACCTTCCCAGCCGGCGGCCTGCGCAAACGCCCGGCGCTCGCAGCCAATTTCGGCAAGCTTTGGCTGGACCAGCTGTTCCCAGGGTTCGAGACTTTGTTGTGGCTCGACGCCGACACGTGGGTTCAAGACTACCGCGCGGTCGAACTGATGCTCGGTGCCGCCCAGCATAACGGCGCGCTGGCCATCGTACCCGGCGGGGGGCGTTATTGGGAGCGGCAGGTGGACCTCCGCTTCCTGTTCGGCGGCATCGGCGGTCTGGCGCAACTGCGGTCGTTCAATTTCAAGAATGGGCGCCATGCCGGGCTGCCATTGAAGGTCCTGCGCGACCTCGGGACTCGGGCACTGTTGAACGCAGGAGTGTACGCGCTGCGGGCCGATTCACCGCATTGGGAGGCGATGCGGCGCTGGCAGGCGTACATCTTCAAGCACGGCGGCAAGCCCTTCACGTCCGACCAAATCGCGATGGGGCTGTCGGTGTATCAGGATGGGCTGCCGGTGGAGCTGCTACCGACCACCTGCAACTACATCCGCCCCTGGCGGGTGGATCTGAGCATTCCGGCGATCGTCGAATTCTACTACCCCTACGCTAAGGTCGGGATCGTGCATCTGGCCGGGCAAAAGGAAATCCGCTTCGACCCGAACGCCACGGCCGAGGTGTTGGACCTGGAGGACCAGCCCCACCACCTCAGCCTGAGGTTCGGATACTTTCAGCGGATGGCTAGAACAGCCCCTCGATCTCGCCTTCCGCGTTCAGCATGATCGCCTCGGCCGCCGGGACGCGCGGCAGGCCGGGCATGGTCATGATGTCGCCGCAGACGGCCACCACGAAGCCGGCACCGGCGGACAGGCGCACTTCCCGCACTGGCAGCGTATGGCCGGTGGGGGCGCCCATTACGGTGGGGTCGGCGGTGTAGCTGTACTGCGTCTTGGCAATGCAGACCGGCACATTGCCGAAACCCGCGTCCTCGAAGGCTTTCAGCCGGCGCGCCACCGCGTCCGGCACGGAAATTCCGTCGGCGCGGTAGATGCCCTTTGCAATGGCCTCGATCTTGGAGGCCAGCGATCCTTCCAGTCCGTACAGCGGCTTGTAGGCGGCTTCCTTGGCGTCGATGCGCTTCATCACAGCGTGCGCCAAAGCCTTGGCCCCAGCCCCGCCATTGGCCCAATGGGTACAAGAGATGGCTTCCACGCCTTGGGTGGCCATCGCCTCGCGGATGGCTTCGAATTCCGCCGCTGTATCCGAGGTGAAATGATTGACGCCCACCACGACAGGGAGGCCGAATTTCTGCAAGTTCTCCACGTGGCGGGCCAGGTTGGCGATGCCCTTTTTCACCGCTTCCACGTTCTCGGGACCTAGCGCGTTGCGGGCCACGCCGCCGTGCATTTTCAGGGCGCGCACGGTGGCGACGACCACGGCGCAGGACGGTTTCAGTCCGGCCTGGCGGCATTTGATGTCCAGGAATTTTTCGCCACCCAGATCGGCGCCGAACCCAGCCTCGGTCACCACCACGTCGGACAGCTTCAAGCCGAGCCGTGTGGCCATCACGGAGTTGCAGCCGTGGGCGATGTTGGCGAAGGGGCCGCCGTGGACGAAGGCAGGGGAGCCTTCCAGGGTCTGCACCAGATTGGGTGCCAGCGCGTCCTTCAGCAGCACCGACATGGCGCCGTCGGCTTTGATGTCTCGGGCGGTGATGTTCTTGCCGTCGCGGGTCTGGGCAACGATCATCTTGCCCAGGCGTTCCTGCAGGTCCTCCAGGTTCCGGGCGAGACAGAACACCGCCATGACCTCGGACGCGACGGTGATGTCGAATCCGTCTTCGCGCGGGAAGCCGTTCGCGACCCCGCCCAGGCTACCGGTGATCTGTCGCAGCGCGCGATCGTTCATGTCCAGGCACCGGCGCCACGAGATGCGGCGGGCGTCGATGCCGAGCCCGTTACCCCAGTAAATATGGTTGTCGATCATCGCGGCCAGCAAATTATTGGCCGAGGTGATGGCGTGGAAATCGCCGGTGAAGTGCAGGTTGATCTGGTCCATCGGCACCACCTGCGCATACCCGCCGCCGGCCGCGCCGCCCTTCATGCCGAAGCTGGGGCCGAGGCTGGGCTCACGCAGGCAGATCGCCGCGCGCTTGCCGATGCGGTTCAGCGCGTCACCGAGGCCGACCGTGGTGGTAGTTTTGCCCTCGCCCGCCGGGGTGGGGCTGATGCCGGTGACCAGCACCAGCGCCCCATCGGGACGGTCTTCCAGGGACGCCACGTAATCCAGGCCGATCTTGGCCTTGTATTTCCCATACGGCTCGATCGCCGAATCCGGAATATTCAGCTTCGCTGCGATCTCCCCAATGGGGCGCATCTTGGCGGCGCGGGCAATTTCGAGGTCTGGGTTTACGGACATGCTGCCTCCCGGCGGGTTATGCCGATTTCTTTCAGAGCGGAGTCCATCGCCGCGACTGCTCGGGACATGTCGTCCGGGCCGATCGCGCCGATGCATCCGACGCGGAAGCTGGGTGTCGGCGTATTGAAGAAATTGCTGATGAGGACCTCGCGCGCTTTCAGCGCGTCGACGAACCGTTGCAGGTCCCATGCCGGATCGTTTGGCACCCGGATATTGACGATGATCGGTCCCTGCCGGTTGTGGCTGAGCCATGGCGTCAGGCCCAGGCGGACCATGCCGTCATAGAAGGTGCGCATATTGGCGGTGTAGCGGGCCAACCGCGGCACGCGCCCACCTTCCGCATCGAAGAAGTCCAGCGCCCTGTCGAACGCCGCGACGATCTGGGCCGGCGGGGTGAAGCGGGGACGGCCGTTGTAGGTCGGGATGTCGGCCAGATCGAGCGACCAACTACCGGCCTGCCCCGCGCATTGCTTCAGGCGCTCGACCGGCGCTACCGCGAAGGAGATGCCGGGCAGCGCCTCGATGCACTTATTGGCTGTAAAGACGACGGCGTCGATCTCCGGCTGTTGGGAGATGTCCATGGGCAGGGCGCCGAACGCCGAGACAGCATCGACGATCATCCGCCTTCCCGCTCGGCGCACCGCGGCCCCGATGGCGACGGCGTCGTGGATCAACCCGCTGCCGGTTTCGGAATACACCACCCCGACATGGGAGATGGTTGGGTCGGCTTCCAGCGCCGCCTCGACCACCAGCGGGTCGGTGGGCGTATCCTCGGTAATCGGCAGCAAAACGGGAACCCGGCCGGCTTCGCGCGCGAGGCGGACCATCCGGTCGGCGTAGGTGCCAGTCGCCGGGATCAGAATTTTGCCGCCGAGCGGCACGAAGGTGCGAATGGCGGCTTCGGTGATAAAGTGCCCGGCGCCTTGCAATGGGACGGTCACGTGCTCCCCCGGGATGCCGCCGGCTACGGCAAGCACCCGCTCCAGTACACGCAGGTAGACGGCTTTGAAATCGTTGTCCCAAGGCGCGATGTCCTGAGCGAGCGCGGCGCGCACTTCGGGGCGGGTCATCACGGGGCCGGGGGTCAGCAGGAGCATGGCGCGGAAGCTGGCACGCCGCCGGGGAGAAATCCACCCGTGGTACCTGTTTAACCGCGTTGCGGCTGATGCTAGGGTGCCGGCATGAACCTCAACCTGCCCGATTGGGTGCCCTGGTGGGTGCCGCTGGTGCTGCTGCTGCCCGCGCTGCTGTACGGGCTGGCATTCCTGTTCATGCCCTTCAGTGTCATCGGCCTGAAAAGCCGCCTGGAGGGTATCGAGGCTCGACTGGATGAAATCCAGCTGGATCTGCGGAATTTGGCGATGCGCGGGCATGAGACCGGGGCGGCTTCGGTCGAATACGACGATGTGTACGCCCCGGTGCCCGTCGCGCCCCACCGCGTGGAGCGGGAGCCGATAGTGGACCGTCCGCCGATCCCACCGGCGGCGCATGCGCTGTACAACGAGGATCTGCCGGATGACCGGCCGCCACCCCCGCCACATACCCGGCCGATCCGGCGGGGAGAGCCGCCACCGGTGTCGCGGCAGGAGCCCCGGGTGCACTGGCCTCGGTGAGAGGTTAACGCTGCCCCTGACGCCCATCGGCTTAGGGTGCTAAAACGCCTCCAACAACGCCATGAGGAAACCGTCATGAACGCACGCCCCCTGCTTCCCACGCCACGGCGCCGTCTGCTGAAGACGGCGGGCGGTCTCGCTGGCATCCTGGCGCTGGGCCGAGCGCCAGCGTTTGCCCAGACGCAGCCGAAGAAGCTCGTGCTGCCGAGCATCACGCCGCCGCCCGAAGCCAGCGGCGTGATGCTGGAATGGATGGCCAAGGAGATCACCGCTCGGTCCAAGGGCGAATTGCAGGTCGACTTCTTCGGCGGCAGTTTGATGACCAAAGAGATCGACGTCATGAACGCCGTGAAGTCGGGCAATGCCGCCATCGGCACGCCATCCGGTGCGGCGGCGACGATCTTCCCGGAAATGGGCGTGTTCCTGGTGCCGTATCTGATCCAGAACTATCCGCATGCCTACAAGGTCCTGAACGGTTCCGTCGGCGACAAGCTGGACGCGATCTTCCAGAAGAAATACGGCGTGAAGGTTCTGTTCTTCTTCGACCTGGGGTTCCGCCATTTTTGGAACTCGAAACGCCCAATCAATGAGCCACGGGATCTGCGCGGGATGAAACTGCGGACCCAGCCGTCCAAGGTTTTCACCGACACCGTCAACGGGCTTGGCGCCGTGGCTGTGCCTCTGGGCTGGGCCGAAGTGATCACCGCGGCGCAACAGGGTGTTATCGACGGTGCCGATCTGCCGGTGGTGAACATGGTGCCGCTGAAGGCGTACGAGGTGTCGAAATATTACTCACTGACCGCGCATAACTACGGCTCGACCCTGACGGTCATGAACCTGGAGATGTGGAACGGCCTGAGGCCGGCGCAGCAGAAGCTGTTTTTGGATGTCGGGCGAGAGACGCAAGGTCGCAGCCGCGAGGCGATGGAATCCGTCGACAGCGAGGCCAGCGCCAAGAGCCAGTTGGAACCGGTTGGCATGAAGATCAACGCACCGGACCGCGAACCGTTCCGGAAGCTGGCGATGGACAAGGTGTGGCCGGCTTATCAGAAGCAGTATGCGGAGCTTTGGGACGAGATTGTGTCGGTCAAGGCTTGAACGGCAAACCCTTACCCGTCATGGCGGGCGAAGGCCCTGCCACCCACGACTTTCCTGAGAGTAGCACTGTCAGCCGTGGGTGGCAGGGCCACAGATGCTCGGCGATTTTGGGTGGTGTCGGTTCGGCATTCAGAGACGCCTCGATCAGGGCCTTCTTGAAGGCCGCACCGGCCTCGTTGATCGCTTCGCCGGTCATCGGGCCGGTCAGAAAAAGGCTCACCAGCTCCTTCTGGATCGACGGCAGCTTGGAGACCGCGCGGTCAACGGTCTTCGCTTTGGTCGGCATAATACGCTCCTCGGCGTCGGTTATGCCTCGCACACAGAATTACGGACAGGCTCCGGAATCCTGGCGGCGGGACCCCGATTCTTTTCGATAAGCCAGAAGCTGCCTTCGGATTATTTTATTGCTCTGGACGTTCATGATAAAATGAGCGGATAGCTGAGCGTCCACCCCTCAACCAATTTGGTGCACGCAACTATTCCCCCGCTCACGCGCTAGCAACCCTTTTCTGCAAGGGACGGCCTGGACCACTTCTCCAATGTACATCCGGCGTCGGTCCAATAGCCAGAAAAGAAATTCCATGCGAACAAAGGGTAGATATTCAGCTCCAGGAAGATCCGCTGCGCAGTCGACGGTGAGCTCATCCCAAGCCATCAGTCTAACCACCCAACCCAAGCATGAAAATCTTATCCAGCCTAAGCCTGCTTGGTCGCAATCAAACTCCGCCGGATCTTCCGCCCCCGTTCGACCTTGTCCTCGATATACGCGGCATCCCCCCACCGGATGGCGCGGGCCATGGCCTGGGCGTCCTCCATGAAGCGCTGCAACATTTCCAGCACCGCTTCACGGTTGTTTAGAAAAATGTCCCGCCACATCACCGGGTCAGAAGCCGCGATCCGGGTGAAATCCCGAAAGCCGGAGGCCGCGAAGTTCACCACTTCCTGCCGGCTTTCGTTGCCGAGGTCGTCGGCGGTGCCGCAAATCGTAAACGCGATCAGATGCGGCAAATGCGAAACGATGGCCAGGACGCGGTCGTGGTGCCCCGGCTCCATGCGTTCCACCATGGACCCGCAGCGGCGCCAGAGTTCGGCGACTTTCTCGACCGACTCTTCGTCCGTGCCGGGCGGCGGGGTCAGCAGGGTCCACCGACCCTGGAACAGCGTGGTGAAGCCGGCATCCGGCCCGGAATACTCGGTCCCCGCCACCGGATGGGCGGGCACGAAATGCACGCCGGCCGGCACCAGTGGCCCAATGTCCCGGATCACCGACTGCTTGGTGGATCCCACATCGGTCAGCACCGCCCCCGGCGCCAGGAAAGGCGCAATCCGCTCGGCCAATGCCGCGAAGGCGCCGACCGGGGCGCACAGCATGACGCAATCCGCGCCCTTCACCGCCTCGGCCGGGTCCAACTCGACCCGGTCGGCGAAGCCCAATTCCATCACCCGGTCCAGCGTGGCCTGGGTCCGGGCGTTCACCACGATCTCCCCGGCGATGTCGCCGCGCTCCCGCGCGATGCGCGCGACGGAGGAGCCGATCAGGCCGATGCCCAGGAACGTCAGGCGCTTAAAGAGGGGGTCAGCCATGGTGGGCGAACGCCGTCAGGCCCTCGATCACCAGGCCGGTTTCCTCGGCGGTGCCGACGGTGATGCGCAGGCAGTGCGGCAGGCCGTAGCCGCCGACCTTGCGCACGATGATGCCGCGTCGCCGCAGGAAGGCGTCGGCGGCGTTGGCCTTGTCCACCGTCCCGAAATCCGCCAGCACGAAGTTGCCTTCGCTCGGCCACACCTTGATGCCGGCCGCGGTCAGGCCCTCGGTCAGGACCTGCCGATATTCGGCGTTGTGGGCCTTGCTGTGCTCCACCCAGCCGGGTTCGGCCAAGGCGGCGATGGCGGCGGCCTGGGCGGCAACGGACACGTTGAACGGCCCACGCACCCGGTTCAGCACGTCCACCACGGCCGGGGGCGCGTAGCACCAGCCGATCCGCATGCCGCCGAGCCCGAAAACCTTGGAGAAGGTGCGGGTCATGACGGTGTTGTCGGTGGCATCGACCAGCTTGACCCCAGTGTCGTAGTCCGCTCGGGTCACGTATTCCGCGTAGGCGGAGTCGATCACCAGCAGCACATGCGCCGGCAGCTTCGCCCGGAAACGCGCCAGTTCCTCAGCGCTGACCATGGACCCGGTGGGGTTGTTGGGGTTGGCGATGAACACCAGCCGCGTGGCGGGAGAAACCGCGGCCAGCATCGCGTCCAGGTCGGTGCACAGGTTGCGTTCGGGCACCTTGATGACCCGGCTGCCGGCGTAGACGCCCGCGATCTCGTAGATGGTGAAGCCGTGCGCGGACATGACGATGTCCCGTCCCGGCCCGCCGTAGGACAGGCAGAACTGGTACAGCAGGTCGTCCGATCCGGCGCCGCAGACGATACGGGCGGGGTCCAGGCCCCAGCGCTTGCCAAGGGCGTTGCGCAGGGCGGTGGCGCCGCCATCGGGGTAGCGGAAGACCTCCTCCGTCGCAGCTTTGATGGCGGCTTGCGCGCCGGGGGGTACGCCGAACGCGCCTTCGTTGGACGACAGCTTCACCGTGCGGTTGGCGCCAGCGACGGTGGACTCGCCCGCGACGTAGGGATGAATCCCCAGGATTTCCGGACGCGGGGTGGGGCCGGTCGTCATGGGGAGTCTCCCTGGATGGGTTCGGCGTAGGCGCCCAGCACGGCCGGCCGGCGGGCGGTGCCGCCCAGCTTCGTCAAACGCGGATCGTCGTCGGTCAGGAACCCCGCGACGTCGATCAGCGCGAAGGCGGTGTCGGACTCGCGGCGCAGCAGGATGACGCCGGGGGTAAGGCCGGCGCTGACCAGGCTTTGGGACAGGCGGTCGCGGCTGACGTCGTTATTCAGCTCCACCACCAGAAAGGAACGGTCGGCGGCGCTTTGGTCCGGCGCGGCCGTGGCTACGACCAGCGCCTGGGCGGCCGGCGCACCCTCATTCCTGGCGGTCCAGAAGGGGAGGCGGGCGATGACGTGCAGGCGGGGGGTGCGGTTGGCGAGCGTCGCCCACCAGTCGTCGCGGGTGCTGTCCGTGTCCGTGGGCAATGGCAGCACCGCGATCGTGGCGGCACCGGACGACACATCATTCAACGCCTGGGCCGGGCTGCCATGCGCGCGCAAGGCGGTGGCGGTGCCGAAATGCTCCCGCGCGAGCTGGGTGAGAACGGCGCCCGGACCGATTTCGCAGACGGCGATAATCACCTTGGTCTGCATGCCGGTGGTGCCGGCCAGCAACTCCCGCCACATGCGGAACACGGTCTGCGGGGGCAGGGTGCCGGTGTGTTGCGCCACCAGGCGCCGGACGATATCGGCCTCCCGCCCCGGGCGGAAGGCGGCGGGCTTGCCGGATTGTGCCACTTTCTCCACTACGCCCGCGCGTTCGATCAACAGCGCATGGATGGTGTTGTCGATCCGGTCCAGCTCGGCCCGCAAGGCCGGCAGGTCGGGCTGGGCTTGCGGCCGCCAGTCGTCCTCGACGGCGGTGGCCTCGGTCGTGCCGAGGGGGGTATCGAGGGTAGAATGGGGCATCGATCCGACCAGTTTAAAGGGGGTCCCCATAGCCGATGGCTGCTGCGCTGGGAACCCTCTCGGTCGCCAGATCAGCCGTCAGTCGGCGGAAGACCAATGACGGACTTCGGCGCCCTGGGCCGAGCCAGAGAGTCGATGCCGATATAGGGCTTCAGGCCGTCAGTGAAGAAGTAGTTGGCGCCGGCGGTGCTATAGGGGGCCTGGATGTCGGCCGCGATCAGAGGCTGCCAATCCAGCAGCCGGATGCCGCCGCCGGCTTCGCCCTGAACGTCGCGATTACCGACCACGCCCATCAGGCGGACGACGGGTTTCAACGCCGCGATATCGGTTGTCAGCGGGATGGCGACATCCAGCTTGCCGCCGAACACCTGCTCGTCGGAGGTGGTTTCGGTCCGGCGTACGCCCAGC